>JBBPZD010000068.1:0-14049 GCA_038199265.1 Actinomycetales bacterium | reverse complement strand
TGAAGCACAACACTCGGAACGCGTTGCCGTGCACACACCTGGCTGCGGCCTTCTACCTGTTGGGCGAGTCTTTCGGCAACGACCCGTTCGCGATCCTGGCCTGGGCATGGGCGCGATTGCGGGCGACCTGCCGGCTGACCTGCAAGTCGCCCGCGGAGGAAATCCTGCGTCCGATGGCACCCTTAGAAGATGACGACGGTGACACCAGTAGATGGCCGCTCGCCCATCATGGCGAGCGCTCCGCATGGGCCGGCCAGCTCCTCAAGCCCGACCTTGGCCGTCACCAAAGACTGCGGGCGCAGGGCCCCGGTCGCGATCTCGGCGAGCATGGCGGGGTAGTCGACAGCCGCCATGCCGTGGCTTCCGTACAGCTCCAACTCATGTGCGATGACCCGATCCATCGGCACGCTGGTGGACGCGTCGTGGCCGAACAACAGCCCCACCTGAATGTGGCGCCCGCGCCTGGCCAAGGTTTCGATCGCGGCGCGACAGGTGGCCTGGCTGCCCAATGCGTCGATCGACACGCGGGCCCCGCCAGCGGTTATTTCGCGGACGCGTTCGACCACCCGCGGCTCGTTGGCGTCGATCAGGATTTCGGCGCCCAACCGACCCGCCATCTCACGAGCGGGCGCCGCGCTGTCGACCGCGATCACCCGACCTCCACGCGAGGCGGTGATCATCGTCGCTGAGAGGCCGACGCCTCCGCACCCGAAAATGACCACCCAGTCGCCGGGCACCACCCGGGCATGAGCGGTCACGGCTCGGTACGCCGTGGCGAAGCGGCAACCGAGTGCTGCGGCCGTAGCGAAGTCCAGCTCCGCCGGTATCTCAACGAGGTTCAGGTCGGCGTGCGGCAGTGCGACCCGTTCAGCGAACGAACCCCACCCGGTGAACCCCGGCTGGAACTGGTTTTCACACACCTGTGGTGCACCGGCCAGGCACGTGCGGCAGGCGCCACAACCGCAGACGAAGGGCGCGGTCACACGTTGGCCGACTATCGCGTGAGTTCCGGGCCCGGCCTCGACGACGACGCCCGCGAACTCATGCCCCGGCACGTGCGGCAGCGCAATGTCGCGATCGTGGCCGGCCCAGCCATGCCAATCGCTGCGGCACAGCCCGGTTGCGCCCACCTCAATGACGACGCCATCGCGGGGACAGGTGGGGTCTGCAACATCCTGGACCGTCGGGCCCGCTCCAAATTCTTCGAAAAGCAGCGCCTTCACGGCGCTTCCCCGCAACAACTCACGACGCGCCCGATAGGTGTGACTGACCAGCTCTCGTTCACACGTTGAAACTTTAGACCCGGTGGCGTGCTGGTGCTGGTTCAGATTCCTGGCTCGGTGAGTCCGGGTGCGGATAGTTCGAGTGGCTCCCTGAAGCTACCGCTGAAGGCCAGCTCCGACAACGGCTTCCGCTTACGTTCTCGCTGTTCCCTCTCCGCAGTCGAGGGGTCGACGCCGTCGCGCTCATCGACCGGCCATGGGCGACCGATGGCGATGCCCGACAGGACGGTCCACTCGGGCGGCACTGCGTAGGCAAATGCGAGCTCGTCGTGGTCGAATCCGGCGAACTGGTGCACGCCGAGACCCATCGACGCGGCCTGCACGCACAGGTGCGCCACCGCTTGGCCGAGGTCGTAGCGCGCGTAGTCCGCGAACATCGGTTTCCTGTCGGACGTCGTCCGAGCCATCGACACCAGAACGACGCTCGCCGACGGCACCCAACCACTGTTGCCACGGCTGAGCGCGGCCAGCAAGTGGCGATGGGTGGCGTCGCCGCGACGACCGACCATGAACGCCCACGGCTGAGCGTTGCCACACGACGGTGACCACCGAGCGGCTTCGAGCAACGACGTGAGGTCGACGTCCGGCAGCTCGTGGCGCGGGTCGAACACCGACGGCGAACGACGCTCCCTCAACAGATCGAGGATCGGCGGCTGGTTGTCCACAGATGTCACAGCCCGAGCCTAGGCAGCCGCGCCCAACCTGTCGCGCAGGAAGGCGAGCACTTTGTCGACGCCCTCCTGCTGACGGTGCGCAGTCAGCGTGGAGTGCTTGGAACCGGGGAACTCCACTGCCGTGAAAGCATCTCCGAGTTGACGATGCAAGGTTGCGAAACGCGTTCCGACTGCCTTGTCGCCTACGTAGCGCAACCCGAGAACGGCGCACCCAGCAGCAGCGCGCGTCTTCACAGCAGCAAGATCTGCGGGGCTGAGCGCCAGGTCCGCGCCGCGGCGGCTGCCCACGGGGAACGGCAGCGACGGTTGCGCGAGGACCGGCGCAGCCACCGACTCATCGACCATCATCGCGAGTGCGAAGCCACCGGTGAAACACATGCCGACCACTCCGACGCCCACCCCGCCTAGTTCCTCGTGCAGCGATCTGGACAGCGCGCGCAGCCACCCGGCAATCGGGCTGGTGCGACCGGTTGCAAACGTCGTGAATTCTTTGCTGACGCATAACTTCGACGCGACTGACGCGGCGTATCCGGCGCTGACCGGCCGACCGGGGTCGCCGAACAGGTGCGGCATCACGACGGTGAAACCGGCGTCGACGACCTCCTGAGCAAAGGCGATGACCTCGGGGGTCATGCCCGGAATCTCGTGGATCACGATGACGCCCGGCCCGGTGCCTCGACGGTAGGTCGGGTGGGTCCGTTCATCGGCCGTGAATGCCGACTGGTCCCAGCCGTCGAGGACGTGCGTAGTTGTCATGGTCCCCACTGTTGCACCAGGGCACGTGCCGTCGTGGGCCGGCGACCCGAGCGCCTCGGAATCTTCCCGGCCTGATCGACGCTGAAGGCTGGGAGACCACAGGAACCCGAACGAGGAGCGGCATGAGCACCGGGACGACGAAGACACTGACCACCGACACCTTCACCGACACCGTGAAGACGGACGGGATCGTGCTGATCGATTTTTGGGCCGAATGGTGTGGCCCGTGCAAGCAGTTCGGCCCCGTCTTCGAGAAGGCATCCGGCGAGAACGGTGACATCGTCTTCGGCAAGGTCGACACCGACGCCGAGCCCGCTCTCGGCCAGGCGCTGAACATCAGCTCGATCCCGACGTTGATGGCCTTCCGCGACGGCGTGATGGTCTTCGCCCAACCGGGGGCAATGACGGGGCCGATGCTGAGCGACCTGATCCAGCAGCTGCGCGGCCTGGACATGGACGAGATCCACAAGAAGCTCGCCGAAGACACCGGCGCCTGAGATCAGGCGAGGTCCGGCGGAATCTCCAGCTCAGCGACATCCGGGACGAGCGTCTTGGTGTTTCGGTTGAGGGTCTCGCCGCGGAAGAACGCGGGCATCTTGCGTATCAGCACCAGCATGATGAGCACACCGATCAGCATGGTGCCGACCCCGAGCACGAACGCGCCGCCGACGACCCAGCCCAGGCCAGGCACGTTGAACCCTGTGTAGGACGCGGCCGTTTCCTTCGCGGGGCTGAGCCAGTTGTCGTGCAGGCTCCAGGCCAACGCGAAGTACATGATGATGCCGCCGAGAGTCGGCAGGATTCCCTGCATCCACAGATCACGAGCCGAATTGCGGAGCGTCTTGCGGTAGTACCAGGCGCAGGTGAAGCCGGTCAGGCCGTAGTAGAACGCGATCATCATGCCGAGCGCCGTCACACAGTCGGCGATCACGTTCGCTGCGTTCGCCGTGTAGTTCAGGATCACGTACAGCACGATCGAGATTCCACCGAACCCGAGGGTGGCCCAGGTGGGGGTCTTGAACTTGGGGTGAACTTCCGCGAACTGCTTCGGTAACGCCCGGTAGACACCCATCGAGAGGGCGGTGCGGGCGGTCGGGAGGATGGTGGTCTGGGTTGAGGCCGCTGCCGATGTGAGCACCATCAGGATCAGCACGTGGGTCATGATGCTGCCGAACATGCCGCTACCGAAGACGGCGTTTCCAAGCACGGACAGCACGTCGCTGGAGTTGTCCTCGTTGCCCAGTCCGATGCCTGTCTTGCCGACGCCTGCGTAGGACTGCGCCGCCAGAGTGACCAACGTGTAGGTGACGACCAGCATCACCGTCGAGATGATCGCGGCGCGGCCGGGGGTCTTGCCGGGGTCCGCAGTCTCCTCGTTCACCGACACGGCGCTGTCCCAACCCCAGTAGATGAAGAGCATCAGCAGCAAGCCGCGGAAGAAGGTGGAGAAGCTGTCAATCTCCAGGGGGTTGAACCACGACCACTGAATCTTGATCGAGCTCGCGACGGCGTTGTTCGTGTACACCCGCACCAGTGCGATCACAACGAACAGGACGAGCACGACCAGTTCGATCGACAGCAGGACCTGCTGCAACTTGGCTGAAAGCTCGGTGCCGAGGTAGCAGATGACCGTCATCACGATGATCCAGATGACGCCGACGAGCAGCACCCAGCTACTCGTGGGGTCCCGCCCGATCTTGTCGGCGCCGAACAGCAGGAACCCGTACTGGCCCGCGACCTGGGCGAGGCTCGCCATCACCAGGATGTCCGCGGCGATGATGCCCCAGCCGCCGATCCAGCCGGTCTTGGGGCCGAACGCGCGGGTGGCCCAGGTGAACGTCGTGCCGCAGTCAGGGTCGGCCTTGTTCAGTTCCTGATAGCCGATGGCTGTGAACAGCATCGGGATGAACGCCAAGATGACGATCAGCGGCGCCTGCACCCCAACCCCTACGACGATGAAACCGAGCGTCGCGGCGAGGCTGTACGCCGGAGCAGTCGAGGCGACGCCGATGACGACACTGGAGATGACACCCAGCGCGTCGCCCTTCAGGCCCTTGCCCTCGCTCTGCGCCGACTCGGCCGGTGTGGTGCTGGTCATCAAGAACCTCCAGAGATGCGGTGAACGCATTCAAAATAGGAGGAACGAACCGACCTGCAGAGCCGTGATGCGAAATCGTTACTAAATAAGGATTGAGTTGGTGCAAAAGACCGCTACCAGGTAATTCTCAGCTAACAATGCATCTAACACCGCGCTGTTCGCCGGTGGCTCAACTCAGAGCCTCGACGATGGCCGGCACAAACGCATCCAGATCATCCGGAGTACGTGAGGTCACCAGTGTCCAGCCTTCGCACGGGCACACCTTCACGGCCTGGTCGACCCAACTTCCGCCGGCGTTCTTGATATCGGTGGCGACTGATTCGTAGGAGGTCAGCGTCTTTCCACCGAGCACGCCGGCCTCGAGCAGCACCCACGGCCCGTGGCAGATCGCCGCGACCACCTTGCCGGCGCTGGCGAAGGCCGTGACCAGGTCTGTGGCGTCGGTGTTCGTGCGCAACGTGTCGGCATTGATCGTGCCGCCGGGAACGAGTAACGCGTCGTAGTCATTGGCGTCGACGTCTCCGAGCGCTACATCGGCGGCGACGCTCTGACCCGGGTCCTTGTCGCCGACGAGCGTCTCGATCGCAGCCTTCTCGACCGCTGCCACCGTCACCTGCGCACCGGCTCCCTTGAGCTTGGCGACGGGCACCGTGAGCTCATCCTGCTCGATTCCGTAGTTGGTGACGATCACGAGGATCTTCTTGGTGTCGATATCAGCCATGGTGTTTCTCCTTCGTTGAATTGGATCTCCATGTCACCTACCCGACTCGACCTCCGGTTATGCAGACGTCGGGGTGCCGCCCAGCCGCGGCGGGGCGGCGCGGTAGGTGACCGGGGTTTTCGACAGCCGGATCGGGTTGGCGACCTGGGTGACGCCACCGCAGTCCACGACCGGGGTGAGGCCCTGGGCTTCGGCGTATCCGAACGCCTCGGCGAGATTGTTGACCGGTCCGGCAGGCACCCCGACCACCGACATACGCGTAGCCCAGTCCGTCGCGTCCGCTTCCCGCAGAAGGACATTCAGCAGCGGGACGAGTTCGTCGCGGTTGTTCACCCGGGCCGTGTTCGTCGCGTACCGCGCGTCGTCCGCTAATGCTTCATTACCCAGCACCGCTGCCAACGAACGGAACTGACCATCGTTGCCGCATGCGATCACGAGCGGCTTATCGCGAGCGGCGAACACCTCGTACGGCACCAGTGACGGGTGCCGGTTGCCCATCGCCTGTGGGATGTTCCCGGCGAGCAGGTAACCGCTGGACTGGTTGACCAGACTCGACAGCAGGCACGACATCAGGTCGACATCGACCCGTTGGCCCTCGCCGGTGCGGTCCCGGTGGCGCAGCGCGGCCAGGATGCCGACCGTCGCGTGCAGTCCGGTCAGCACGTCGACCACGGCCACCCCGGCGCGGGTGGGCTCACCCGGCGCCGACCCCGTCATCGACATCAGCCCGCCGACTGCCTGAACCAGTAGGTCGTACCCGGGCAGCGAACTGTCCTGGCCGAATCCGGTGATGCTGCAGTAGACGACGCTCGGGTTGACCGCGCGCACAGCGTCGTAGCCGAGCCCGAGACGGTCCATGCCGCCGGGCAGGAAGTTCTCGACCACGACGTCAGCCCGGGCAGCGAGACCCTTCGCGGTGGCGAGATCTTCGGCCGCACGGAGGTCGAGGGCTTCGCTGCTCTTATTGCGGTTCACGGCGAGGTAGTAGGTCGCTATGCCGTGCTCGTCGAACGGCGGTCCCCACGTGCGCGTGTCGTCGCCAGTGCCCGGCCGCTCGACCTTGACCACCTCCGCTCCGAGATCCGCCAGCATCATCGTGGCGTACGGCCCAGCGAGGACCCGCCCGAAATCAGCGATCAGTAATCCGTCCAGTGCACCCGTCATGGCGCCGACGCTATCCCCGCAGTGCACCGGTGGACATCAGGTGCGCGGTCCTCCACGATGGAAATGCGTCAGCGAAACCTGCTGCCCCCTTCTGAGGAGATCACTTGAGCGTCAGCTCGACGTCCGCCGGTCATGCCATCGTGAGTAGCCTCGCCGAGCACGGAGTCGCCCGCGTCTTCTGCGTACCCGGCGAGAGCTATCTCGACGTGCTCGACGGGCTGTACGACTCCGGTATTCAAACGATCGTCTGTCGACACGAAGGCGGAGCGGCCTACATGGCTGAGGCCGAGGGCAAGCTGTCCGAAGTTCCCGGCGTGGCGATGGTGACCCGTGGGCCGGGCGCGGCCAACGCGTTCGTGGCGATCCACACCGCCTGGCAGGACGCCACCGCGATGGTGTTGTTCGTAGGGCTCATCCCGATCGCGGACCGTAGCCGGGAATCGTTTCAGGAGTTCGACATTCACGGTTGGTTCGGAACCACTGCGAAGCGTGTCTTCGTGGTGGACGAAGCCGAGCGGGCCTCCGAGATCGTCGCCGAGGCGTTCTTCGCCGCATGCAGTGGACGCCCGGGGCCGGTGGTCGTCGGGCTACCGGAGGACGTCATCACCCACGAGGTGTCCGGCGTGGTCCACCCGGTGCTGCAGGTCGCGAGTGGCGGGGTCTCCCCCGCAGATGCATCGGCACTGAGCGTCGCACTAACCCGCGCCGAACGACCGCTGTTCATCACCGGTGGCAACGACTGGACCCAGGAATCGGCAACCATGCTGACCCGCTGGCTCGAGGATCGGGACCTGCCGGCAGCGACGGATTGGCGGGCCAACGGGGTGGTGTCCTCGGACTCACCCAGCTACGTAGGCACTCTCGGCTACAGCCGCACGGACGAGCTTGCTGCGATGGTCGAAGAGGCCGACCTCGTGGTCACGGTCGGCACCGTTCTCGGCGATATCCTCACCGACGGCTACACCCTCCGACAGGACCTGCAGGCGAGAAATATCCTGGTGACCATCGACACCTCGCTTCGCGGCAGGTCGGGAGCGGTAACCCATCAGATCGTCGCCAGACCCGAGGCTTTCGTCGCTGGTTTGGGTCAACTGGATGTGCCCGGGCGTCCGCAGTGGCGCCGTTGGTGCGAGCGCGGTCGGCGTGGGCAACAGCGCAGTGCGGCCCTGCCGGACGTGGCGCCCGAGGACGGCGCGGCTTCAATGGACACGCTGATGGCTCATCTGGTGCCTGTGCTGCCGACTGACGCGATCGTGACGTTCGGTGCCGGCAATCACTCACTGTGGGCCCAGCGTTACTTCCCGACCCGCTCCTACGGCGCCCTGCTCGCAACCCGCAACGGCTCGATGGGCTATAGCGTTCCCTCCGCCGTCGCGGCCAGCCTGCACCATCCGGGTCGTACCGTCGTTTCGGTTGCGGGCGACGGCGAATTCATGATGAACGCCAACGAGCTGGCCACGGCCGTCCAGTACGGCGCCGCCCCACTGATCATCGTGATGGACAACGGCCAGTACGGCACCATCCGGGCCCATCAAGAGGGCCATTACCCCGGCCGGGTCAGCGGCACCGGGTTGGTCAACCCCGACTTCGCAGCGCTAGCGCAGGCGTGTGGTGCACACGGCGAACGGGTCATCCTCGACCGCGACGTGGCCGCTGCCGTCCAGCGGGCGCTCAACGCAATCGAGGGCGGTCGTCCTGCCGTGCTGCACCTCGTCGTCGATCCGGACGTGCTGTTCCCCTGATATCCGCCCGCACCTTCGATTGTTTTGATTCCCAGCATTAGCAACGTGATTGGGTGACGAAACAGATCGTCTCAGCCCGCAACGTCTTGACGCCGTGGTGGGTGCTTGCTAGGAAAAGGGGATACGGAACGATGACCCCCCGCGATTTTCGGTTCAGTCCGATCGCGTCGGCACCAGCCAATCCGGAAGGCTCCACCAATGGTCTCGAGCAATCGCGACACAGGTCTCGCACGCAACATGGGTCTACTGGCCGCGATATCGACGGTGGTGGCAGGCACCCTCGGTGCGGGCCTCTTCGTCACCATCGGAACCGCCAGCAGCACGACCGGTCCGAGTGTCATTCTCGGGGTGCTACTCACCGGGATTGTCGGCATCTGCATCGTCACCTACTACAGCTGGATGGCGACGATCTTCCCCGCCGCCGGCGGCTCCTACACCTACCTGTCGCGCACGTTCAACAGTCGACTGGTGGGCTTCGTCGTCACTTGGACCAAGTGGCTCGGGTACATCGCGGCCGATGCAGTACTGGCCATCGGATTCGGTAGTTACCTCAACGTCTTCCTCCCCGATGTCTCGCCCACCGTTTCCGGGTTCGTGCTGTTGACGGTGTTGTTCGTGATCAACCTGTTCGGCACGAAGGCATACAGCGCCTCCCAGAACGTGATGTTCGGACTACTGGTCGCCGCCATCCTGGTGTTGGTCCTGCCGGGCATCTTCTCCGTAGACGTTGCGAACTACAAACCGTTCTTCACCGGTGGCACGAACGGTTTCATCTCTGCCGCAGTCCCGTTGTTCTACGCCTACATCGGCATCGAGGTAGCCGCGCAGATGGGCGCCGAGGTGAAGAATCCCAGCCGCAACCTGCCGCTGGCGATGATCGGCGGCATCGCCATCCTGGTTGCTCTGTTCATGTTGACGGCGGTCGTCATCTACGGCGTCGTGAGCGACTACACAGTGCTGGCCAACTCCGACAAGCCGCTGGTCACCGCTGCCAACACCTTCCTCGGTGGGTCTGCGGTCACTCTCGTCGGTATCGGCGGTCTGCTTGCCACCGCAACCAGCGTCAACGCCGTGATGATGGCGGCGATCAAGCTGCCCTACTCGTGGTCATGGGACGAGATCTTCCCGAGCTGGTTCTCCGACATCAACAAGCGTTTCCGTACCCCGCACTGGTCTTTGTTCACCTTGTACATCTGCGCGAGCCTGCTGATGTTGTGGAGCGGAGGCCTGGACCGCGCCATCGCGATCGCGACCTTCTCCTACCTCGTCGCCTACATCACGGTGGCAGCTGCTGCTTTCTATATCTATGTGAAACGACCCGAACTCGCCAGGCGCGCCGCCTTCCACCCCGGCAGGTGGTTCTACATACCAGTTGTCCTGGGAGGCGTCGGGGCTATCGCGATCATCACCCAGGCCGCCGACTGGATCGCACTGTTCACCGGTCGATGGGGAGACCTGACGACCTTCGCCATCTATCTGCCCTGGCTGGCGGTCGGTCTGGTGATCTTCGCCGTCTATGAATACCTGGGTAAGAAACGCGGCATCGACGTAGACGACATCCTCGACACCGTTCCGGGGTGTCCGGGCGAGCGGATGTCCTCATTGGTGCGCACCACGCCGGACTACGCCGACGGTTCCCCCGCCTGACCGTCTAACCGCCGAGTCGGTCGGCGCCATGCATGCATTCGCCACCCAGGAAGGTAGCGACCACCTCGGTTGCTGATATCCGGGTCGGATCGATGACGGTGATGTCGTCGCCCAGGACCACGAAGTCGGCCAGCTTCCCGGGAGTCAACGAGCCGCGTCGGTGCTCTTCTCCGGCGATCCACGCCGTGTCGAGGGTGTAGGCACGCAACGCGGTGAATACATCGACGCGCTCGTCGGGTCCTACCAGTGCGCCGGTCGAGGTCAACCGGGTCACCATCGATTCGATCGCCGCCAGCGGAGCGCCGTCAGCGACGGGGCGGTCTGAACTGCCGGGCACCCGTAGGCCCGCGTGCAGGAACGACGCGTGCCGGTACAGCGAGTCGCGCCGTTCTGGGCCCACTGCCGCCACCATCGCATCGCCGATGTCGTGCAGGAACCGAATCTGGGGCAGCGGGGTGACACCGAGCGCGGCCATCCGCTGCACCTGAGCTGTGCTCGTGACGCCGGCGTGTTCGATCCGATGCCGGATGTCGGGGCGCGGATGTCGGCGCTGTGCCTCCTCGAAGACGCCCAGGGCGAAGTCGATCGCCCGGTCACCGATGGCGTGGGCCGCGACCCGCCAACCGCCGACGTGTGCGGCGATCAACGCGTCGCGCATCTTGTCCGGGTCGTCCTGCAGGTAGCCGTGCCGGGTGTCGTGACAGAACGGTTCGTTCATCGCCGCAGTCCGACCGAGCAGTGATCCGTCCAGCCACATCTTCACCGGACCGAGGCGCAGGCGGTCATCCCCGAAACCAGAACGCATGCCCAGGTCGAGACCCAGTGTCATCGGATCGTCGGCGTGCCCTTGAACCGGGTGCAGCGCGTCGATGGTCGGCATCAGCTGCACCCGCACGTCCAGGGTGCCCTGCTCGATGGCCTGCTGATAGGCAGCCAACTCGAGCGGGCTCTTGCCCAACCAGCCGGCCCCGATACCGGCCTCCGTGACATGGGTCAGGCCCTGCGCAGCGAACCGGGCCGAAGCGCGCGACACTGCGGAGGTCAGCAGGTCGAGCGAGTACGGGGTGACCAGCGAAACCACCAGGTTCTGAGCCTGTTCCTCAAGTAACCCGGTGGGCTCACCGTCGCTGTCGCGAACGACTTCGCCACCTTCCGGAACGACTGCGGAGCCGCCCAGGACGCCCGTCAGGCGCAACGTCTCGGAGTTAACCGAGCACATGTGTCCCGATCGGTGGGTCAGCCAGACCGGGCGTCCTCCCGCGACCCGGTCCAGTTCCGTCCGGTGCGGGTGTCCACCCAACTTCGTGTGGTCGTAACCGCTTCCGATGACGAACGCATCACCGGGAAGTTGGGCTGCTCGTTCGCCGACAAGCCGGTAGAGCTCGGTCAGCTCGGTGCATGCCCCTAAGTCGATTTCGTCAAGGCTCAAGCCGTACCAGGCCATATGGTTGTGCGCGTCTCCGAACCCGGGCACGACCGTCGCTCCGGCCAGATCCAGTACCCGGTCGGCCCGCAGAGCGGTGACCTCACCGATTGCGACGATGCGGTCGCCCAAGACCGCGAACGCATCGGCTGTCGGACAGTTGTCATCCATCGTCAGGACGTTGGCGTTCTTCACGATCAGATCGACGTGCACGGGTGCACCTCCAGCGGTGTGACTACTTGTTCTGGGAATAGGTCACGCTGCCGTCAACGTCTCACAGACTCGGCAACGCCGTCTGCAGTAGCCGCCGGGGCGAAGGTGAATCACCTCTCGCCACGCGGCAGCCACGGGGTGTCGCCCTCGGCTGTGCGAGCGGCCTGCGTCGGGTAGACCTGAAGGCTGCGGTTGCCGTCGCTGGACAGCCAGCGAGCCCCCTCGATCTAGGCAGGGCTGTGCTCGCCGCGCGAACCCGCTAAGGGCGGCGTAGGACGCGCAGCGAGCGATGCTGGGCCACCTGCTCGAAGCCGCCGGCGAGCGCGGCCTCCACGACGTGCCACGGGGCCTGCCCGCCGTCGGCTGGATCGGGGAACACATCGTGCACCAGCAGCAGACCGCCGGGAACCACGTGCGGTGCGAACGCCCGGTAGTCGTGTTGAGCGGTCTTCTCGGTGTGGTTTCCGTCGAGGAACAGCAGCTCGATCGGCGTCGCCCACCACTGCGCGACGACCTCGGTCTGCGCGACGACGGCGGAACAGACGTCCGCCAACTCATCGAGCACGGGGCGGAAGTAAGGCAGGGTGTCGAGCCGCCCGCTGACCGGGTCGACCATCGACCTGTCGTGCCATTCCCAGCCGGGCTGATTCTCCTGCGAACCGTGGTGATGATCGACGGTGATCAGCCGGGCACCCGCGATACGGGCCGCATTGCCGAGCAGATAGGTCGACTTCCCGCAGTAGGTGCCGATCTCCAGCCAGCTACCTGAGCCCGCCGTGCATGCGACCTCGAAGAGTGCTTCACCTTCGTCAATCGGCATGAATCCGGTCAGCTGCGCGACCCGCGCCGCAACGCCATCAGGAACCATCACGACCACCTCGTCATCGAAGGGTAGGCAAAACGTCGAGGGGCGGGGTCCTCCGGGCAGATGTGCAGCCGGCGTTGCGAAAGAGAGCGGCCCCACCGGTGGTTTGGGTCAGCGCATCGGCTGCCAGGAGCACTGCGGCAGCCGACCAGGTGGTGCGTTCCACGGGAAACAGCAGGTTCTGCGGGATGTTCCTGCCGGTCCAGTACCCGCCGGACTCCTCGTGCCGGAGGAACTGCACGTCGGCGAACATGGTTGCTGCAACATCGCGCTCGCCAAGTGCGTCGAGGGTGGCAACGAGTTCGGCGGTCTCTGCCGCGGTGATCCACGGTTGGTCGTCCACGCAGCGAGTACCGCGATCGGCCCAGACGAACCGGCCCCAGTCGGACATCACCCGCGCCCGCCCCGCATCGTCACGGAAACTCCCGCAGAGCACCGGGTAGTACCAGTCCATCGAGAAGCGGTCGCGGTCGGCAAACAACTCGGGCGCGGTACGCAGCGCGTGATGGACCGAATCCCGCAGCGAACGCCAGGCTGGTCGGTCACGGCCCAGTCGCTCCGCGATCAGCACTGCGCACTCCAAGGACAAGGCGGCACTGGAGTTGCCGGTGACCAGGGCGAAATCCTGCACCACACCCACCTCGGAGACCGCCCAGGCGAGCGCACCGGACTCGAGTTGCGCGGACTGCGCGAAGCGCAGGGCGCGCTCGACCGTCGGCCAGAACCGCTCGAGCATGTCGACGTCACTGGTCACCAGGTAGTGGTGCCACACACCGGTCGCGATGTAGAGGCACTGGTTGGTGTCAGCGGACTCGTTCACGACGACGCGGTCGCGGACCTCCATAGGCCATGACCCGTCAGCGCGTTGGGTGCGCGCGAGGTAGTCGAATGCGGCGAGCGCTGCGGCGTGATGGCCCGTCACAGACAGGCCCATTGCTGACTCGACGTGGTCCCACGGGTCGAGGTGACCGCCCTCGAACCACGGGATACCGCCATCCGCCAACTGTTGCAACGCGATGAACTGACCTGTGCAAGCTAGCTGTTCAGCCGAGAGGACACCCGGCACCTCGAGCTGCCGGGTCATACCGGCTTTTGGAGGTAGACCACGAAACTCTTGCCGAGCACCGGGTTGAGCGCCCGCTCGGTCAGCCGGGTCAGCTTGGGCGCCGACATCATGTCCCACACCAGCAACCGGTGGTAACTGCGCGTGAGCAGGTTCTCGTTCTCGGTGCCCGACGCGCATTTGATCCACCAGTACGGCGAGTGCAGTGCGTGCGCGTGGTGTCGACCGATCGGTTCCAGCCCCGTGGCGACCAAGCGTGCGACGAGGTCGGATGCCTTGAAGATCCGCACATGACCCCCCTCGACCTGGTGGTATTCGTCCGAGAGCTTCCAGCAGATCTGCTCGGGCCAGTTGCGCGGCACCGTCACCGCGACCAGGCCGCCGGGCTTGGTGATACGCG
>JBBPZD010000067.1:0-5656 GCA_038199265.1 Actinomycetales bacterium | reverse complement strand
GTCTCGTGCGCAACTTGTGGCACATGTGCTTCGGTATTGCGTTCCACCTCGTGGTGTAGATCGCTCGGTAGATGCTCTCGTGGCTGATCCTCATCGATGGGTCTTGGGGATGCATCAGACGCAGCCGGCCCACGATCTGTTCAGGTGACCACTCCTGGCCTAGCAGGTCGATCACCAGCGCACAAAGAACCGGGTCGGCCTGCAACGCTGAGAGCTTCGGTCGCCTCGATTGCTCCAGTGCTCGTTGCTGTGCGGCTACAGCTCGATACGACTCGCAGCCGCCGTTGCGGTTGACCTCCCGGCTCACGGTGGACACTGGCCGTCCGACCCTGCGCGCGATGGCCCTCAGCGAATCGCCGGCGGACAAACCACGCGAGATCAGCTCCCGCTCGATCACACTCAGATGATTAAGCCGAGGACGACGAAGCGCCGGAGCAATCCCACCGTGATGTTTCAAGACCGTGTATATCGAACCAGGCGGCTTCGACCGCGCTCGGGCAATGCTGCTGATGGATTCACCGGCCCTCCATAGCTGCCAAACCTGCGTTTTGTCTTCATCCGACATTCCAGGACGACCGATCCGACCCATCACTCCTACTTTCGCCAGCCCCGTTGCGTTGACTCCCTAAATCTAAGGCGGCCTTCTTCGTGGCGGAGAACTGCAACCTGAGCAGGCGTTCGCAGTGATGCATGCGGAGAAGGCCACTCCTGAACCCGGCCGGGGCGTGACCCGAATGGCAGAACTACTAGACGTGTCCCGGTCGGGGTACTACGCCTGGGCTGCCCGCCGGACGGGTGGGCAGCCGGGTCCGCGGGCTAGCCGGCGCAGGGATTTGACGGTGAAAATCCGCGTCGCGCACGACGCGTCCGCTGGGGTCTATGGTTCCCCGCGGATCGTGGCCGATCTACGCGAGGCCGGCGAGGTCGTCTCCCGTAAGACTGTCGCGAAGCTGATGGCCGCGAACGGGATTCGTGGGATCAGCCCGCGCCCGTGGCGACCAGTCACCACCATCACCGACACCGCGGTCCACGCGATCCCAGACCTCGTCGCCCGACGTTTCGACCGAGGCGCCCTGAACCGGGTGTGGACCTCTGACCTCACGTATCTGGACACCGGCCAAGGCTGGTTGTACCTATGCGCGGTCCGTGATGGGTGCTCCCGACGGGTCCTGAGGTACGCCTTCGCCGACAGTTTGCACACCGACGTTGTCGAGGCCGCGCTGCGGCGGGCAGTCACCTTCCGCGGCGAGGAAACCGGCCCCACGGCCAGGGTGACCTTCCACGCTGATCGCGGGTGCCAGTACACCAGCACCCAACTGGCCGATGTCGCCAGAGATCTCGACGTGCGCCTATCCGTTGGCCGGACGGGGGTTTGTTGGGACAACGCCCAGCAGGAATCGTTCTGGTCAACCCTGAAGACCGAGTACTACGACCGGTACTGGTTCGACACCCACGCCGAAGCCATCACCGGGGTCAGTACCTGGATCGAGCAGGTCTACAACCGTGCCCGCCGCCACAGCGCGCTCGGGCAGATCAGCCCGGTAACGTTCGAACACCAACTCATCACCGCGGTCGCTCAGGCCGCTTAGACCGATGTCCACCAAACGGGGTCAACCCCACGACTGCAGGAACGCGCGACGTCCGCATCGTCGAAGCTCTACTCGAGGACGAGGCGATGGCTGACGCGCCACTCAGGCACAGACCGCGACGCACCGTGGCAAGGCTGTTGCGACGTTCGTGGGGGCGAGCATCGCGGTGGCTAGGCCCCCGCCAGGCGGCGCGCGCTGTTCTGGTCAAGTCGACACGCGCGGCGGCGAGACAGCAGATGATCAGCTGACGAGCTTGTGCTCGGTCAGCAGGTTGTGCACGGCTTCGCGGACTAGTTCGCTCTGAGACCGGCCGGTGGCGTCCTCGAGCTGCTTGGATGCGGCGTAGTCCGCATCAGAGATGCTTCCACGAACGGTGGGGGAGGCGCCCCTGGGTAAGCGGTAGTTGACCCGGGCTTATTCTTTGATCGCACTGATTCATTTCATTTGGACCAGGTCTGATTCGCCGGGTGCGGTGAACAGGCGCCGGATTGTCGTGCGTGCGGCCTGCTGTTACTCGTTGGTGGCACCCGTTCCGGCGATCTGGCGAGCGAGGTCGGCGGGGATGGGGCCGTATCCGTCGAGTCGGGCGGGTGTGGTGCCGCCCGCGAGAGGGCGTCGGTGGTCATGACGAGGTTGATACGTACGTCCTAGCCGGTGCCAACTGTTCGTCCGATGAGGCGTTCGTTGAGCAGGTCGGCCAAGAGCTGGCCGCATGAGCGTGTTTACCCACCGCCGTGGGCGGTGGTTCCGGCGGCGCGTTGCAGGGCGATCTGGGCTGCGATCGCGTCAGCATAGGGCGGGATCGCAGTGAGGATCGCCATTCCGTCGGGTGCGGGTCGTACTGATACGCGACGGGAGGCGACGGCGCGGGAGCGTTTCGCGACGACGCTGGCGGCGTCCAGTTCGGCGGTGACTCCGGCCGCGAGGGCTTGAGCACGCCGATCAGAGATCTTCGCGAGCTGATCGGCGATGCGGGTGTCGATCCGGGCGCGCACTTCGCGGGTGGTGCACGCTGTTTAGCGGGCGACGATCGTGGCCCGCCATTCGGAGATTTCACCGCGGCGGAGCGCACTGAACGTGCCGGGTAGTTCTTCGATCAGGGCTTGGGCGAGGCCGAGGCCGAGGGATCCGCGGTGCGGGGATTTCCCGCCGGGCCAGGGCGACAGTCGCGCCCACGCACCGGGCAGTATTAGCCTGCTTCAGGCCGGCACTGGTCGACAGCTCGTTGGGCGTCGTACAGGTCGACCGTCAACGAAGCCTGCGCGGCAGCAGCGGCACCTGCCAACGCTTCGAGGGCAGCGATCTGTCCGAGGCGTTCATCACCGGATAGGTCGCCGGCAACCTCAATCAAACGCACCATCCGCGACTGAATTTCCCCCCGCGGACAGCGATGCGACAGTAGCGCCACCGTCAGGCTGACGTGTATCGAACATATTTACATTTTAGCTGTTGAGGGGTGGTCGGAGAAGACTTTCACAGGCAAAATGCACTATTCTCTGCGTGGGCGGCAGGGGAGGCGGGGCTGAAGGTATCCATACTGAAACTGTGAAATATCCGTCTGCTCACCAGCGTCCTGGGACTGTCGATCTTGCGGTTGCTGCGACGGGCGTGCTGGCTCTCGCGGTCGGGGGTCCATTGGTAGCCAGCACCTCCCCGTCGACGACTGCAGCCATATTCTGGGCGATGTTCTTCTACGCCGCCTGCGTCTGCATACTGCAATGGGAGAGCGGCCGGTCCGGTCGTGTTCCGTGGGCGAAAGTCGACACTGTGTTGTCTACCGCCTCACTGATCGGCGTCACCTTCATCATGGGTCAACTGATCTGGCTCTCGTCCGGTGGTGCTGCGCCCGGCGCGTGGGTTGCCTCGCTCGTAGCGGGTCTGACGCTTGCGGCCTTCGTGGGCGTGCGTTGGCGCCGCCCGCCCAGCTGACCACATCCCCCTCGATCGCCCGACCCTGATGGGGGGTTGACGGGATGTGGCATGGGTCATACCTTGTCTGCAACACGGTTGCGCTGAACGCAACCACTAATGAGGTAGGTGCCATGTCCAGTAGCGACATACCCAGCTCAACCCCGGATCCCCGCAAATCTTCCGAGGCGCTGTCGCTGAGCGGTCGGGTGCGGGCAAATGACGGTGAGGGTGTCACCTCCGCTACCCGCCGTCGCGTCGTCATCGCGAGCTTCATCGGCAACTTCGTCGAGTGGTTCGACTACGCGGTCTACGGCTACCTCGCCACCACCATCGCGGTGGTCTTCTTTCCCTCGGGCAACAAGAAGGCAGCACTGCTCGCGACCTTCGCGCTCTTCGCGGTGTCTTTCCTGGTTCGCCCGATCGGCGGGTTCTTCTGGGGCAACCTCGGAGACAGAATCGGCCGTAAGAACGCGCTGGCGGCCTCGATCCTCATCATGTCGGGGGCGACCTTCTGCATCGGTCTGCTGCCGTCGTACGCGACCGTCGGTATGTTCGCCCCCGGGCTACTGCTCCTGATCCGCCTCGTGCAGGGCTTCTCTGCAGCCGGTGAATACGCCGGCTCCTCTGCCTTTCTGGTCGAGTACGCACCCCCGCGCAAGCGTGGTCTGTACGCCGCAGTCGTTCCCGCTTCGACCGCCGCTGGTCTGCTGCTCGGGTCGCTCATCGCTGCGCTGCTGAGCTCGCTTCTCACCGAGCCCCAATTGAACAGCTGGGGCTGGCGGCTGCCGTTCCTACTCGCAGCGCCGATGGGCTTGATCGGCCGGTACATTCGCAACAAGCTGGAGGACACCCCAGAATTCCGGGAGCTCGCAGCGAAGGACGACGCCATCAAGGCGCCGACCCGCACCCTGCTGACACAGTACTGGCGCGTCGGCCTGATCGCCTCGGGCGCTGTCGTGCTCAACGCGGTCGGGTTCTACGTGATCCTCAGTTACATGCCGACGTACCTGTCGGAGGAGATGGGGCTCGACAAGACCAAGTCGTACATCGCCACGACGCTCGCGCTGGTCACGTACATCGCGTTCATCTTCGGCACCGGAATGCTCTCGGACAAGTTCGGGCGACGTCGGGTACTGATGACGGCCTCGGTGCTCTTCTTCTTCCTGACCGTGCCGGCGTTCGCACTGTTGGACACCAGCTCGTTCGCGATGATCCTGGTGGTCCAGATCGTGCTGGGCGGCATGCTCACCCTGAATGACGGCACGCTGCCGAGCTTCCTGGCCGAGCTGTTCCCGACCCACGTGCGGTACAGCGGATTCGCGATCAGCTTCAACCTCTCCAACGCGATCTTCGGCGGTACGGCACCGTTCGTTGCAACACTGCTGATCAACACCACCGGCAGCAAACTCGCGCCGGCCTACTACCTGGCAGCTGCTGCCCTCATCTCACTGGTCGCCGTCTTCCTCGCCAAGGAAACTGCGCACAAGGCACTCGCCAAAGCTCCGACTCCCCCCTCTGCCGCAGATGCAGCGGTCGAAGTCGAGTATTCCGACACCAAACAAACCGAAGCAGTCTGAAGGAGTCTCGTCATGACCACCACCATGCCCAGCAAGACCACTACTCAGGACCCCACCAGCGTCAATGACCTGGCCAGCCTCAAAGTGATGCACAACGGTTCCAAGGTGCCGCTCACCTTCTCCAACGGCGAACTGGAGTCCCGTATAGCTGGGCTGCGGCAGATCATGGTGGACAAGCAGCTCGACGCCACGGTGCTCACCAGCTACCAGTCGATCAAGTACTACAGCGACTTCCTGTTCACCTACTTCGGTCGCTCCTACGCGATGGTCGTGACGGCGGACGAGACGTTCACCATCACCGCGAACATCGACGCGGGTATGCCGTGGCGCCGGTCCTACGGCGAGAACATCGTCTACACCGACTGGGACCGCGACAACTACTACGTCGGAATCCGTCAGGCCCTCGGAAACGTTCGTGCCCGCCGGGTCGGGGTTGAGGACGACTCCCTGCCGATGCAGTTCCGCAACCGGTTGGGTGTGGCTCTGGAGGGAGCCGCACTGGTCGACGTTTCAGGTGAGATGATGCGCCAGCGGATGGTCAAGTCGGCTGAAGAGATCGTGGTCATCAAGCACAGCGCC
>JBBPZD010000066.1:0-21381 GCA_038199265.1 Actinomycetales bacterium | reverse complement strand
GTCGCCGGGGTGCAGTGGATGTCCCAGTCGCGATGCTCGGTCTGCAGCAGTTGCTCGACGAGCTCCCAGACAGCGCCAGCATTGCCCGAGGTGGTTGACATGAGGTAGTGGTTCTCTGCCAGACGTCCAGTGACCCCGTCGTCGAACACAACACCGTCGTCAGCGCACATGGCGCCGTAACGCACGCTGCCGACGCGGAGTTTGCGCCACTTGTTCACGTAGAGGCGTTCCAACAGCGCCGGCACATCTCGGCCACGAAGGTCGAGCTTTCCAATGGGTGTCACGTCGATGATGCCGACGCAGGTGCGGACGGCGCGCACCTCCGCCTCGGGGTCGCCGTAGTGCTCCGGACGTATCCAGGCGCCGGCGATCAACGGCTTCGCACCGTGGTCTACGTGCCACTGGTGCATCGGTGAGAAGCGGGTGGGGTCAAGTGCCCTACCGGCGAGCGCCCCGAGTGTCGTCGGTGCGTAGGGGGGACGCCATACGGTGGTGCCCGTTTCGGCGATGCTCGCGGAGTTCGCCTCTGCGATGACAGCAACCGAGTTGATGAGTTCGAGCTTGCCCTGCAGTGGGCCCATCGTCGCCGTGGTGTACCGCTTTGCGAGCTCTGCGGAGTCGTACCCCTCGCGGACCGCGCTGAATAGGTCCTTGCTCGACACGTCCTCGGAGAAGTCGACGAACCCATGCGTCGAGGATCGGAACAACTCGGGGTGTGGCGTGCGAGGTAATCCAGGGATGTCGATCTGGGACTCGTCCGTGGTGGGCTGAGCGGCCCCATCCGGGAGGGTGGGCGAACAAATCGACAGCAGGACGAGAGTGTTGTTCGCGCGGCGGGCAGCCTCCTGCCCGATGGCAGTTGCATGCGCGAGCACCTGTTGATCAGTGCCGTCGCCGACAATCCCACCGGTCGCCATCACATCCGAGGGGAGCTGTGACGGAAAGAAACGGGCGGCAATGGGGGAGTAGACCGGGCGGTCACCGGCCATGTTCAGCAGGGATGTGGGTGCTGTCCATCCGACGGCGGTCACCAGCAGGTCAGCATCGACCAGACGCCCTCCCGAGATTTCAACTTGTTCGACCCTGCCATGTCCGGTAGCCCGGACGATCTGTTCCTGCTTACGGCCGTCGACCACCGCCACCACATCCACGCCCGCACGTCGCAGATCATCGATGCCCGTATCACCGTGCTCGTTGGCGGTGAAGACCACAGCCCGCTGTCCGGGCTTGACTGCGAATCTGTTGATGAGCCGCAGGGCACCGGTCATCAGCATGACGCCAGGGAGGTCGTTCCCGGCGAAGACGTAGGGACGCTCGACCAGACCGGGGGCCGCAACGAGAACCTTGGCCCGCACCTTGATCAGACGCTCCTGATCACCTTTGTCGCGAACGATCACCCCGAACCAGTTGTCGTCGTAGCGGCCTATGACGACGGAGTTGCTGTAGACGGTGATGTCGGGATTCGATCCCACCTCAGCGCGTAATACCTCGAGGTCCGCCTGACGGGAGAGACCGGACCACAGCCAGTGGCCGCCGAGGTCGTGGTCCTCGTCGACGAGCAGCACCCGGGCTCCGCTGCGTGCTGCTGCGAGCGCGGCGGCCATCCCGGCCGGGCCACCACCGGCGACCAGCACGTCTGGGTGAGCGTAGGTCTTGTCCCGCATCACGTGAGGTGTGGCCAGGTCGATGTGCCCGGCATGGACGAACCGCTTGAGTATCCGCTCGTACGTTGGCCACAGGGCCTGCGGCTTGATGAAGGTCTTATAGTAGAACCCCGGCGCGAGGAAACGACCGATGACCGAGTTGACGGCTTTGACGTCGAACTTCAGTGACGGCCAGGCATCCTGACTGTGGACGTCGATACCCTCGCTGATCAGTCGATGGCCGGTGCGGACGTTGGGTTCGTCCCCGACCTGCATCATCAGGTTCGGGTCCAGCCAACCTGCCGTGAGAATTCCACGCGGTCGGTGGTATTTGAAGCTACGGCTGAAGACACGCACACCGCTGGCAGCCAGAGCGGAGGCAATGGTGTCGCCGTCGTACCCCACGTAGGTCTTGTCGTTGAAACGAAAGCGCACCGTTCTGGCGCGATCGATTCGCTCACCCACCTGGGCGGGGAGCCTGGCGGAACCGGCCTCGGCGCTCATACCGACGCTCCTTCAGTCGTCTGACTGATATCGCTGGCCTGAGTGTTCGAACCCTCGACGGTGCTGCCATGGCCGGGACGTCGAGTTTCCAGCACCGTGTTGTTCGTGGTGTCACGGACGGCCTCGAAATAGCGTCGGCACCCCGCGCGGTGATACCAGCCCTCCTCCATCTGACCCGCTGTGTTGGCACGCAGATAGAGGTAGGAACGCCACTCCTGCGGCGTCGTTGTCGCCGGGTCAGGTCGCTTGACCAGTTCCCCCTCGTACGCGAACTCGCTCACGTTGCGGTATCCGCACCAGGGACAGGCAAGATGCATCATCTGTGGGTCTCATTCCGGAGGAAGACAAGGTGCTGCGCGGACTCAGGTGCATCGGACGGCAGGTCAGTGACCAACGGAAGCGGCACCCTTCTCACCCACCAGTTGGCCGGCGAGGAAGCGGTCGATGCCGAAGGGTGCGATGAGCTCAGGGGTTCTTCCGGTTGCGATCAGAGCAGCCATCTGCTCACCGGAGACAGGGCCGGCCTTGAAGCCGTACGTGCCCCAGCCGATGTCGACGAGGAAACCGCCGACGCCGGTAGTGCCCATAATCGGGCTGTAGTCGGGCGTCATGTCACACAGGCCGCCCCACTGGCGCAGTAGTCGCATCTTCGACAGTCCTGGCATCAGCGTCAGGACGTTCCCGGCAAGGCCTTCGATGAAGTCGAGAGACCCACGCATGGAGTACTGGGCGAATGGGTCGACGCTGGCACCAAACACCAGTTCACCGCGGGCGGTCTGGCTGACGTATACGTGCAGACTTCCCGAGACGATAACGGTGTCGAGGAACGGCTTGACGGGCTCGGTCACTGCAGCCTGCAGCGGCGAGGTCACGATCGGCGAGCGTACGCCGACCATGTCGTTGATCAGGGAGGACCAACCAGCTGTGCAGTTCAGGACGGTATTGGTGCTGATGTCGCCCCTGTTCGTCCTGACCGTCTTGACCTGGTCTCCCGAGGTCTCGATCCCCAGCACCTCGGTCTGCTGGTGCAGGTGGGTGCCGTACAGGTTGGCGCCGCGGGCGTAGCCCCAGACCACCGCGTCGTGCCGGATGATGCCGCCGGGGGGGTGGTACAGCGCGCCGAGGATCGGGAAACGGGTGTTCTCGGATACGTCTAGCGGTGGTGCGAGCGTCTTGATCTCGTCGGGACCGATGACCTCTGAGTCGATACCCTGGAGTTTGTTCACCTCAGCGCGCCAGCGCATCGTGCGCAGCGAGGAGTCGTTGTGCGCCAAGGTCATGTGGCCACGCTGAGAGAACATGATGTTGAAGTTCAACTCTGCCGACAGGTTCTCGTAAAGCTTCAGTGAACGGTCGTAGAAGGCGACGCCCTCGGGGGTGAGGTAATTGGATCGCGCGATGGCGGTGTTCCTGCCTGAACCGCCGCTGCCCAGATACCCCTTCTCGAGCACTGCCACGTTCGTGATGCCGTGCCGGGAGGCGAGGTAGTAGGCGGTTGCCAGACCATGGATCCCGCCACCGATGATCACTACGTCGTAGGAACGTTGAAGGTCGTGGCTGTTCCAGACCTGGGGCCAGGAGTGTGCCTTTCGGGCCCCCTGGGCAAGCAGCGAGAGAGCGGAGTGCCCCGAGATCTTCCTCGATGGACGTCCGAGATCGCCTTGGGATCGTGTCTTCATGTTGAGCTCCCGGCCCGTGAAAGTAAGACTATTCGAGAGCTTAAGCGACCCGTAAGACGCTGTCTACCTGCAGTAGACAGAAGTTTCAGGCGATCTGTCGATGACTCCGAGCTCAGCTTCTCGAGTTGACGGCCTTCACCGAGATCATCTGGATCGGCAGTTCGTTCAGCTTGCTCGGGCCGTGCGGCACCTCACCCAGCAACAGCAGGGAATCACCCGCTTCCAACTTGATGACCCGTTCCCCGTAGGCGTATTCAAGGCTGCCGCAGATCACGTAGAGCAACTCGCTGCCGTTGTGTTGAAACAAAGGAAACGCGCGCTCGTCGCGATCAATGGTGACCAGCGTGGGTTCCAGTCGGTCGTGGGGGAACCGCAGTCGGCCCAGGGAATGGTAGGAGCGCCCCGCGTTGTCACCCAGGTGTTGGATGTCCAGGCCCCTGCCCGCCTTCACGTGCAGCATGTCTTGTTCGTCGGCCAGGCCGCGGAAGAAAGAGGTCACCGGGACCGACAGGGCCTCTCCCAGGCGCACGAGGGTTTCCAGGGCCGGAGTCGTCTGCGCGTTCTCGATCTTGGAGAGCATCGCTCTCGATACGCCGCTGCGGCCGGCCAATTGGGCCAACGTCCAGTCCAGGTCGAGTCGATACTCATGCAGTCGTCGCCCAATCGTTCCCCTGAGGTCCTCCTGCGCGGCCTGGTCGGCGCGCTGGCTGTCGCCGTGCTCGCGGTCGGCGGCAAGTTCTCGATCCATATCTGCAGACCTTATGGGAGGGTCGACCGCCGCATGGGGACTTCGGTGCGACGCAAAGAGCGATCAGGGATATCTCAACTGCCGATCGCGACAGATGCCAGGCCGCCTGTGGCGAGGTCGGTGAATCGGCGTCCGCCTGGTCAGTAGGCAGCTGCTGAAACGGTTGTGGGTCGACTGGGTTCCCATAAGATCCAAGGATGTCCTCGCCTATTTCGCCCGTCAGCACGAGTGCGGCCGTGGCCAGGATCGTTCGTGAACGCATCCACGTGGGTGAGTACCAGCCCGGTGATCGCCTGCCTCCTCAACGTGAACTCGCGGCGCTGCTCGGCGTCTCGAGGGTGAGTGTGCGCGAGGGCCTGCGGGTGCTGGTAGAAGAGGGCTATATCGACGTGAGGCGAGGCTCGACGGGCGGTGCGTTCGTCACCATGCTGTCGCGGCCCGCCGAGGCCTGGCGCCGCAGACTTCGCAATCACCGGGGTGAACTCGATGACCTCGTCGAATTCCGGATTGCGGTGGAGAGCCATGTCGCCTATCTGGCCGCGCAACGCAGTACGCGTGCCGATCTGGCCCGGATGCGTGCCGCAATTCGAAACATGGGTGCCATCGCCCACGAAGTGAGCGACCACCATGGGTTTCGCACCACCGATGCCGAGTTCCATTCGGCACTGGGCCGAGCTGCGCGAAACAATCGACTCACCGTGGCCGTGTCGAAGGCTCGCAACGAGATGTTTCTCCCTTACGACATGCTTGCTTTTCGTGAGCCCCGTGCCGACGTCGTGTCCGACCATCAGGCCATCTACGAGGCGGTCCGTGACGGGATGTCTCCGGTGGCTTCCAGCCTGATGCGAGCGCACATTCAGCGCACCCGCGAGCAGCTGCTCTCCTATGTGGCCGAGGGGCCGGTCGAGGTCGAATCGGCAGAGATCCGCTGATCAGAAATCCGCTCCGTGATGACCGGCTGAGAGGCCGTCGTTGCGCCTCGCGAGCTCTTGACACCCTCCTGTGGATAGGGTTTCATCAGGGTAGACAGATTGGTCTGCAAAAAGAGCCAAAGGTCGTGGCACCTTCTGCTCAGTAAGCGAGAGGTGTGGCTATGTGCGGAATCGTGGGGCTCCATCTGAAGACAGGCGCCCGGGAAGCCGAGCTCGGATCGCTGATCGTGCCGATGCTGAACTGCATGTCCAGTCGTGGGTCGGATTCGGCCGGTATGGCAATTTTCTCCGATCCCGTCCCTGTCGGCCGACTCCGATACTCAGTCACGCTCGACCAGGCGGACGCAGGGGACCTCACTCGCAGCGCAGCGCAGGGTCTGGCCGATGCACTCTGCGCCGAGCTGGGCCAGGAGGTGCAGTGCGAACGGATACGCCCCAACGGGGTCGTTCTCGTTGCGCCGGATGACCAGGCGCGCGTGGTGGCACACGTGTTGCGGCTGCGCCCCGATGCTGTCGTCACCGGTACCGGTCGTTCCATGGAGATTGTCAAGGACACCGGCGGTCCCGCCGAGATCTGTCGACGTAACGCCATCGGCACCAGGCAGGGTTTTCAGGCCATCGGTCACACCAGGATGGCCACGGAGTCCGCGGTCACCCCCGACCACTCCCACCCGTTCGCGCCGACTCCGGATCTTGCAGTCGTGCATAACGGGTCTTTTTCGAACCCCGCGACGGTCCGTCGGCGGCTGTCGGAGCAGGGCATTGAGTGTGTCACCGACAACGACACCGAAGTCGCGGCCCGTCTGATTGGGCGAGAGTTGAGCTATGGCAGCGGTATTCATGGCGCACTCAAGGAGGTGGCCAACGAGATGGACGGCTTCTATACGTTGCTCGTTGCCACCGATACCGAGATAGCCGTGGTTCGCGACTCGTTCGCCTGCAAACCAATGGTGGTCGCCGAGACGGACGAGTACGTGGCCTTCGCCTCGGAGTACATCGCTATGACCAGCCTTCCGAACATCGAGTCTGCTCACGTCTTCGAGCCCAAGCCGGAAGAGATCCACCTATGGCAGCGATAGCCGCGGCAGATCAGGGCACCGAGTCCCGAGTGGTGCTGGACTGTGCGCAGCTGACGACCCGCGAGATCAACCACGCGCTGCGCTCCTCGCCGGCAGGCTCACGGGTCACCATTGCCAATCCCGCAGGACGGCACAATCTCGCGGTCGGGTTGTCCGAGCAGTTGGACATCCTGATCGACGGGCACGCCGGGTACTTCATCGGGGGACTCTGCGGTGGGCCGGACATCACCGTGAACGGCTTCGTCGGATGGTCCGTGGGTGAAAATCTCATGTCTGGAAGCATCCGGGTCCAGGGCAGCGCTTCTGAGTGTGCTGGTGCCAGCGCCCATGGTGGGATCACCATCATCCACGGATCGGCTTCTTCACGAGCCGGGATCTCGCTCAAGGGCGGCACTATCGCCATCGCCGGGGACGTCGGGCATATGAGCGGATTCATGGCACAGGCCGGGACCATGCTCGTCGGTGGTGATGCGGGGAACGCGCTTGGCGACTCACTCTACGAGGCAGTTATCTATGTAGCCGGGTCCATCGCCTCACTGGGCTCCGACGCCAGGGTCGAAGACCTGACAGCGGTCGATGTCGCACGGGTTCGCGAACTGGTGACGCTGACCGGGTTCAACCACATCTCGCCCGAGGACGTAAAACGGGTGGCATCGGCACGGCAGCTCTACAACTTCGACGCACTAAGGGGGCAGGAGTACTGATGAAACCTGTACAAGAAGACGATCCAAACTCGGTTCCCGAGGTCCGCGACGCTGATCTCGACACCTTCGGCAGCCTTCCTCCCCATCGGATCACGCAGATCCAGAGAATGGCAGAGACCGGGTTGTACGAGATCCGCGGGGGTGGTGGAAAGCGTCACGTCCCTTCGTTCGACGACCTCACCTTCCTGACCGCATCAGTATCGCGATACCCGCTTGAGGGGTACCGCGAGGCCTGCAACACCAGGACGGTGCTCGGTGCTCGAAACGCCGAGGTGCCGGTGGTGCTGGATATCCCCATCACCATCGCCGGGATGAGTTTCGGGGCGCTGTCCGCCACCGGCAAGGAGTCCTTGGGGCGGGCCGCGACCTTCATGGGAACCTCGACCACGACCGGGGACGGTGGTATGACCGAGGAGGAGCGCAAGGCGTCCAAGACCCTCGTCTACCAGTGCCTGCCCTCCCGCTACGGCTTCCGACCTGAGGACTTGCAGCGCGCCGATGCTATCGAGGTGGTCATCGGGCAGGGTGCAAAGCCTGGTGGTGGCGGCATGCTGCTCGGTCAGAAGGTCAGCGAACGTGTCGCCGCGATGCGTACCCTGCCACCCGGCATCGACCAGCGTTCTGCGAGTAGGCATCCCGACTGGACCGGTCCGGATGATCTGACCATCAAGATCAACGAACTACGCGAAGCGACGGCGTGGAGGGTCCCGATCTACGTGAAGATCGGAGCGACGAGGGTCTCCCACGACGTCAAGCTCGCATGTCACGCTGGCGCGGACGTGATCGTCGTCGATGGGATGAGCGGGGGCACGGCAGCCACGCAGGAGGTGTTCATGGAACACGCGGGGATTCCGACCCTGCCTGCGGTGCGACAGGCATCCGATGCGCTGCGCGAGATCGGGATGGACGGGAAGGTGCAGTTGATCATCTCCGGTGGGATCCGTAGCGGGGCCGACGTGGCCAAAGCGCTGGCCCTGGGCGCTGACGCCGTATCGATCGGGATGGGGGCGCTCGTCGCGCTTGGATGCAACTCGGCACGGATCATGCTGGATGGGGCCGAGTACGACGTCACCGACGACTACGCGCGACTCGGGACCAGGCCTGGATACTGCCACCACATGCACACCGGGCGGTGCCCGGTGGGGATCGCCACCCAGGATCCGGAATTGGAGAAGCGGCTCGACCCCGAGGTCGGTGCACGGCGGGTCACTCACTACCTCAAGGCTCTGGTGATGGAGTTGACCACCCTCGCCCGCGCGTGCGGTAAGTCCGACGTGCACAACCTCGAGCCCGACGATCTCGTGGCTCTGACGATCGAGGCCGCCGCGATGGCCCGGGTGCCGCTCGCGGGCACCTCGTGGATCCCGGGGCAAGGGATGGGATGAGAGGTCGCACGAGGCGAGTTCGCATTGAGAGCACTGCGGCGCCAAATCTGTCCACGAACTGGAGATGAAGTGCAATGAATGATCGACCTGCTCCCGACCGCGGTCTCATCCTGACGCTGTCCTGCAAGAACCAGCCAGGAATCGTCGCGGCAGTCTCCACGCACCTCTTCGAGGGCGGGTTCAACATCCGGGCGAGCCAGCAATTCGACGACCCGACATCCGGGCGGCTGTTCGCCCGGCTGGAATTCACGCCGATCGATGAACGGGAGGTCAGCGCGGAGGAAGCAGCCACCGGTTTCACACCGATTACGGAGCGCTTCGAGATGGCGTGGACCCTCAAGCGGGCGGACACGCGCATGCGAGTGCTGATCATGGTGAGCCGCCTCGGACACTGTCTCAATGACCTGCTCTACCGGACGTCCATCGGCGCGCTGCCGATCGAGATCCCCGCCATCGTCTCCAACCACAAGGACCTGGAGCCACTGGCCGCGCATTACGGCGTGCCTTTCCACCACGTGCCCATCTCCGCGCAGACCAAGCCGGAAGCCGAGCGGAAGCTGCTGGACATCATTGCTGAGGAGAAGGTCGAACTGACCGTTCTCGCCCGCTATATGCAGATACTCTCGCCGGAGTTGTCACACGAACTCTCCGGACAGGCCATCAATATCCACCACTCGATGTTGCCCAGTTTCAAGGGTGCCCGCCCCTATTTCCAGGCATTCGACCGCGGCGTCAAGATGGTCGGTGCGACGGCTCACTACGTCACGGATGACCTGGATGAAGGCCCGATCATCGAGCAGGAGATCGCCAGGGTGGACCACACCATGAGTGTCGCCGACCTCACAGCTCTCGGCCGGGACGCTGAGTGTCGTGCGCTGGCCCAGGCGGTCCGGTGGCACGCAGAGAGTCGAGTCGTCATCAACGATCGTCGGTCTGTGGTCTTCCGCTGAAGCGGTGCATCTGTGAAAGCGCGCAGGATCGAGATGGTGGACGGTTGCCGACACCCGGATCGCGCGTGCCCGGCACGTACAGCGACCAGTCAAGTAGTGCCTCGTCGAAGCAACCAGGGGAGTGACCGAGCAGATGACCGGATACAGCGAAGATGTTGCGTGGCTGCGCGAGCAGGCCAAGAAGGATGGCATTCGCTACTTCATGGCCATGTTCGTGGACATGCACGGTAAGCCGTGCGCGAAGATGATGCCTGCGCGGGCTCTTGACCAGCTGCTCAACGAAGGTGCGGGATTCGCCGGTTTCGCAGTGGGTCACATGGGCCAGGACCCATCCGATCCGGACCTGCTCGCGAAGCCCGATCCGCGCAGCTACATGCGGTTACCGTGGAAGCCTGAAGTCGCCGTCCTGCACTGCAATCCTCATGTAGGGAAGGAACCGTGGCCTTTTGCTCCCCGGGTAATCCTGCAGAACCAGATGAACCGAACGGCCGAGCGGGGCTGGACTCTCAAGACAGGCATTGAAGCGGAGTACATCCTGGTGCGCCGGCTCGAAGATGGCTCGATCGCCGTCGCCGACCCCTTGGATCGCAGCGACAAGCCGTGCTACGAAGCCAAGGGTCTCTCGCGAATGTGGGACCACCTCGCCGAGATCAGTGAGTACGTGACCGAGCTCGGTTGGGGCAACTACGCCAATGACCACGAGGATGCGCAGGGCCAGTTCGAGCAGAATTTCGAATTCGACGATGCAATGGTGACTGCAGATCGGACCATTTTCTTCCGATACATGGTGCACATGATTGCGCACAAGCGCGGTATGACGGCGACGTTTATGCCCAAACCGTTTCGGGACCAGACCGGTAACGGGCTGCACACCCACATGAGCCTGTGGGCCGGAGACGAAGAAGTGCTGCGGGACGACGATGACTCGCACGGTCTCGGGCTCAGCTCCATGGGCTACAGCTTCCTCGCCGGCCAAGTGGAGCACGCAAGAGCGATGTCGTCGCTGATCGCACCGTCGGTGAATTCCTACAAGCGACTGGGCGTCACTGCGCCCACGTCCGGTGCCACATGGGCGCCTGGGTACATCTGCCACGGCGGTGACAACCGCACTGTCATGTTCCGCGTCACCGGTGGCCACATCGAGCACCGGGGAGTGTGTGGGTCAGCCAATCCGTATCTGGCGTTCACGGGCATCCTTGCTGCCGGCCTCGACGGCATCGACCGCGGCCTGGAGGCCGGCCCGCCGATGCACGAGAACCTCTACACCAAGTCCGACGCGGAGATCGACGCTCTCGGGATTGTCAGATTCCCCGGGACCCTGCTGGAAGCCGTTCGTGAGTTGGCTGCCGACGACGTACTACGGGCGGCCCTCGGCAAGGTGCGTGACGGTGACTACATCGACTACTTCGCTAGAACCAAAGAAGCGGAGTTCCGCGAGTACCACGCGGCCGTGAGCGCTTGGGAGATCAACCGGTATCTGACTCTCTTCTGATCGATGGCCAGTGCTTTCCACCTGGTCGATTCGCCCGGGTTCGAGTCTCTGCATCTGTTCGGCCCGCAATACCCTGCGATGCCCTGACGCGGCCGAAGGCCCTTGTTGTGCCCACCCAGTCGTTGCTCTCCGACGATGAACACGAGGGTTCAGCCGTTACGAGTCGGGTTCTGACCAAGATTCCGATTGGACGAACAATCTGCCTGCTGTCGCACCGTATCTGCTTCGATTTGCCCAGTAGGGACCGTTGCGCGCGGTGCGCTGGATCCAGCCACCTGGGTTACTCATTGGTCTTCGGGTCCGGTGTTTCGGCTGTGGACAGTTTCATTTCTACCATTAGCTCATCGGAGATAGCTTCGAGTATCGACCGCAACTCTTCCATGCTGGTCGCGGGTGGCGCCGCGAGCACGGCCCGTGCCTCGAACAGCATTCCGCCGGCCATTGGCGCCTCGCGGACGTCTGTGCTGAGCTCCTCGACGCTGACGTCGTGCCCGGCGAGAGCAGCGGAGATTTCGGCCACGATACCGGGGCGGTCAGCCCCGAGCAGTTCCAGATTCAGCCGCAGAGATCGGTGCACGGCACGCTCGGCTGTCCGCTCGAGTGTCACAAGTAACCCGATGTGGTCCAGCGCCGTCAGGTCGGCGACCAGCGCCTCGGCCTTTTCATCGGCGACTTGCAGCAACAGGATTCCTGCGAATTTGCCCCCCAACCGTGCCATCTGGCTATGTTCCCAACTTGCGCCATGGGCACTGATCGGCGCGGAGAGAACTGACAGAAGCCCCGGGCGATCATCACCGATGCAGGTGAGGGTGAAAGTGGCCATGAGAGCAGGCTACGAGATCATGACGGGTAGGGGACCGCGCGGTTAGACGCGGCGTGTCGTGATGTGAGGCAGGCACAACGAGGTCGGTACTGTCCTCGGTTTCCACGATGTCCCGGATCCTTGCCACCGCGGGCAGGAACAAAGGACAATGCCGGTTGGCTCGTCATTCGGCGCCGGGCGGTACCCGAGCCGGTCATGGGACGATCAGCACAGGACATTGCGCAAGGTGCATAACCTTGTTGGTGACGCTGCCCAACAGAATACTGGGTATCTCAGAATGGCCTCGCGATCCTACGACGATAAGATCTGCGTTTCTCTCCTCGGCAGCTTTGACTATCACACGACCGGTATCGCCGTGATAGCTCGAGATTCGGCTTGACGTTGCCACGATGCCGTTTTCTTGCAACTCGCGGCACACGTCCTCGGCGACGTCGCGCTCACCTTCGACGACGTCAAGATCCTGCAGTCCTCCGCGGCCGATGGACACCATCTCTCGGATATGGAGGACGTGCACCTGCCCACTCAGTGACCTGGCCAGTCCCTTGGTCGCGGATACAGCCCGGTGTGAGTGCTCTGACGTATCGACCGCCAGCAAGATGTTTGTGAACATGGCACATACCTTCCCTTTTGTGAGTTGCTCCGGTAGGAAGTCTGATGGAGGTTCGCAGATCGTGCCAGGGGCTTTCGTCACACGCGGTGCGCTGCGAGTGTCGGACGCATCACGAAACCTCCGCGCTGAGCAGAGGGCAGTCATCGTCACCATCGGCCGTTGGACATCTAGGACCCGCGTGCCGGACGGCAGGCTGTAGCCACCCGTTCGATCGGAGGTACCCATGGGCAAGCTGATCTACGCGGCCAACACCTCGCTCGACGGTTACCTTGAGGACGCGAGCGGCTCCTTCGACTGGTCCATACCGGACGACGAAGTGCACGAGTTCTGGAACGAGCACGAGCGCCACATCGGCACATCGCTCTACGGCCGCCGCATGTACGAGACGATGCGCGTCTGGGAGAACGAGGACTGGTTGAAGACCGAGCCGGTGGTTGTGCGCGAGTACGCCGAGGTCTGGCGTGACGCTGACAAAGTCGTGTACTCCTCGACGCTCGAAGGGGTGTCGACGGCGCGTACGCGGATTGAGCGGCAGTTCGAGCCCGAGGCGGTACGACACCTCAAGGAGGCCTCCAGCTCGGACCTGAGCATTGGCGGTGCGGCCCTCGCGGCGCAGGCGTTCCGACACGGGTTGGTCGATGAGTGCGTGCTGCTCCTGTGCCCCGTGATCGTGGGCGGCGGCAAGCCGGCGCTGCCCCGCGGCGTACGACTCGGCCTGGAGCTACTGGACCATCGAAGGTTCGGCAACGGTGTGATCTATGTGCGCTACGCGATACGAAGCGCTACCTTCCGGAGCACCACTTGACGTCGATCAAGCGACGACGCAGCGCTGAACTGCACAACCCACAGCCGTCTTCGGTCCGTTCCATGGCCCGATGGTGCGGCGGGGTGGCTGGCATGGGTGAGGTGACGCATCAGCCGCAGCTGTGTCTGGCGAGGTAGTCAGTTGGTCTTCCCTCGTCGTAGCCCTGGCCCGACTGTCTGCGCCGCCTCGCGGATCAGCGCACGGATCGGCTCGTCGAACTGCTCCCCGTCGCGCAGGCTGTAGCGGTGCATGACGACGTGGTGCGAGGTGGGAAATGAGGTGAAGCCGCCCCGGTTTTCGGCCGCTTCTATGCGGGTTGCGGCTCTCGGGTGAGGGTCGAGTAGTGGGCTTGTTCGTACTCGGCTGGTCGGACGTAGCCGATGCTGGAGTGGAGCCTCGGCGCGATTCCATCAAGGGCCAGTTTCTCGGTGTAGGTCACCGCGGTGTAATACGACCCGGCATCCGAATGTGTCCGCAACTGCCGGGGTTGGACCCGGTGGCCCTGGCGGGCGCGTTCCCACAGACTCGTCCCTAACGGGACCATCACCAGGTCCACGTCCTTGCTGCTCTGGGCGTGCCAGGCTCACGGTTCGACAGGTCCCCAGTGCGGATTCCGTCCTTTACCGGGATTGTGGTGCGGATGCCCTTGTCACGCCTGATACCGACAAGCCCAGGGTCCGCATCGCACGATCGATAGCCCCGACCGAGGCACCGGGCAGCGCGATGCGACGAACGAACACAGTCATCTTGCGACGCCCATATAAGCCCTCAGGGGTCATTCTGCGCCAGCCCTGATCATCGAGGGTCAAAAGATGCCGCGCACCGCATCGACCACCATGGCATCGGTCAGCATGCGAGCAGCGATCGGCCGCCTGGGGCGTTTGCAATGCCCGGTAGGTTGTGCGGCGACCTGGCAGCCGTGCTCGCGCAACACCCGACAGGTAGACTCGACCGCGTGGCCCTGGGCTCTCATGACGTTGCTAAAACCCATCATCAATGGTTGCGGGATGCCCCTTCCCCCACGAAGAAAGTCGTCGCAGCCCGAAGGATCGCCACGTCCTCGCGCAATTCCCGATTCTCGGTCTTCAGCCGTTTCATCTCGGCGTGCTCTTCGGTGGTCATGCCATCGCGTTGTCAACCGTCGACCTGGGCTTGCAGCACCCAACGGCGCACGGATTCCTTCCCGACACCCACTTGCTTGGCCACCACCTCGGCCGCAGCGGTCAGCGGGGAGTACCCGCCCTGGTGATCCTGAACCAACCTCACAGCTCTGGCCTTGAGCTCGTCATCAATCTTCTTCGGCATGCTCCTCATCGTCCTGGACTCAAACAAGAGCGGCATCAAACCTGGAGCGCTTCATTCTCACGTTCCGACGCGCTCACACCACCCAAACCATCGGTGGATCGAGGCTAAGGGCAGGCCAGTCGCGCACGCGGGTCCGGTGTTGGTCCTGTCTGACGGCGTAAGTTAGCCGAACAGGGCGGGGACGATGTACGCGCACGTCCCGGCGAAGAAGATGGGGTGCGCGCCGGCCTTGTCGATCACGGTTTGGGAGAGCAGTTGGTCGTCGTCCGGGTTGCTCGGTGTCCCGTTGTAGTTGACGATGGAGATCTGCTGGAGCAGTCCCACGTCCCGCGCCACGACGGTTCCGTCGGCGAGGATGATTTCGAGGGCGAGCCCGGTGGACTGGGATGTCACGGTGATGGTGCCGTCCCCGTTGTCCACCGCGGACTTGTCCTTGACGGGACCCGAGAATTTCAGGGTGACCGAGGTTCCGTCGGCGGCCGTATAGATCGTCGTGCCGTTGAAGATGTCGGTGAACAGCGGGAAGCCGTCCTTCGACAGGTGGAAAGAGCCATTGTGCACGCCTACGGAGTGCCCGGTGACGGTGTTGCCCGTCCCGCAGAAGTTAGACACCGGGAACGTCACGTCGAATCGCTCGTGACTCCTGTCGACCAGCACGCCGGCGTGCGCTGGCGCTGCGGTTGCTAGCGCAGCAAAGGCCGCCAACGTGCCAATAATGAGTCGGACTCGACTACGCATGTCGTCCTCCTGCGCTGAGGCCCTCAGGGGCCGGGAACACCGCGTCGGGTGTCCAAGGCGGCTGCGCTCCTCAGGCCGACCTGCGCCGAGGGGTGACCTCAAAGCGTAGAGGCTTGCCCCGTGCGCCGCAAGGGGCAAGCCTCCCCTGAGTTTGCCCTTGAGGGAGATGACGGTGGAAGAGCACGACAAACTCGAGCGCGACGACGATTTGGGCGAGATATCTTGTTGCGCTCGAGTGGGGAACGCGCGGGCAGGGGTTGCATTCCGTACCCCACCGGGTAGGCACGTCGCCGAGCTACGGCAATCGACCAGCCGCGTGTTCCTCCGCGGTGGGCCCTAAATGAGTCGTAGACCCGTAGCGGAGCAGACAGTTGCGTGGGGGTAGGTCAACGGCGGCCGAAGGCCATCACGCAGTGACGCGCAGCGCCGTTTATGTGGCCGCGAAGGTCGGTGGACAGTGCCGCGGCGGGACGGCAGCGATAGTCACGAACTGACTTCAGAGCGGGGCACCGAGTGAGGCAGCGGATCTGCGTAGTCGCAAACATTGTCTTGGAGGCCGCGGTCCCCATCGCGGGGCCCCGGCCCCTGCGGCGCGGAGCGCCGCCTTGCTCCCTTAGCCTCGATCCACCGATGGGCACGGTGTTGAGCGGGCAATGCCGTCTGCTGGTCTGTGATCGGTTGTGGGCGTGCGGATCTGCCGGGCCTCGCTCTTCGGGGTGTTCCACGGTGGTACTCCGGTCGCGCACGGTGATGATCGCAGCTGCTCGGGTGAGGTTGAACGCGATGACGGCCAGGAACCAGCCAGGCCACGTTTGCGGGTCAATGTGCCTGAGGGCAGGTGCGCGAGGGCGGAGTTCTTTCCCCCGCAAGCGGGAGGGGCCCCCAGGTCAGCATGGACTTGTTCGGTGACCGCGTGGGCGCGGTGGGTCATGTCCGCTGCCACTGTGTTGGCCATAGCCAAGTCGGTGGTGGTGAAGAACCCAAGGAAGCGCCAGGTGTCGAACAACGTCTCCTGGCTGGCGGCCTTGGCCGGGTTGAGATCGGGGACCCTGCGCACCACCAGGCGTCCGGGAACGTGGTTGGTCCTTCTGTGCGGCGAATGCGGTGAACGGGATCTCGGCGACCTCCGTACGAGAGATCCACCGGCTGATTTGCTCGTCGTAGAGGGCGTCGGTGTACTCGATGGGAATGCAGGCGTCCTGGGGTATCGAGGAGATCGCGGTCTTGATCCGGTTGTCCAGGCACACAGTGATCGAGACGTCCGCACCCGCCTTGAGTGCGGCGGCGATGGCGGGGTGGCCGAAGAACGCAGAGTCAGCACGCACCAAGGCCTTGTCATCCGACATTGTGCGGACGGTTTTCAGGGAGTCGGCAACCAGTCGTTTGGCACCGCGGGGTGAACCGCAGGTTCTCTTGCGCAGACGTTGGGCTACGACACAGGTGCGGTGTCCTTCGCGGACACCACCGCCAGGAGGGCGTTAAGCCCTCGCACGCCGGAGCAGCCGTACCCGGAGCCCTGCTTGGAGTACCCGTGGACCTCGATGATGGTGTCGTCGGTGTCGACCATCACCCGATCGCTGGCACCGGTTGCGGTGTGGCTCGGGGTGGCGATCAACGTTGCTTGGTCGGCCAGCCTGGTCAGGAACCTCGAGGCGACCGCGTCGAGCTGACGGACGTGACCGAAGGTGAACGAGCGAAGGAACGAACCCAGTGTCGAGGGCGCGTAGGCGCCAGCGAAGACGCGGCCCATCCCGCCGTGGCGCAGCATCGCCATGTCGTCGATGGGGTCCGCGCCAGAAACCATCCCAGCCACCAGCGAGGCGACTTTCAACCCAGCGTTCGCACCCTTGTCGGTCGGTACCGACAGGTGGAGTTGACAAGTTCGTGCAGCCCAGCAGATCGGGCCAGTGCAACGACGGGGACCAGCCCAGCGCACGACACAAGATTTGGATCATCGAACACCGCTGAGGTCGCGGCTGGCGCGTGGCACAGTTGGGTCTACGAGATGCCCATCGTGATGGTGAAATTGGGACTCTTAAAAAGTCCGATTTCCCCAGCACGTAAGTGCATTCTCACGTTCCGACGCGCTCACACCACCCAAATCATCGGTGGATCGAGGCTAGGGGCAGCGTGTTTGGCCTTCGTGGTGCGGCATCGTCAGGATGGCCGTTGGGCGGTTTCGCTGATGAGCTCCCGGCTCCATCTTTGGCACGTCGATGGCGCATTTCCGGTAGCCGGTCGAAGTGCCTTCGCCTGAACTTTCCAGCTTGCAACCGCTCTTTGATCTGCTCCAGGCTTCGGCCGGTGAGGTCGGGCAACTCGCCCCAGACGAACAGCCATGCCGCAACGTTGAAGAACGCGTATAGCCATGTCGTTTGGGCCTGGACCGATCGCGTCAAGAGTCCTTGGACGGGACCTAGGCTGAGCTGGCCTGAACGACCTGCTGGCGGTAGCTCTCGATGATGGCATTGAATTCGTTGCGCTCATGTTCGGGCACGCCCAGAAACATTAAGGTGGCGCCAATTTCCATCGCTACCGCGTCGAAGCCGGGGGTGTCGATGGCCAAGCCGTCGTGAGCCGCGACCATGTCTCGGCCCAGGTAGCACTTCGGCCCGCCGGTGGCCTCTATCGACCAGGCGGTGACCAGGAACTTGTAGCCGGGTGCGTTGGCGGGCTCGCCGTGGTGGGAGTGCACTGCGGCGTTGGCGTTGACCAGGGCATTGTCGAACAGTCGATCCACGAGCACGTCGACCGCTCCGGCGATGGCGTAGGCGCCACCCAGACGCTCGTACAACGAGGCATCGTCTGGGACTTGCTCGGGCGCCTGGGCAATGTCGCCGACCTCGGCTTCGGGTTCGATGATCTGTGTCATGACGATTTTTCCTTCGGTGGTTGTCATCTTCCCCGCGGGATGCGGGCAAGTATCAGGCTCCCGGGGTCAGCTGGTCTGCCAGGAGGTGGAGTTGACGACGGAGGTCGGCCAGCTCGGTTGGAGCGAGCCCGCTGGCGCAGGCAACCTGGACTTGGGCGCGAGCGGCCCGTTCCTGCAGGTCACGACCGCGCGCAGTCGCGGTCACCACCACCTTGCGGCGGTCGGTGCCACGGGACCGGCATACGAGACCAGAGCCTTCTAGACGGTCCACCAGGGGCGTCACTGCGTGTGAGTCCAGCTTCAGGCGACGAGCGATCTGCCCGATCGTGGCGCAGTCGTCTTGCCACACGATGAGCATCAACAGGTACTGGGGGTAGGTAAGACCGATCTGCTCGAGCAGAGGGCGGTAACGACGCGTGATCGCGTGAGTCGCGGCATAGAGCGCGAAGCAGAGCTGATCATCGAGACACAGGTTGTCCGCTATCACCGTCTGCGCCATATCCGCTCCCTAAGTACGTGAGGAGGATCACAATTAGCCCAATACATCACGCATGACACATTCCGTCAAGGTTGGCCAGCGTGGACATACTGACCTGCCCCACGCTTTGGTTTCCAGATGTGCTGCCGAGTTCCGTGCTCGCGCTATTGCTCTCGTTCGTGCGGGCAATCAGACCAATCTGACCGCCCACGAACTGGGCATCAGCGCCGGCTGTCTGCAGCAGTGGCTCAAGAGAGACCGCATCGACCGCGGGAGATCTCCGGCACGAGCACCAGAGAGTCTGCCGAGCTTGGAGCGGCTCGAAGATGGATCCGTGCGCTAGAGACCGAGTTGGCCCTATTGGAGGCGGCGGACCAATCTTCACGATTTGGTCACAAGTGTGCTCATTGCGCGCTAATTTCGAAATCACAGAGTATGCGCCGTTGCGGCCCAGGCCGTCGGCCCGGCCGAAAGGATCGAACATGAATACCCATCGATCACACCCCCGAGCATCGAGGCGAGGAGCCGCTGCGACCTTAGGGGTGATCACCTGTCTCGGCATTTCCGTAGCCCCCGCTATGGCGATGCCGGCCAAGGCAACGCCCGGCGGGGCCAACCCAAGCAACGGCAAGCCCGCCTACCCCGTGGTCGCCAGGGGCCTGGACAACCCACGTCAGCTAGCGTTCGCCGGCAATGGTGACCTCTACGTCGCCGAGTCCGGTCATGGCGGCAACGGACCCTGCATCCCAAGCCCTGACACTCCCGGTCTCGACTCGTGCTTCGGCACGTCCGGGGCCATCACCAAGATCACCCGCGGACGGGCTCGCCAGGTCATCACCGGACTGCCCTCGCTTGCGCCGCAGGTGGCCGCTCAGGGCGGCCAGCTGCCACCCGGAGCGCAAGCCGCCGGCCCATCCGATGTCACGATGATGGGACGTAACCACGTTGCCTTCACTACGGGCCTCGGCTCCAACCCGAGGAACCGATCCACGTTCTCCGCCTACTCCTCCGCCGGACACCTGCTCGGGACCGTCGCCACCAGTCGGGTATCGCCGTGGTGGTCGCCGTTCCTCCGTACCGGTATCGGCGGGGTTCGACAACGGGCCGACATCGCAGCGTTCGAGGCAGTGAACAACCCGGTCCCGCCCGCGGACGCTCCCGACTCGAACGCCAACGCGCTGATCACGGACGGGAAGGGCTTCGTGGTCGTCGATGCCGGCGCCAACGACCTGCTCCGGGTCGCCCCCGGGGGCAAGACAAGTCTCATCGCGACGTTCCCGTCGGCGACCAAGACCTGCCCACCGTCACCACAGGCGCCTCAATCCGTCCCGACCTCCGTCGTGAAAGGCCCTGACCGCGCCTACTACGTCAGCGAACTCACCGGCTTCCCGTTCTGCCAGGGAGGCTCGAGGATCTGGAAGGTCAAGGACGGGAAGACCAGCGTGTACGCGTCCGGTCTGACCAACGTCACCGACCTCGCGTTCGGGAGCCGCGGCGAGCTCTATGCCGTGGAGCTGGCGCAGCGGGGCCTCTTGAACGGCCCGATCGGGGCACTTGTGAAGATCCCTCGCGGTGGGGGTGACCGGCACGAGGTGGTGGCAGCGGGTTTGTTCGCGCCGTACGGCATCGCGTTGCGCGGAAACTCCGCCTACGTCACCACCGGCTCGATCCTGCCCGCGGCTGCCGGCGGCGGACAGGTCATCAAGATTGCGCTCCCGCACGGCAGGCGCTGATCTGGGCTCCTCACCCGAGGCGTCGTTGTCGATGACGGCGGTTGTTCCTGGTTTCGATCGGGATCACAAACACCGGACGTAGTTCTGCGCGGATTTCCCAGTTCTCGGAGTTCTTCGTGCGCCTGCGGGAGCGTGAAGACGTCGACAGGACGTCTCGGCGGTGTCAAGTGGAGCAGGACCGCCCGGCAGGGCGATTGGCGGCTACACAGCGTCAGCGCAGTTGAGTGGTGCTGACCTGGCCGTCCTGCAGCTGCCACCGCTGGTCCAGCCGGACGTTGTCCAGGAGTCGACGGTCGTGCGTGACGAGCAACAAGGCCCCGTCGTAGTACTCCAGGGCTCCTTCGAGCTGCTCGATCGCCGGCAGGTCGAGGTGATTGGTGGGCTCGTCCAACACCAGGAGATTGACCCCGCGGGCCTGCAGCAGCGCCATCGCGGCGCGGGTCCGCTCACCGGGTGAGAGCTTGCCGACGAGGCTGGTGACCTGGTCGGCCTTGAGGCCGAATTTCGCCAGCAACGTCCGCACCTCACCGCTGGCCATCTGCGGCATCGCCGTCTCGAACGCGTCACCCAGCGGTAGGTCCTCGGCCAGGCCGGTGCGGGCCTGGTCGATCTCTCCGACGGCGACCGAGGCGCCCAAGCTGGCTCGTCCTGTCGTGGGCGCGAGTCGCCCGAGGAGCAGTCGCAGCAGCGTCGACTTTCCGGCGCCGTTGGGGCCGGTGACGCCGATCCGCTCACCCGCACTCACCTGGAGGGTGACCGGTCCCAGAGTGAACGTGCCGAGGGTTGCGGTGGCTTCAGCCAGAGTCGCGACGACGGAGCTGGAACGTACGGCGCTGGCGATCGTGAACTGCAGCGCCCACTCCTTGCGGGGCTCCGCCACCTCCTCCATGCGCGCGATCCG
>JBBPZD010000065.1:0-4720 GCA_038199265.1 Actinomycetales bacterium | reverse complement strand
CGTGCCCGACCTGGTCACCACGGCCAAGGGCATCGCGGGCGGTATGCCGCTTGCAGCGGTCACGGGCCGCGCCGAACTGCTGGACAGCGTGCACGGCGGTGGCCTCGGTGGCACCTACGGCGGCAACCCTGTCTCCTGTGCTGCCGCCCTCGGTGCCATGGAGACGATGGCCGCCGACGGCCTGATCGAGCGCGCGCAGCAGATCGAAGAGTTGGTGAAGGGTCGGTTGACACAGCTGGCTCAAACAACACCGGAGATCGGCGAAATCCGTGGGCGCGGAGCAATGCTTGCGATCGAGATCGTCAAGCCTGGCACCAAGGAGCCCGATCCGGCCCGCACTACAGCCGTGGCGAAGAAGTGCCATGCGCAAGGAGTCATCATCTTGACGTGCGGCACGTACGGCAACGTGATCCGGTTGCTTCCCCCACTGGTCATCAGCAACGACCTGCTCAACGAGGGATTGGACGTGTTGGTGGAGGCTTTCGCCTCCTGAGCTGATAGCGGAAACCGGGCGACTGACCAGCGTGGACTAGTGTTCTCTCAGATATTTCCTCGCTGAGAGAACACCCCCTCTCAGCTGGCCTCATCGGCGATTCAACTCGCCACCGAACTCGGAGGTTCGCGATGAACTGGTGGCAATGGCTCCTGCTGATCGTGGTGATTGTGCTGGCTCTGGTCGGCGCCTTCGTCGCGATACAGGCGCGTCGGCGCAAAGGCGGGGTCATCGTCGATCCGGCCAGCTCCCCGCGCACCAAGGGTAGTGGTCGATCATGACGCGGCTGATGCGAACGTCCTCGCTGGAGAAGCGTCCGGTCGTCACCATGGCCGGTGACGACCTCGCGCAGATCAAGGACATTGTGTACGCCGCCGGCGGCGGTCAAGTCGGCGGTTTCACGCTGGCCGGCCGCGGCATCTTCGCCAGTCCGTTGAAGACCTCGCTCGCCTGGAGCTCGGTTGTCTCGCTCGGCTCCGATGCCGTGATGATCGCCGACGAGCAGGCGCTCGACTCCTCTGATGACGTACTGCACAGCTCCGCTGCGAGCGGCGGTTCCGGCGGGAACGTACTCGGCTCCCGAGTACTGACCGACGGTGGCACCGACCTCGGCAAGGTCATCGACGTCATCATCGAAGTCTCACAGGGCGGGTTGGGGCAGTGCGACGTCGTCGGCTATGAGATCGAGGCCTCCGAAGCACTCGGGAAGCACGGCACCGATGTCCTCATCCCGCTACCGGACACCATCGCGGTTTCCGGCGAGCACCTGATCGTCCCGGCAAGCGCCAAAGACTTCGTCAGTCACGACCTCGCCGGTTTCGGCGCGGCCGTCGAGCAGTTTCGAGCCCAGCTGGAGGCGGACCGCTGATGCGTTTCAACGACTCGACGGACCGCAAGGTCGTCAGCCTCTCCAACGCCGAGACCATCGGCAAGATCTCGAAATTCATCGTCGACGTGAAGAGCCGCAAGGTCTCGGCCGTCCGGTTGCGCAAGACCGACGACAAACACCGCGAGTTCCTGCTGTGGGATTCGGTCTCGGCTTTCGGCGACGACGCCGTGACCGTCGCCGGCCCCGATGTCTTGGAGGCAGGTGACGAGACGATGCAGGCGCTGTCCGGTAAACACCACCAGCTCGTCGGAAAGCTTGCCCTCAGCACTGGCGGCGATGAGTTGGGTGTTGTCTCCGACGTCGAATTCGACGCCGCCAGCGGAATGCTGGAGCAGATCCATTACACCGGTGGTGCAGCGCGAGGCGATGCACTTGTCGGAATCGGTTCGTACGCGGCAGTCATCGACGTGGACGCGGTCTGACCCCTCACGCCGAAGAACCCGGCGACTGCATCGATGCGGTCGCCGGGTTCTCTGCGGATGTACCCCGAGAAACTCTCGGGTTACATCACCGTGACGTCACCGAGGCCTAGCGCCCGCACACCATCGGCGTGCAGCTGCGCGTCCCCGACCAGCACGAGGGTGCGTGGCTCGCCTGCCCATTTCGCCCACGCTGCGCTCAGGTCATCGGCGGTCAGTTGCTGTAGGTCGCGCAGGTAGTCAGAGATGAACCGGGTGTCCAACCCGTCCATTGCCAGGGATGCAGCCTGATCGGCGATTGCATCGGCCGTGGCGTACCGACCCGGCGCGGTCATCGCGACGTAGTCGACACCAGAGCGGAACTCCTCCTGCGTGAAGCCTTCGCCGATCTCACCCAGCACCTGCCAGAGCAGTTCCACAGACTCGACGGTGACGTCCCCCCGCACCGATCCCCCGACGATAAAGGTGCCCTGCCCGCCGCGAGGTCGGAATCCCGCACCGAATCCGTAGGTGTAGCCCTTCTCCTCGCGAAGTACCCGGTCGATCCTGGCCCCCGGTGAGCCGCCGACGAGGTAGCCGAGCACCGGATAGGGCGCCCACCCGCCCTCGACGTGGCGAGAGGGCCCGGACCAGCCCAGGTGCACCTGTGTCTGCACCGAACCCGGGCGGTCGACGAACACGATGCGGTTGCCACCTGCCCGTGGCGTGTCCAACGACCCGGTACGAGACGGGGGACCGGTCGACGCGTCAGCATCTGTATCGGCGGCAGCCCATGTTCCGAGGGTCGCATCGAGATCCTCGTGGGTTCGGGTGGCGTCGAGGGCACCCGCGACAACGATGCGCGCCTGCTCCGGGGTGACGTGCGCCGCGTGGAATGCTCGGCAGGCTGCACCATCGATGGCCGCGACGGTCTCCGGCTGCCCCGCGATGGGCCGACCTGCCCGGGCTGCGGAGTCGTAGTAGGCCTTGTTCCATTCCATCGCTGCTCGTGAACCGGGATCGGACTGTTCGTGTTCGATGTCCGAGAGACGCTGGGCCACATGGCGCGCTACCTCACCGTCGGGGAAAGTCGCCTCAGTCAGACATTCCAAGGCCAGTTCCACCGCCGGCCGAAGGCTTGCCGCAGCCACGTCGAGCTGGACCGTGAGACCGAAAAGCCCCTGACCTGCGCCGAGAGCGATGCCGTTGCTCTCCAGTTGCACCGCGAACTCGTCGGCGGTGCGGGAATGGGTGCCTTCGTCCATCGTGCGCGACACGATGGTCGCCAGCCCCTCCAGCTCAGCAGGCTCGAGCGTCACCTGCAACGGGAGAAGTACCTGCACAGACGCAACGTGTTGCCCCGGCAGGTGGAAGATCGACAGCGGGATGCCGTTCGCGAGTGTGCTGTCGATCGGACGCGGGAAGTCCCAGTGCTTCAGCTGGGCAACCTCGGGGCGGGGAATATTCGTCATGCCTGTTCCGTCCTGCGGTAGATCACGGTTGCCGCGTTCGAAGGTTGCAACCACGTTGCCGCGGCGTACTGGATCTGTTCGGCGGTCACGGCGAGCAGCTCGTCGAGGTGGGTGTTCAGGTAGTTCGGGTCGTCGTGCAACAGCGTGTACTGGCAGATGAAGTCGGCCCGTTCCTGAGTGCTGGCGAACGTCTGGAGCACGTCACGCGTGGCTCCCGCACGCAGGATCTGCATTTCATCAGCCGTCGGCGGCGTCTGCGCGAGCTTCACCAGTTCCTCGCCCAGTGCTTGCTCGAACTCCTCGACGGTGTGGCCGGCGGCCACATCGGCGCCCAACAGCCCGAGCGAGACTCCCCCTGCCAGCCCGAACGCGCTGCGGAACACGTGATCAGCCAGTTGCTCACGCCGCACGACCCGCCGATAAAGCCGTGACGTGGCCATGCCGGCCAGTAGATCCATGGCCAGTTCGCAGGCGAGATAGTGCGGCGTTCGATCTGCGGGCAACCGGAAGGCGAGATAGATGCGGTCGCTCGGCACGTCTTCGCGGCGCTCGACCCGGACCGGTTCAGCGATGGGTCCCAGTGCACCGTCGGGAGCAGACGGGGGTGGGTCCAGCGCTGGCAGAGCGCCGAAGTAGGTCCGGGCGGCTGCGAATCCCTCTTCGACGCCGATGTCGCCACACAACGTCAGCACTGTGTTGCTCGGCCGGTAATGGGCGAAGAAGAACGCCCGCACGTCATCGATTGAGGCTGCATCGAGGTCTTCCATCGACCCGATGGTGCTGTGGTGGTACGGGTGACCCTTGGGGAACACCGCAGCATAGATGTCCGGCAACGCGTTTCCGTACGGGCGGTTGTCGTAGCGTTGCCGCTTCTCTTCTTTGACCACGTCGCGCTGGTTGTCCAGGTTGGCCTGGTTGACCGCATCGAGCAGATACCCGTGTCGGTCAGCCTCCATCCACAGAGCGAGCTCAAGCGCACCCGTGGGGACCACCTCGAAATAGTTGGTGCGGTCGAACCAGGTTGTGGCGTTCAGGCGCGCGCCCGCAGCTTGCATCCGAGAGAAGTGCTCGCCTTCGGCGACGTTGCGCGACCCCTGGAACATCAGGTGTTCGAAGAGGTGGGCGAAACCTGTTCGACCGACCGGTTCATGCCGCGAGCCGACACCCACCCACAGGTTGACCACGACGGTCGGCACGTTGTGGTCTGGTGATACGACCACCCGCAGCCCATTGGCAAGGGTGGTTGTTTCGACCTGAAAGTCCAGCGGCATGCTGCCCACCCTAGGCAGGAAGCATGCCGCTGGATGACGGGGTCGCTTGTCAGCCGACGTCCTTGGAAAGCCCGTCGAGCCCGGCGTCGTGGTCACTGACGCCGACGCCCGCACCGACCCGGGTGGATGGGGTGAAGTTCTGGCCCAACTTCTCGATGGCCAGACGTGCGTAGATCTGCTGCTCTGTGGAGGTCCGT
>JBBPZD010000064.1:0-4989 GCA_038199265.1 Actinomycetales bacterium | reverse complement strand
ACGGCCGTCGGCATCGATCACCGTGTCAGCGGCGGGCGCCTGGGCGGCCGAACCGATCCACTCGATGTGCCCATCGACCACCACCAGGGCGGCATCGTGCAGGATGCCCAGCCCATCGTCGCGAGCATCATCAACTGTCACCAACTCGCCGATGTCGGTCACCAGAGTGCTTGTCATGCGTTCTCCCAGAATGGCTCGATGGCGTCGGCGAGTATGGCGCCCACGTCGCCCAGTCGGTGGTGACCGTCATCGACGATGACGTCGCCGTCACGGACGACGGTGTGCACATCAGCGGCGGTTGCCGCGTAGTGGATCTGCGCGGGCATCGATCCCGCCGTTCGCGGCGAGGATGTGCGGACCGCGACGAGGTCGGCGCGCTGACCCGTCGCCAGCGAACCGACGTCGGCCCAGCCGATGCTGGCGTGTGCCGTCGCTGCATCGACGAGCGCAGCGGGACTGAACCGGCCGCGCTCACCGGAGGCCAGGCGCTCGTGCATCTCCAACCCGCGCAGTTCCTCGAACAGGTCGATGACCGCGTGCTGGTCGCTGCCGAGACTCAGCGGAGCACCCGCATCCTGGAGCGCTCGCGCCGGCCCCATGCCATCCGCCAGGTCACGCTCGGTCGTCGGGCAGAAACATGCTGTCGTGCCTGAAGAACCCAGCAATGCAATGTCATCCGGGCTCAGGTGTGTCGCATGGACCGCGCTCGTGTTCGTTCCGAGGGCGCCCCCGTCGTGCAGCAGGCGGGTCGGGGAGACTCCGTAATGCGCTGAGCAGGCTTCGTTCTCAGCGAGCTGCTCGGACAGGTGCACGTGCAACGGTCGGCCACCGTTCGCGGCAACCACGGTCGGGATGGCGTCACGCGGTACTGCGCGCACCGAGTGGATCGCGGCGCCGATCCGGGTTGTGTCGTCCTCCCGCAGTGCACTGACTCTGGCCACCCAACCATCGGTATCGCGGTCGCCGAAGCGAAGCTGTTCCTGGCTCAGCTGCGTGTGACCGTCGGCAGCCAATCCACCTGCGAGATAACAGGTGTCAAGCAATGTCAGTCGGATCCCCGCCTCGTGGGCCCCCTGCCGCAGCGCTTCGCCCATCGCGTTCGGGTCGACGTACGGCCGCCCACCCGGCTGGTGGTGCACGTAGTGGAACTCGCCGACCCCGGTAATCCCGGCGAGCACCATCTCTGCGTAGGTCGCCCGCGCAAGTCGCAGGTAGGAATCCGGATCGAGCTGCGCCGCAACGGCGTACATACCCTCCCGCCAGGTCCAGAACGTGCCCCCACCCGCGTGGGTACGCCCCCGCAGCGCCCGATGGAAGGCGTGGCTGTGACAGTTTGCGAGGCCTGGCAGGACGATGCCAGGCAGCAGGTGCGCGTCACCCTGCGGTTGGTCAGCCCGCACCGAGGTGAAGCGGCCATCGGCGATCTCGAAGCGCACCGCAGACGCGACGCCGCCGGGTAACAGCGCGTGCGCCGCCCAGTACGACGTCATCCGGCCAGCTCCCGCAGTACGTCGATCAGTGCCTCGACACCGGCATGGCAATCGACCTGTTCGGCGAACTCCAACGGCGAGTGCGAGACACCGGTCGGGTTGCGGACGAACAGCATTGCGCTACGGGTGCCCACATTCGCGAGGATGCCTGCGTCGTGCCCGGCGCCGGTCCCGAGCACCGGGACGTCGCCCAACACACCTTTCAGTCGCGCCGTCAGCGATCCGTCGAAACGGGTGGTCGGCGTCCACGACTCCTGTGCCACCGACCCCGCGACCTGCTGGGTGAAATCCGCGATCATCGCGAGTACCGCCTGCTCGTCGTCTGCGCGCGCGTCCAGCCACGCGGTGACGTGCGAGGGGATCGCGTTCACGCCGTTCGGAATGACCTGCAGCTTGCCGACCGTGGCGACGCAACCATGCTGTGCCGCTATGTTCCTCGCGAGAGAGATCGCTGCGGCGCAGGTGAGCATCGCATCGTCCCGATCCGCCAGACGCGTCGTGCCCGCGTGATTGGCGGTACCGCCGAAGTCGAGCCGCCAGCGGCCGTGCGGCCAAATATCGGTACCGACCCCGACGGCGGCACGCGACTGGTCGTAGCGGTCGGCATCGGCCATCGCGAAACCCTGCTCGACGTGCAGTTCAACGAAATCACCGATCCGGGCCAGCGTGTCGTCATCGCGTCCGATCGAGGTCGAGCGGCCCGCTGACCGCAGTGCCTCGCCCATGGTGATGCCGGCGGCGTCGGACAGCCCGAGCGCCTTCTCGGCATCCAGCACGCCGGTGATGACCCGCGATCCAGCGCAGGCGACACCGAATCGAGCACCCTCCTCGTCGCCGAAATTGACCACAGCAATCGGTCGGGTGGGCTCGAAACCGCTCTGCCGCAACGCATCGACGGCGGCGAGCGCGCTCACCACACCGAGCGGACCGTCGTAGGCACCGCCGTCCGGGACCGAATCCAGGTGCGAACCGGCAACCACCCCGGAACCCGGGGATGCGTCGGGGTCACCCCACCAGCCCCACTGATTGCCCATCCGGTCCTGCGTCAAGTCGAGCCCACGCACCGCGCATTCGCCCGCGAACCACTCGCGCAACCTGTGGTCTTCAGGAGTCCATGCGAACCGCCGGTACCCACCGGACGCAGAGCGCCCGATCAGCTCCAGATCGGCCCACATCCGATCGAAACCGGCATACGACATCCCTCGAGACTCAGGTGTGTTGACCAATGCTCAGCCCTCGCGCATCGGCACGCGCACATCCCGCTCAGCCGCCACCTGCTCGGCGCGTTCATACCCTGCATCGACGTGCCGGATGACGCCCATGCCGGGATCGTTGGTCAGCACCCGGCGCAGCTTCTCAGCGGCGAGCGCGGTGCCGTCAGCGACGGTGACCTGACCCGCGTGCTGCGATCGGCCGATGCCGACGCCGCCACCGTGGTGGATCGACACCCAGCTCGCTCCGGAGGAGCAGTTGACCATCGCGTTCAGCAGCGGCCAGTCCGCGATCGCGTCCGACCCGTCGAGCATCGACTCGGTCTCGCGGTAGGGCGAGGCAACCGAGCCGCAGTCCAAGTGGTCGCGGCCGATGACGATCGGCGCGGAGACTTCACCACTGGCAACGAGGTCGTTGATCGCCAGACCGGCCTTGTCGCGCTCGCCGTAGCCCAGCCAGCAGATGCGCGCGGGCAGACCCTGGAAGGCGATCTTCTCTTTCGCGCCGCGCATCCACTTCTGCAAGCGGTCGTTATCGGGGAACAGGTCCATCACAGCCTTGTCGGTCGCGTAGATGTCCTTGGGGTCGCCCGAGAGCGCCACCCAACGGAACGGGCCTTTGCCCTCGCAGAACAGCGGCCGGATGTACGCGGGCACGAACCCCGGGAACTCGAACGCCCGGTTGTATCCGCCGAGGCGAGCTTCGTCGCGAATCGAATTGCCGTAGTCGAACACCTCGGCGCCGGCGTCCTGGAACTCCACCATCGCCTTGACCTGGCGGGCCATCGACGCGCGGGCGCGGTCGGTGAAGTCGTCAGGCTTCTTCTCGGCGTACTCGCTCCAGTCGCCGAGATCGACGTCGTCGGGCAGGTAGGACAACGGGTCGTGCGCACTGGTCTGATCAGTCACGATGTCGATCTCGACACCTCGGCGCAGTAGTTCGGGGAAGACCTCGGCGGCATTGCCGACGACACCTACGGAGTAGGCACGGCGGCCCTGCTTGGCGTCCAGTGCCTTCTTCACGGCATCGTCCAGGTCGGTCGCGATTTCGTCGAGGTAGCGATCGTTCATCCGGCGCCTCAGGCGGGTCTCGTCGACGTCGACGATCAGGCAGACACCCTCGTTCATGGTCACGGCAAGCGGCTGCGCGCCGCCCATTCCGCCGCAACCACCGGTAAGCGTGAGCGTTCCGGCGAGGGTGCCACCGAAACGCTTCTCCGCGACGGCAGCGAAAGTCTCGTAGGTGCCCTGGACGATGCCCTGGGTGCCGATGTAGATCCATGACCCGGCCGTCATCTGCCCGTACATGGTCAGGCCGAGGTGCTCCAGGCGGCGGAACTCGGGCCAGTTGGCCCAGTCGCCGACGAGGTTGGAGTTGGCGATCAGGACCCGCGGCGCCCACTCGTGGGTCTGCATGACGCCGACCGGGCGGCCGGACTGAACGAGCATTGTCTCGTCCTCACGCAATGTCTGAAGGGTGCGCACCATCGCATCGAAGGAACGCCAGTCGCGGGCGGCGCGGCCGGTGCCGCCGTAGACGACCAGGTCGTCCGGGCGCTCGGCGACTTCTGGGTCCAGGTTGTTCATCAGCATCCGCATGGGAGCCTCGGTCGCCCAGGATCGCGCTGTCAAAGTTGTGCCACGCGGTGCGCGGACCGGTCGAGCGCCTTCCATGATGTCTCCTTCGTTTGAGGTTCGATTGCGATGCCCTGGTGTCGATGCTGCGGTGTTGCTGTGTCCGGTCAGACGAGTCTGCCGACCGCTCCCTCGGCGTGCCGGACGATGTCACCACTCACAACCAGTTGCACTGCGACTTCGATATCGGGTGCGAGAAAACGGTCCGGGCCGGGGCCCGGCAGCGCACGGGCAACAGCTGCGGTGCCCGGCGCCGGTTCCAAGGGTCCGCGCAAAGCGATTCCGCGCGCCGCAGTGAGCGCTTCGATGGCCAGCACCTGGGTGAGTCCGTCAACCGATCTACGCAGTTTGCGAGCACTGGACCAGCCCATCGAGACGTGGTCCTCCTGCATGGCGCTCGACGGAATCGAGTCGACGCTCGCGGGTGCGGCGAGCCGCTTGAGTTCGGAGACGATAGCGGCCTGGGTGTACTGGGCAATCATGTAGCCCGAGTCGACACCGGGGTCGTCGGCCAGGAACGCATGCAGTCCGCCGTTGCGCGCCGGGTCCAGGAAGCGGTCGGTACGACGTTCGCTCATCGATGCGACATCGGCGACGACGATGGCGAGGAAGTCCAGTACGTACGCAACGGGTGCACCGTGGAAGTTGCCGTT
>JBBPZD010000063.1:0-5482 GCA_038199265.1 Actinomycetales bacterium | reverse complement strand
CGCATACGCATTGATCCGCTACATGTTCCAGGACAGTGACGTGGGGGCCGATGAGATCTTTGCGACCGGGGCGTGCTTCACGGTGGTCGCCTGGTCTTTCGCCTACCTCTACGGCCTGGTGCAAGTGCTGGGGGGCAACGAGCAGTTCGCTATCGGCATCAACCAGGACGCGCCGCTCAGCTTCCTCCAACTGCTCTTCCTGTCGTTCACGACGATGACTGGGACTGGCTTGTCCGACATCGTTCCCGTTGGCGGGCACGCGCGGTCCATCGTCATGCTCGAACAACTTGCCGGGGTCAACTATCTCGCTCTGGTCGTGGCCCGTCTCCTGGGTATCACTCTGGCGCGCTTCAGACTCGAGAACTGAACGGTCACGGGATGAGTGACGTCAGCTACGGCAACAGCGATGGGGATGACGACGACTCCGACCCGGCCGCTTGACCGCTCGGGATCACAGCCAGTGTCGCCGCGTGCTTCGACGGCTTGACCTTCTCAGCCGTCGAGGTCGGCGTACGTGGCGAGGCTCGGACCGCGAGTCTCCTGCAGCTCGCGAGCCACCTCCTCGGCGTCGCCCAACGCTCGCAACACATTGGTGCCGGCGGCCTTCGTGAGGTCGTCGTCGGACCAGCCGCGATCGCGGAGCGCTGCGAACAGGTGCGGGTAGCAGCTGACGTCCTCCAGGCCCTGCGGAAGTTCGCCGACCCCGTCGTAGTCCCCGCCGACACCGATGTGGTCGACCCCGACGACCTCGCGTAAATGGTCGAAGTGCGCCAACACGTGCCCGATCGTCGCGGTCGGTTTGGGGTGGGTACGGCCGTAGTCGACCGAGAAGGCCTCATAGGCCTCATGGTCGTTCGGGTCGATTCCTCGGGAACGGGCCGTTTCGCGGGCCTCACTGCGCCAGGCAGCGCAGTCTGGCGAGACGAAATCGGGCACGAACGTGGCCATGATCACGCCGTTCTTGCTGCGCAGGGTCTTCAGCACGTCGTCCGGCACGTTGCGGGGGCTGTCACAGACCGCGCGAGCGCTGGAGTGGGAGAAGATCACCGGTGCCACGGACTCGGCGAGCGCATCACGCATGGTGTCGGCGCTGACATGCGAGAGGTCGACCAGCATGCCCAGCCGGTTCATCTCGCGGACGACTTCCACGCCGAACCGGGTCAGCCCGCCGTGCACCGGCTTGTCGGTGGCCGAGTCCGCCCACGGCGTGTTCTCGTTGTGGGTGAGCGTCATGTACCGGACACCGAGCACGTACAACATCCGCAGTGCACCAAGCGAACAGTCGATGCTGTGACCCCCTTCGGCGCCGAGCAGCGACGCGATCCGACCGGATGCGAAGACCGACCGTGCCTCGTCTGCGGTGCGGGCCAGGCCGAGCTCGTCGCCGTACCGACCGATCATCTGATGCACCCCGTCGATCTGCTCCAGGGTCGCTGTCACCGCGGTGCCACCGGGCAGCGTGGCGGGAACCCAGACAGACCAGAACTGACCACCTACGAGACCTTCGCGCAGTCGCGGTAGGTCGGTGTGCGTGCGGCCCTGCGTGCCGGCCGCAAGGTCGAGGCGGTCGAAGTCGTAACCCGTCGCGTCGCGGGCCGCCCAGGGCAGGTCGTTGTGACCGTCGATCAAAGGGGAGTGGCGCAACAGGTCGGAGAGTTCTCGTGCCATCGGGCCATCACACCACCTAGTGGCGCTGGGCGACAGCAACGGTCTGCTCGGCTACTACCCTGAAGACCATGTCGTCCTCGTCGCGCAGTGTTGCGCTGGTTACTCTCGGCTGCGCTCGCAACGAAGTGGACTCCGAGGAGTTGGCGGGCCGGTTGCAGGCCGGTGGTTGGCTGCTCGTCGACGACGCGGCTGACGCCGATGTCGCAGTCATCAATACCTGCGGTTTCGTGGAGCAGGCCAAGAAGGACTCCATCGATGCCCTGTTGGAGGCCAACGACCTCAAAGAGCACGGCAGGACCAAGGCCGTCGTCGCTGTCGGGTGCCTCGCTCAGCGGTACGGAAAGAAGCTCGCCGCAGAGTTGCCCGAGGCCGACGCAGTACTCGGTTTCGACTCCTATGAAGACATGTCGGCGCAGCTGACCGCCATCCTGGACGGTGAACGGCCGGAGTCACACAACCCCGGTGACCGCCGCAAGCTGTTGCCGTTGTCACCGGTTGACCGACAGGGTCAGAACGTGGCTCAGCCGGGGCATGGCGGGCAGAGTGGGATGTCGACCGCTGTCCCGCAGGACGTCACGATCGAATCTCCGGTAGCGACACCGCGAGTCATCCGCGCTCGGCTGGACGGGCGGCCCTGGGCTCCGTTGAAGATCGCCAGCGGCTGCGATCGGCGGTGCGCATTCTGCGCGATACCGATGTTCCGCGGGGCTTTCGTGTCGCGTCGCCCGGCAGATGTGTTGGACGAGGCGCGGTGGCTCGGGCAGCACGACGTGCAGGAGATTTTCCTGGTCAGCGAGAACTCGACCTCCTACGGCAAGGACCTGGGCGACCTGCGGTTGCTCGACACGATGCTCCCGGAACTGACCGCGGTCGAGGGCATCTCACGAGTGCGGGTTTCCTACCTGCAGCCTGCCGAGATCCGCCCCGACCTGCTCGACGTGATGACGTCGACTCCCGGTGTGATGCCCTACTTCGACATCTCCTTCCAACACGCGAGTGGGCCGTTGCTGCGCAGGATGCGCCGGTTCGGAGACCGCGAGTCGTTCCTCGGCCTGCTGGACCAGGTGCGCGAGCGTTGCCCGCAGGCAGGTATTCGTACCAACGTGATCGTCGGATTCCCGGGTGAGACCGAGGCGGATCTGCAGGAGCTGGAGCAGTTCTTGCTGGCTGCCAGGCTCGATGTCGTCGGCGTGTTCGGCTACTCCGATGAGGACGGCACCGAAGCCGAGACGTACGACGCGAAATTGTCTGCGGACGAGATCGAGGTGCGCGTCGAGCGCATCCGCACCCTTGCCACAGAACTGAACGAGCAGCGGGCCGTCGAACGCATCGGGGAGCAGGTCGAGGTGCTCATCGAGTCAGTGGAGTACGACGAGGACACCGACGGGTGGGAGGTTCGCGGGCGCGCTGGGCAACAGGGCCCCGACGTCGACGGCGAGACCATTCTTGTGTACGGGGACGCCGAGCTGCCCGCCGTCGGTGCCATCGTCACCGCTCTGATCGAGGACACCCTGGGAATTGACTGGATCGCGACACCACAGTGACAGGTGACCACCGCCTGCCCTCGCCGCCGCTGATTCCTGATCCGGCGTCCGCGCCGAGTTCGGATGTCAGCAACTGGAACATCGCGAACGCTCTGACGATGCTGCGCATCGCGCTGGTTCCGCTCTTCGGCTGGTTTCTCCTAGCCGAGGGTGGCGACGACACCTCCTACCGCTGGTGGGCGCTGGTCGTCTTCGTGGGTGCATCCGTCACCGACCGACTCGACGGTGATATCGCCCGCGCATGGGGGCTGGTCACCGACTTCGGCAAGGTGGTCGACCCGATCGCCGACAAGGCGCTGATGGGAATGGCGCTGATCGGCCTCTCGCTGATCGACGTTGTTCCGTGGTGGATGACCGTGATCATCCTGGTGCGTGAACTCGGCATCACCGGTCTGCGGATGTGGGTGTTGAAGCACGGCGTGCTGCCCGCCAGCCGGGGCGGGAAGCTGAAGACCGCGCTGCAGGCACTGGGCATCGCCTTGTTCGTGATGCCACTGGGAGCCTATGTCCACTTCGTCGCCTGGTGCGTGCTGCTGGTTGCTCTACTGATCACGGTCGCCACCGGGGTCGATTACATCTTCCAGGCGCTGCGGTTGCGCGCCGCCTCACAGAGATGACGCCGTCGTGAGCCCCGCTGACCTGATTGCCTCGCTTCGGTCACTCGGTTCCACGGTCGGTGTTGCCGAGTCGCTCACCGGGGGGCTGGTGGTCGCTCGGCTCGTGCAGGTGCCTGGGGCAAGTGGGGCGGTACGAGGAGGTGTCGTGTCGTACGCGACCGATGTGAAGGCCAGCGTCCTCGGAGTCGATGTCGAACTGCTTGCAGCCGGCGGCGCCGTGCAGGCTCGCGTGGCGATACAGATGGCGAGCGGTGCCCGGCGGGTGCTCGGAGCGACCTACGGACTCGCGACGACTGGTGTCGCCGGGCCGACTGAACAAGACGGGCAACCCGTCGGACGGGCGTTCATCGCTGTCGATGGACCAGCCGGGGCGCAGGTCCGGCAGTTGGATCTGATCGGCGACCGGGACGGCATACGCGAAGGATGCTCGATCGCTGTCCTCGAACTGTTGTCGCAGGTGCTCGAATCCGCCCGGGCGGTGGACTAATACGAAGACGGTCGGCGTTCTCATAGGAGGTGTGTTCGTGCTCTGGGTGGCATCCGGATTCCAGCTGTCATTGGCGTTGGCTAAAGTGGTGGTAAGTCGATGCAATCGAGAACGATCGACACGACGAGAACAGGTGGGAGGCGCTCATGATCTTGTTGCGACGCGAACTCGGCGATGTGCTGCGTGATCAGCGCCAGGACCAGGGCCGGACGCTGCGTGAAGTCTCTGCCGCCGCGAAGGTGTCACTGGGGTATCTGAGCGAGATCGAGCGAGGCGAGAAAGAAGCGTCATCAGAGCTTTTGTCGTCGGTGTGCACCGCACTGGGAATCCCGCTCTCGATCGCGTTGTCCCAGGTGTCAGAGCGGGTGGCGGCGGCTGAAGCCGTGACCGCGCCGTTGCAGCTTCCTATACCCACCCGGGCGACCACCGTCGTTTCCTCTGCGGCCTAGCACGCCGTCAGCGACCGAGGGGACGTTGGCGCTTCCCGTCGTCGGTGGGGCCTAATCCGCCCTGACACGTGGGGCAGTAGAACATCGTGCGGTCCTGCGGGGCCTTGCCGATCATTGCTACTCGGATGTTCCTGCCGCATCGTTCGCATGGCAGCCCACTTCGACCATGCACATAGTTGTCGTCGAGCAACCCGGTGCGTTGGGTCAGCGAGCGATTCGGGTGGTGCGCGGAGTGCTCGAGTTGCTGTTGAGCTGTCGTCACGAGGGCTCGCAGTTCGGCGTCGTCGATGTCACCCACCGGAAGCCACGGGTGCATCCGACGTGCGAACAGGGCCTCGGCATCGAAGAAGGTGCCGACCCCGGCAAGGTTGCGTTGATCGAGCAGAGCCGCACCGACGTGAACCTCGGGGGTCGTTCGCAAGCGACGCACCACCTCATCGACATCCCAGTCGTCGCCGAGGACGTCAGGCCCGAGGTGGCCGACCAGGCGGTGCTCGCCGGTCGTGGGGATCAGGTCGAGCATCCCTAGTCGCCAGCCGACTGCTGCCCAGGTGTCGGTGGCAAGCAGCGCACGGATATCGGCTGCCCGAGCGAAGCGCGGCGTGACCTGGGGTGTCGGTCGGACCCGCCAAGACCCTTCCATCCGCAGGTGGGAGTGGATCGTCAGACCTGAGTCGAGTCGGTGCAGTAGGTGCTTACCGCGGCTGTGCACGCCGG
>JBBPZD010000062.1:0-6335 GCA_038199265.1 Actinomycetales bacterium | reverse complement strand
TGACTCGCCGCGCACGTGCTTGCGGTAATTCGGGATCAGAAGTCGGACGCGTCGACCGTCTCAGCGACCACGGTCACCTTGTCGTTGTCGACGGAGACGAAGCCCGCGTCGATCTTGGCTACCCGACGTTGACCGTCTACGGGATCGATGCGCACATCACCGTCGACCAGCACGGACAGGAGAGGAGCGTGACCGGGCAGGATTCCGATCTCACCATCCGTGGTGCGAGCGCTCACCCCGTTCGCCTCACCTTCCCAGACCATGCGGTCGGCAGCGACAAGTTGGACGTCGAGAGGTGCCACGGTGTTACTCCTTGGTCGGGCGCCGGCAGCGATGCTGAGCACAGCATCTGCTCGGGTTCGTCGGACACCGGGAGTCTACCGGCAGCGACGGCGCTCGTTCACCAGCATCCGGCCATCGCCACCGCTGCCGGATACGATCGCCGGATGCTTCTCCCACTGACCACTGCGGCCGGCAAGGTCGTCCGGCGAGCTGCTCTCGCGCGAGGTGGCGGTTCGGCCTTCCCCGGTCTGTTCGTCGAACGCATCGACCCCAGCTACGTCCGCAAGGTGTTGACGACGCTCCCTCGTGGCGTGGTCGTGGTAAGCGGCACCAACGGCAAGACCACGACGACCAAGATCGTGGTCGATTTGTTGGAGTCCCAGGGTTTGCGGGTGTTCACCAACCGCACAGGCAGCAACTTCGTACGCGGCGTCGCCGCCGCGCTGTTGGGAGCGGTGAACCTGCGCGGCAAGCTCAACGCCGACATAGCGGTCCTGGAACTCGACGAGGCCCACGCGGTGCACTTCGTCAAAGATATCGAGCCGACCTACTCGCTGCTTCTGAACGTGATGCGCGACCAGCTCGACCGGTTCGGCGAGATCGACAACACCGCGCGCATGCTGCAGACCATCGCCCGCGCAACCACCCAGGTCGTCGTCGTCAATCGGGACGACCCGCGGCTCGGCGCGAAGACCTTCGCCGAAGGCATCCAGGCACCCGCTCTGCGCAGCTACGGCACGAGCGCCGACCTGTCCGCGAGTTTTCCCTCTGACGACAACATGTACGGCGGCTCCGAGGGTGCGCCCAAGACCGTTCCCGCCGTGTACGTCGACGACACCCAGCTCGACTCGTTCGAAGGCGATCGGGCCGACATCTCCTACGGCGGCGACATCGTCAGCACCCGACTTCAGCTCACCGGTGTCTACAACGTCCTGAACGCGACCGCTGGCATCGCGCTAACCCGTGCGGTGATGGGCCAAGAACTGCGCGAGCCGGCGATGCTCGAGGCGCTGTCGCGCGTGCAACCCGCCTTCGGTCGTGGCGAGACAATGCAGATCGGCGGGCACAGCTGCGCCATGGTGCTGGTCAAGAACCCGGGCGGATTCCGACTCGCTCTGTCCTCCTACGACCCGGCCGACACCGCCACGATGATCGCGATCAACGACAACTATGCCGACGGCCGCGACATGAGCTGGCTCTGGGACGTCGACTTCTCCTCCCTTCGCCCCGGCGGCGTGACGACACTGGCCGGTGTGCGCGCGTACGACATGGCGCTGCGGTTGCAGTACGACGATGTGACAGTCTGCGACGTCATCCCGGAACTGGAAGACGCAGTGGAGACGTTTCTCGCTGCTTGCGCCGACCGCGACAAGCGGATCTACTGCACCTACACGGCAATGCTCGCAATCCGCAAGGTGCTCGGCACCAAAGGCGCACTGCAGAAAGTGATCGCATGACCAGGCCCGTCCGCATCTTGCAGCTCTACCCCCGCGACATGAACATCTACGGCGACTGGGGCAACACCCTGGTGCTCAAGCGACGCCAGGGCTGGCACGGTTACGACCCGGAGATCATCGACTACAACCCTGGGGACGACTTCCCGTCCGAGGTCGACATCGTGGTCGGTGGTGGCGGCCAGGACAGCGGCCAGAACATGATCCACGAAGACCTCCTCGCTCAAGGACCACGGCTGCACGAACTGGCCGAAGCCGGCGTCCCCATGATGGTCGTGTGCGGGCTCTACCAGTTGTTCGGGCGTTACTTCGACACGGTCGACGGCTGCCGCTTCGAGGGTATCGGCTTGCTGGACGCCCACACCGTCGGCAGTGCAGACCGGCTTATCGGCAACATCACCACTCGGCACAGCACACTGGGAGAGCTGGTGGGTTACGAAAACCACAGCGGAAAGACCTATCTCGCAGCCGGGGCAGAGGCTCTGGCGAAGGTCGTCCAGGGCGCGGGCAACAACGGCGAGGACGGCACTGAGGGCGCACGCAACGGACACGTCATCGGCACCTACCTGCACGGCTCGGTACTACCGAAGAACCCGCGCCTCGCAGATCACCTGATCAGCCAGGCAGTGACAAAACGGTACGGCGAGTTCACGCCCGGCTCCCCCGACGACAGCTACGCCCAACAGGCCCGCCGCGTCGCGCTGACCCGCCCCCGCTGAGTCGGACACCTGCAAGAATCCGAGGATGAGCGACTCGCAGTCCGCCGATCGCAACGAATCCCCCACGGAGCGACTGGACCGTAACTGGGAGGAGCTTCTCCAAGAGCTGAGAGTCACTCAGACCGGCGTCCAGATCCTCGCGGGTTTCCTTCTCACTCTGCCGTTTCAACAGCGCTTCACCACCCTCACCTCTCTCGAAAAAGGGGAGTACGCAACGAGCGTGCTGTGCGCTGTCGCGGCGACCGTGCTGCTCATCGCTCCTGTCAGCTCGCATCGACTGCTGTTCGCACGGCACGAGAAAAAAATACTGGTCACCATCGCCAACCGCTTCGCCAAAGCAGGGCTGGTCATGCTGGCCGCGACGATCGTCCTGGTCGTCCTACTCGTGTTCAGCGTCCTGCTGGGGCAACCGGTCGGGTTGGCTGTGGCGGGCGTCGTTGTGGTTGCCTTCGTCATGCTGTGGATCGTCGTCCCCTTGCGGGTGGGCCGCGCCACCATCTTGGCCGCCTCCAAACCGCACCGGGATCAGTGACCCCACTGCGCGGAACTCCACCTGGGTGAACGCGAAACGACCACCCGGTTGCCCGGGTGGCCGTTTCGTCTGGTGCTGGGAGTGACGGATCAGTCGCCCTGCTGGTGCAGTTCCTTGGTGCGACGCTCGACGTCGTCGAGGCCACCACACATGAAGAACGCCTGCTCAGGCGAGCTGTCGTAGTCGCCGTCGGCGATCTTCGTGAACGCCTCGATGGTGTCCTTGAGAGGAACCGTCGAGCCTTCGAGGCCGGTGAACTGCTTGGCCACGTAGGTATTCTGGGACAGGAAGCGCTGGATACGACGTGCGCGGTTCACCAACACCTTGTCCTCTTCGGACAATTCGTCGATACCGAGAATCGCGATGATGTCCTGCAGTTCGCGGTTGCGCTGCAGGATTCCCTTGATCCGTACCGCGGTGTCGTAGTGGTCCTTGGCGATGTACCGCGGGTCCAAGATGCGCGAGGACGAAGCGAGCGGGTCCACGGCGGGATAGATACCCATCGAGGAGATCTCACGCGAGAGCTCGGTCGTTGCATCGAGGTGCGCGAACGTGGTCGCCGGGGCCGGATCGGTGTAGTCGTCGGCCGGCACATAGATCGCCTGCATGGAAGTGATCGAGTGGCCACGGGTGGAGGTGATGCGCTCCTGCAACACGCCCATCTCGTCAGCCAATGTCGGCTGGTAACCCACCGCGGACGGCATCCGCCCGAGCAGGGTCGAGACTTCCTGACCGGCTTGGGTGAACCGGAAGATGTTGTCGATGAACAGCAACACGTCCTGGTTCTGCTCATCACGGAAGTACTCCGTCATCGTCAACGCGGACAGCGCGACGCGCAGACGGGTACCCGGCGGCTCATCCATCTGACCGAACACCAGTGCCGTCTGACCCAGACCGCCCGCCTCTTCCATCTCGACCATGAGGTCGTTGCCCTCGCGGGTGCGCTCTCCGACACCGGCGAACACCGACACACCACCGTGGTCGCGGGCGACTCGGGCGATCATCTCCTGGATGAGGACGGTCTTACCGACACCGGCACCACCGAAGAGACCGATCTTTCCACCCTGCACGTACGGGGTCAGCAGGTCGATGACCTTGATGCCCGTCTCGAACATCGTGGTCTTGGATTCCAACTGATCGAACGCAGGAGCCTTGCGGTGGATACCCCACCGCTCGGACACCTCGAGGGTCTCGCCCTCTTTGAGGTTCATGCAGTCCCCGGTGGTGTTGAACACCTTGCCGAGGGTGACGTCGCCGACTGGAACACGAATCGGGAAGCCCGTGTCCTGCACCGGGGTGCCGCGAACGACGCCGTCAGTCGGCTGCAGGGAAATGGCGCGAACCATGTTGTCCCCGATGTGCTGGGCGACCTCGAGGTTGATATTGCTGCCCGCGCCCTCCTCACCGGAGATGTTGACCTGCAGGGTCAACAAGTTGTAGATGTCGGGCATCGAGTCGATGGAGAACTCGACGTCGACGACCGGTCCGATGACGCGTGCGATCCGGCCGACGCCGCCCTGCTGCTCGGCAGCCTGGTCCTGTTCTGGTGTAGCTACTGTGCTCATCTGTTCAGTCCTTCGTCGTTGCCGGGGTCAGCTGGCGTCTTCGAGTGCGGTGGCTCCGCCAACGATCTCGCTGATCTCTTGAGTGATCTCCGCCTGACGTGCCTGGTTGGCGAGGCGGGAGTAGGTCTTGATGAGTTCTTCGGCGTTGTCGGTGGCCGACTTCATCGCCCGCTGGCGTGCAGCCAACTCTGAAGCAGCCGACTGCAGGAGCGCGTTGAATATCCGCGCAGTGACATACCGAGGCAGCAACTCGTCGAGCACCTGATCTGCGCTCGGCTCGAATTCGTACAACGGGAGGATCGGATCGGCCTTGCCGTCGCCGTCGATGTCACCGTCTTCACTGTCGCCGACCTCGAGCGGGAGCAACCGAAGGACAGTCGGCTCCTGGGTCACCATGTTCACGAAACGCGTGTACACCAGGTGCACCTCGTCGATGCCACCGTCTTCAGACCCCTTGCGGAAGTCCGCGACGACGCGGTCTGCGATCTCACGGGCCACCTCGAAGGTCGGACTGTCGGTGAAGCCGTCCCACGCTTGTGCTGACTCACGGCGGCGGAACTTGTAGTAGGCCACTGCCTTGCGCCCGATGAGGTAGGAAACAACCTCCTTGCCCTCACTGGTCAACCGCTCGCTCAGCTCGCCGCTCTTCTTCATCGCGTTCACTGAGTAGGCACCGGCCAGGCCACGGTCGCTGGAAAAAACGACCATGCCTGCGTTGGCCGGGTTCGCACGCTCTGTGGTGAGCATGTGGTCGGTGTTGGAGTGCGTCGCCACAGCCGAGCACGCGCGGGTCAGTGCCAGCGCGTACGGGGTCGACTTCGTGACCGCCGTGCGTGCCTTGACCACCCGTGAAGCTGCTATCAACTCCATTGCGCGAGTGATCTTCTTGGTGGACTGCACGGAGCGGATGCGCTGTCGGTAGACCCGCATTTGCCCTGCCATGAGTGCCCTTCCGTCGTACTGGTCGTGAACAGTCGATCAAACCGGTTGAACCTGGCGTCAGTCCTGCTTCTTCTGCTTGGAGATCTTTGCCTGGCTGACCTGGTCCTCGTCGATCGCGTCGTGCGATTCCTGGACCGGGGCCTCTTGCTTACCGGGCTGGAACTGCTTCTTGAACGAGTCGATCCCCAACTGCAGCGCATTCTTGCTGTCGTCGTCGAACTTCTGGGTCTCGCGGATCGAGTCCAAGGTGCCCTTGTCCTCGCGGCGCAGGTACTCCAGGAACTCCTGCTCGAACCGGCCGATGTCCTCGGGCTCGATGTCGTCCAACTGCCCGGTGGTGCCGGCCCAGATCGCCACGACCTGGTCCTGCAGCGAGTACGGGCTGTTCTGCGGCTGACGGAACAGCTGCATCAGTCGCTCACCACGAGCCAACTGACGACGAGACGCGGCATCCAGGTCGGAGGCAAACATGGCGAAGGCCTGCATCTCGCGATACTGCGCGAGGTCGACCTTGATCGAACCGGTGACCGCCTTCAGTGCCTTGGTCATGGCAGCGCCGCCGACTCGGGAGACGGAGATACCGACGTCCACCGCCGGACGCTGGTTGGCGTTGAACAGATCTGCCTGCAGGAAGATCTGACCGTCGGTGATCGAGATGACGTTGGTCGGGATGTACGCCGAAACGTCGCCACCCTTCGTCTCGATGATCGGCAGGCCGGTCATCGAACCGTGGCCCAGGTCATCGGACAACTTGGCGCAACGCTCGAGCAGACGACTGTGCAGGTAGAAGACGTCACCGGGGTAGGCCTCGCGGCCCGGCGGGCGACGTAGCAACAACGAC
>JBBPZD010000061.1:0-16604 GCA_038199265.1 Actinomycetales bacterium | reverse complement strand
TGCCCGTTCTGCGCCACCGGACAGGAGGGTTTGACCCGTAACTTGTCCACCGCGGAGATTGTCGAACAGGTCGTCGCAGGGGCAAGGATGTTGAAGTCCGGCCAGTTGCCCGGCGGCGCTGATGAAGACCGCGAGACGCCCCTGCGGGTGTCGAACGTCGTCTTCATGGGCATGGGAGAGGCACTGGCGAACTACCGGCGAGCGATCGACTCCATCCGCCGATTGGTCGAACCGCCGCCGTCGGGGCTCGGAATGAGCGCGCGCGGGATCACGATGTCAACCGTCGGTCTGGTGCCGGCCATCGACAAGCTCGCGGACGAGGGCATCCCCGTCACACTCGCGCTGTCACTGCACGCGCCGGATGACGAACTGCGCGATGAACTGATCCCTATCAACAACCGCTGGAAGGTGGATGAGGCGCTCGATGCTGCCTACCGGTACTTTGCGAAGACCGGCCGGCGAGTATCGATCGAGTACGCGTTGATCCGCGACATCAACGACCACGCGTGGCGGGCGGATCTGCTGGGTGAAAAGTTGGCCGCACGCGGCAGCGGTTGGGTACACGTCAACCCGATCCCGTTGAACCCGACCCCTGGATCGAAGTGGACCGCCTCACGGCGCGGCGTCGAGCAGCAGTTCGTTGAGCGGCTGCGTGGGCACGGTATCCCCACCACGGTGCGAGACACCCGCGGTTCGGACATCGATGGGGCCTGTGGCCAGTTGGCGGCGGCCACTTCCTGAGCTAGTTCCATCTCAACGGGTGCCGAGGATGATCTGCGCCGCCTCCTGGGTGCTGTCGACCAGGTGCAACGAACGCTGCATTGCGCGGTCCTGGGCCAACCGGGTCAGCAGATCCCACACCGGAACGACGCGGGTCCACTGTTGCGCGCCGACCAGGATCAACGGGGGTATCGATGTGGTGGTCTCGGGGTTTGCGTAGTACATCCGGGTAGTTGCCTGAAAGATCTCCTGCACTGTTCCTGCCGCACCCGGAAGCACGATGATCCCGGCGTTGCAGCGCGCCAACAGGATGTCCTCCCGCAGCGCGTTGCTGAAGAACTTGGCGACCCCACCGCAGAAGACCTGCGGTGGCTCGTGCCCGTAGAACCACGTCGGAACGCCCACACAACGATGTCTGTGCGCCGTGTCGGTGTACTCCTCACGCACTACGAGCGCGGTCCGGGCCCACGCCGTGATGTCCGATTCGAACGACGGCAACGGGGCGAGTGTGGCTAAGGCAGCACCGAGCTCGGATGGGTCGGTCAGGCATGCACCCAGGCTCGCGGCCTCCATCGCTCCGGGGCCACCGCCGGTCAACACCAGCGTTCCGCCTTCCGCCAGCGAGTTACCCAGGCGTGCTGCATCGGCGTAGACCGCACTGGTGCGTAGCTCGGCGTGCCCACCCATTACGCCAACGACGTCTTCGCCCTCCAACCGTTCATCGAGAGCATCACCGATGGAGTCGTCATGGATGGCCCGCATAATGGTGACGTAGGCGTCGTGCACTGTCTGCGGGTCGAGTAGCCAGTCGTAGGCGCGCTTGTCAGCAGTGCCGTCATATCCCTTCTGCTCCAGCCCTCGGTAGAGATCGCGGGGGTCGTACAACCGTGACCGGTAGGGATTGATCGGCAACTCGGGATCGGTCGGGAACACCAGGGCGCCGGCGGTGCGTAGATGCTCCGCCACATCGGCGGGAACGATGCCGCCGAGGACGACCAGCCCTGACAGGTCCGCCATCTTCAGCAGCTCGGCCGCGACCTCCTGCAGATCGAGGTCTTGCAGGCGGACCCCATGCAGTGGCCGCCCGGACTGCAACCGGTCGCGTAGGACCTGCGTGCTGGTGATTTCCCGCGTCGTCACACCCGACATCCTGCTCCGCCTGGTCACGGTTGGGTCACAGACTCACTTCGGGGGCAACCTGCAGTGGGGTTCCTGCGTCTGTCCATATGCAGGCAGCGTTCGCAGCTTGCGCGTGGAGCGGCGGGGAGTCGGACCTGAGTAACTGAGGGAGAAGATCGGTACGTCGTCGTCCTCATCGGCGGTCGCGGCCCATCGGGGGACCGCGACCGATCAGCGGATGCGTAACGACCTGTACCTGATCTGCGAACCGGGTTTCTGACCTGCCGCAGGTGCACGACCAACAGCCGCGACCTCAGGGGGGTCGCGGCTGTTTGGCGCAACGAACCCGTCTGGGGTTGCCAGCTGGAGGACACTGAGCCGTATGAACAGTGGCGCGTACCAAACGGCATACGAGGCGAGCATCAGCGATCCGCAGACCTTTTGGGCGGAGGCTGCGACCGGCATAACCTGGGTCAATCCGCCGAAAACTATTCTGGATGAATCCAACCCGCCGTTCTATCGGTGGTTTCCAGATGGGCGGATGAACACCTGCTTCAACGCACTCGACCGGCACGTGATCGCCGGGCGCGCCGATCAACCCGCGGTGATCTGGGACAGCCCAGTCACCGGCGAGAGCAGGACCTATACCTACGCTGAGTTGCTTGACCTCGTCGGCCGCGCCGCAGGGATGCTCGCAGCACTGGGTGTCGAGAAGGGTGACCGGGTGGTCATCTACCTGCCGATGATCCCCGAGGCCATCATCAGCATGCTGGCCTGCGCGCGCATCGGAGCTGTTCACTCCGTGGTCTTCGGGGGTTTCGCACCGGCTGAACTGGCGGCGCGGATCGACGATGCTCGCCCGAAGGTGCTCATCACGGCGTCCTGCGGGGTGGAGCGCACCCGGGTCGTGGAGTACAAGCCAATGGTCGACGCTGCCATCGAACGGTCGACGAATCCGCCGGCGCACGTCGTGGTCGTGCAGCGACCACAGGCGCAGGCGCGGATGGGAGACCGGGACGTCGACTGGACAACGGCGATACGTCCAGACGGTGTCGGCGCGGTCGGTTGCGTGACGATGCTCGGCTCGGATCCGCTCTACATCCTCTACACCTCTGGCACCACCGGTCGCCCCAAGGGCATCGTGCGCGACAACGGAGGTCACGCGGTCGCTCTGAACTGGTCGATGAAGAACGTGTTCGGCATGAAACCGGGGGAGGTGTGGTTCACCGCCTCGGACGTCGGGTGGGTCGTCGGCCACTCCTACATCGTCTATGCGCCGCTGCTCGTCGGGTGCACAACGGTGCTCTTCGAGGGCAAACCGGTCGGTACCCCGGATGCGTCGACCTTCTGGCGGATGATCGAACAGCACCGGATCGCCGCGCTGTTCACCGCACCTACCGGCATCCGAGCGATCAAGAAGGAAGACCCGGACGGGACGCTGATGGCGGGCCGCGACCTGTCGAGCCTGCGCACCCTGTTCCTGGCCGGGGAACGGACCGACCCCGACACCTGGACCTGGGCGACCGAGCGGCTCGGCGTACCGGTGGTCGACAACTGGTGGCAGACCGAGACCGGTTGGCCGATCTGCGCGAATCCGGTGGGCATCGAGTCCTTTCCGATCAGGCCCGGATCGGCCACCATGCCCGTGCCGGGGTACGACGTGCGGGTACTCGACGCGAACGGGCAGCCGTGCGAGCCCGGCCAGGAAGGCGCGCTGTGCATCAAACTGCCGATGCCGCCGGGTACTTTGCCGACCCTGTGGGGCGACGACGATCGATACGTCGACTCCTACCTGTCGGCCTACGACGGGTACTACAGCAGCGGTGACGGTGGCTATATCGATGAAGACGGGTACGTCTGGGTGATGGGCCGGACGGACGACGTACTGAACGTCGCCGGTCATCGACTGTCCACGGGGGGTTTGGAAGCCGTGGTGGCCGCACATCCCGAGGTGGCCGAATGCGCGGTTATCGGGGTAGCCGACGAGTTGAAGGGTCAGGTGCCGCGCGCGCTCGTGGTGCTGAAGGGGTCCGAGGATCGGTCCGAGGAGGATGCGGCGCGCATTCGAGCCGAACTGGCTGCAATGGTGCGCAGCGAGGTCGGCGGCATCGCGTCTCTGCAACGGGTAGATGTCGTCGCCGCGCTACCCAAGACCCGCTCGGGCAAGATCTTGCGTCGCACCATGCGCCAGATGGCAGATGGAGTGACGCCCCAGATTCCGGGCACTATCGAAGATCCCGCGGTGCTGGACGCGCTCCAGGCTGTATTGCGCACGCAGTCCTGACTCCACGAAGGCTCAGGTAGCCGCGAAAGGCTCAGGTGGGCGTGAGCCTCTCGCGCCCACCTGAGTCTTTCGTAGTCAGCTTTCCCCTGTCGTTCTGAGCTGGCGATGACTAGGAGCGGGAGCCCTGCACCCGTTCGGCCCGGATCGTGAAGCCGCGGTCGCGTAGCCGCTGCGAGAGCACGCCACCCAGCGCAGTCGCAGGGGTAAGGATGCCGCCGTTCAGACCACCGGGGAGCGGGCACTGATCGCGCTGAGTCGCCAGCGCGAGCGCGGACTCGGCGAGCATGACACACGTTGCCGCGTAACCCGGGTCGCCCTGGGCAGCAACCACGCTGCGGTAGGCCACACCTTCGGTGGTCGTGCTGCGTGCGTCGACCTTGAAGAAACCGTTGGCGCGGGTTTGGGCAGTCGGGCCCTGCCCGGCCTTGGGCAGCACTTGGTTGACCAGGGGTTGGATGAACGGAAGGCTCAATACGCCGATTCCTGCCGCCAGACCGCCCGACAGTCCGTACGCCGTAGCGCGGCCGGTGAGACCATCACCGGTCTTCTGCTGTTCGCGGTACCGGAAGGTCGAACCGTACTCGTGCCCCCGAAGTGCATTGCTACGGCGCACGATGCGAGTGTTGTAGAGCGCCATCACGAACGGTCCGGTCCACGACTTCACCTCCGGTGCGTACGAGACCGACATGCTGTCGCGCCACTCCCCCTTGGGTTCGGACGCGCGGTCGGGAGAAAGGGCAAACTTGTCGAGCACGACGGCGCGCTGCTTCTTGTCGGTCCGGATCTCTGCGATCTGACCCTTCATCGAATCCAGCGTGCCCCCGCTGACCCCGCCCTTAGCGGTCACGTAGAGGGTGGTGTCGGTCAGTTCACCGGCACCGTCTGCTGCCGCGCGCGCGGCCAGTTCGAACACGGCAAGGTCCGACGGCACGGAGTCGAACCCGCAGGAATGCACGATGCGCGAACCGGAGGCCTGGGCCTGCTCGTGGAACTGATCGATGGAATCGCGGACGAACAACACCTCACCTGTCAGGTCGACATAGTCGGTGCCGGCCCGAACGCAGGCTTCCACCAGCGGCAGGCCGTATCTGGCGTAGGGCCCGACCGTGCTGATGACCACTCGGGCCTGCCCGGCCATCGCGTGCAGCGAGGTGATGTCGGACGAATCGGCGCTGATCAGCGGCCAGTCGGCCGCAGCGGGGCCCAGGGAGGTGCGGACATCGCTCATCTTTTCGGCGTTGCGACCGGCAAGTCCGACCCGCACATTCGCCGGTGCATAGGCGGCCAGGTGTTCTGCGGTCAGTTTACCGACGAAGCCGGTGGCGCCGAAGAGGACGATGTCGAGGTCACGCTGATCGCGGGGAGTTGCCATGCCCCCGAGGTTAATGGCCGGGCAGGACAGTGGGTTCGAGGGGAGGGATCCCCGGGCGGGTGCTCAGTGAGCGGGAACTGTCAGCCTGGCGCGGGCCAGCCGGGCGCTCGGCCTGGTCTCGAACAACTCGACCTCGGGCCGATCCTGTGGGTTCTTCGGGCGCGACCAGGTTCCGACGACGCGCCCGCCGTCGACGACCGCAGCTTTGAACATGCCGTTGTCACCGGGCACGATCCGCTGGGCGTGATGACGAGCAAGCGTCGGTGACCTGTCGGTGTACCCCAGGAGGAGTTCATCGAACGCTGCCGTCAGCAGCGGCTCGAGGGTCTGCCGGGATCTGCCTGCCTCAATGACCTGGGGGGTGGCGTACAAAATGGCCCCTTCGAGATCGAGCGGCACAAACCCGTCGATGATCTGCTCCCACACGGGGGCGAGCTCCCGGACGAGTAACTTGGACCATCCGAGTAGGTCGGCGCGAGACGCTGGCCCGTGGGATGTGAAATAGCGCCGGGCCCAGTCCACGACCGGGTCGGGTGGCGGTCGATCGACTGGCAACCACTCGTCGCACAGCACGAACTGCTGCACGCCGATCTTCGTCGGGCCGAGGCAGACGACGGCGTCGATCGACAGGTCGATAAGCATGTGTGCCCCGCGCTGACCCGTCGTGTCGATGCCGGACTCGGTCCAGGCGTCGAGCAGTTCACGACGGGTGAGGCCGTGACAACTGGCGAGCACCTCGCGGCTGGCGGTACGCGCCGCAGCGATCGTTTCGGCATCGACTCCGAGGACGGTCAGCCGGGAGCGGTACTGGGCCCTGATCCGGTCGCGCGTGAGTGCGAGCATCCATCTCAGGTCTGTGGCCAGCACGGTGTGCAGGGTTCCCCGCATCGGCCAGCTGCGCACAATGCTGCCCGCATCGAACGCAGCGTCGACCGCGGCGATCGACCGGCTTTCGGCGCGTGCGGCGATCGCGAGTCTGCACGCGCGCCAATCCTGGCTCTGGGTGCAGACGAGGTGCCCGACAACAGACTCTGGCGTGGCCAGCGGTTCGCCGACCAGCCGTTGCGCGACGAGGCGCATTCGCGCTACCTGTAGCGAGGTCACGGTCTGCGGCATGCAGCCGACCATAGGCGCGAGCACCGACGTCAGGTGCCGGTCTGCGGATCAGAGCATCGCCCCAGGGGTCGGCCTGTCGCGCATGGTCCCCGCACCGGTCACAGTTGTCGTGGTGTTGACCGCTCGCGGTGTAGTGATCATCGGGTGCCCCAGTCGTAGCGTCCCGCGGTGATGACGACATGAGTGACTTCCGGCAGCTCGTGGAGCTTCTCGGCGACCGTGTTCAGATTCCCCATCACTTTGAGCCCGGCCATGGCTTGACGTGCGAAGCCGACCTGCGCCGGATCGGTGACGGCCACGATCTGGAGCACATCGCTCTCCACGAGCCGCGGTACCCGGCTGCCAACGGCTGCTTCGGACAGCCCGATCTCTCGGGCGATCGCGGATAGGCGGTCCGTCCGTCCTGTTGGAGGCGGGCGATGATGGCCTTCGAGGTCTCGTCGAGAGTGCTGTTGTTTGTTCGAATTTTCGTGCATGACGGCCGTTCGACCACAGACCAGCGCCGACTGATGGAGACTCCTTCCATGCCCGGAACCCCACTCCAATTGCGCAACTTCATTGGCGGCGAGTTCGTCGACGCCCGTGGTGAAGAGATGATGGACCTGCTCAGTCCGGTGTCCACGAAGGTGGTCGCGAAAGCCCCGATGTCCGTTCAGGCCGATGTCGACGCGGCGTACGTCGCGGCTGAGCAGGGTTTCGCTGAGTGGGGCCAGGTGACTCCGGCGCAGCGGCAACAGGCGTTGTTGAAGTTCGCTGACGCGATCGAGGACCACGCTGACGATCTCGTCCGCCTGGATGCGCAGAACACGGGTAAGCCGTGGGCGTTGACCGCGTCTGAGGAGGTGCCGCCGATGGTCGATCAGTTGCGCTTCGGGCGGTTTTAAGCACAGTGGGTACGGCAAGGACTTGAGCAAGTACGGATTCGAGGACTACACGCGCGTGAAGCACGTGATGGCCAACATCAATAGTTGAACAGTTGACGACAGTTTCTGGGAAGAGGAGATATGACGGGCGCAGTCGAGCAGGTCAAGAAGCAGTTGTTCATCAACGGCGAGTGGCGGGACGGTGCAGGCGGCGACACGTTGCCTGTGAACAACCCGGCGACCGGCAAGGCGTTGGCGCACGTGGCCGACGCGACCCCGGCCGATGGTGACGCAGCGCTTGCCGCGGCATCGAACGCGCAGCGCGACTGGGCGCGCACGCCCCCCCGCGATCGCGGGGAGATCCTGCGGTCCGCGTTCGAGCTGCTGACTGCGCGCGCCGAATTCTTCGCCGAGCTGATGACCCTGGAGATGGGTAAGCCGCTGGCTGAGTCCAGGGGTGAAGTCACCTACGGCGCAGAATTCTTCCGCTGGTTCTCCGAAGAATCCGTCCGTATCTCAGGCCGCTTCTCGATCGCTCCGAATGGCGCTACCCGGTTGATGACGATGAAGGGCCCGGTGGGTCCGACATTGATGGTCACGCCCTGGAACTTCCCGCTCGCGATGGGCACCCGCAAGATCGGCCCGGCCATTGCCGCCGGTTGCACGATGGTGGTCAAACCGGCCGCCGAGACACCGCTGACGATGCTCGCGTTGACCCAGTTGCTCGAAGAGGTCGGCCTGCCGGCGGGCGTACTGAACGTGATCACGACCAGTCAGTCCGGTGCCGTGATGGAACCGCTCATCCGCGATCCCCGGGTCCGCAAACTGACCTTCACCGGCTCCACCGGGGTCGGTCGAAAGCTCGTAGAGCAGTCCGCCGATCGACTGCTGCGGCTGTCGATGGAGCTGGGCGGCAATGCGCCGTTCATCGTCTTCGACGACGCCGACATCGACGCAGCTGTCGACGGCGCAATGCTGGCCAAGATGCGCAATATCGGCGAAGCCTGCACCGCTGCCAACCGATTCCTGGTACATGCCGACGTCGCGCAGGAGTTCAGCGACAAGCTGGCACAGCGGATGGGCGCGATGGTCGTGGGCAACGGCCTCGAGGACGGCGTCACCGTCGGGCCGCTCATCACCGCCAAGGCCGTCGCGAAGGTGACCGAACTGGTCGACGATGCGAAGGAGCGCGGCGCAACCGTCATGTGCGGCGGATCAGCCGGTGATGGTGAAGGGTTCTTCTACCCGCCGACGGTTCTCACCGGGGTGCCCGCCGACGCCGACCTGGTTCGCGAGGAGATCTTCGGCCCAGTCGCGGCTATTCAGACCTTCACCGACGAGCAGGACGCGATCGACCGCGCCAACGACACCGAGTACGGCCTCGCGTCCTACTTCTTCACTCGCGACTTCTCCCGGGTGATGCGGGTGAGCGAAGGTCTGGACTACGGCATGGTCGGCGTAAATCAGGGCATCATCTCTAATCCGGCCGCACCGTTCGGCGGCGTCAAAGCCAGCGGGTACGGCCGTGAGGGCGGCTTCGAGGGCATCGAGGAATACCTCGAGACGAAGTACGTGGGTCTCGCTCTCTGAACGGCTTTCGTCGATCGGCGTAGATGAGAAGGCGGTGTGCCCGGTCGGGTGCGCCGCCTTCTCCATGGCACTCCGTGGGTGCCTGTGGATAAGTACGGACTGCTTCGACGTCGGCCTCCTACGGTGTACTCCACGCACCGAGTGAAGGAGAAAGCCGATGGTCGCAGACGCCCAGGGACCATCCCGGCCGCTGGAGTTGTTGGCGCGAAAGAGAAGCCTGCAGCCGCGATCCCATCGCGAGGTGGGCACCCGGTGAATACATCGGCTGCGACGAACGCTCGCGCTTCGGCGGTCCCACTGTTCCGGCTGACCGATGAGGACCTGCATCTCCTGGGCGCGGCGGACGACGTCGACACTCCATTCCTTGATCGCCTGAAGCCGGACCAACGCGCGCTAGCGGCCGATATCGCCTATCGATCACTGCTGGCACACGGGGTGTGTGAGGCCCAGGAGGGAGGCTTGCTCGTTCGTACTGAGCTGGTGCAGCTGCTGCAGGTGCGGGCAGGCCCGGAACGCTCGTACCGGATGGAGGTACGTAGCCCCGGCGCGAGATCGATCCGGCACCTTTTCGAAGCAGGCGGTACAACGGTGTGCGAGGACATCTCAGCCGAAGGAGTCCACGATTTCGACGTCCGTCCGGTGGGGGATTCTCGGGCGCTACTGACCGAGGTGTTTTCGCTGTCGACCCGACCGTGCGGGGTCGCCCGCGGTGTCGCCCGGCGGGCCACCTGGCGGGCCATCGGTGACCACGACCTGCGCGGCGAAGCCCCGCCGTGGGGCACCGTGTGTGCGACTGCTGAGCTGACCGCGCGATATGCCGGTGGCCCAGCCGAACTCGTATCGGTGATCTGGGGCGACGCCGGCACTTTCCTGATGAGTGAGCTGCCGGTCCTTGCCTGCCGAGAGGGCGCTGCCTGGACCCCGGTCGGCGTATTGGCTGATCTTCTCGGAATCGACCGGGCCAGCTGATCCGGCCTTGGATTGCTGGCCAGCCCGGTAGCTGAAGCCCTCGAACGAGTTGGGCCAGCGAAAAGTCACCAGGATGTAGTTCGAAGCGGCCGGCGCGGGCGCTTATGAGACGACATGGATGAGCGGGACCGGGGTCGATGCGTAGTGCGGAAGCCCACACCATCGCTGCGAGTGCGGTCGCATGACGGCGGTGGCATCGCTGCACAATGGAGGGGTGACGAGTTCTCCCCAGCCCCGCACGGTCGCACTCCTGGGATCGACCGGTTCGATCGGCACCCAGGCCCTCGAGATCGTTCGAAAGAACCCGGAACTCTTCAAGGTCGTGGCACTGGCCGCGGGGGGCCATGACCTCGCTGCCGTCGCCCGTCAGTCGGTCGAACTCGCCGTCGAGCTGGTGGCAGTCGCCCAGGGTGGTCAGAAGCAGTTGCGTGATCTCATTACCGACGCCGCACGCGAGGCCGGTCGCACGTCCTACGACCCGCGCATCGTCGTGGGCAACGACGCAGCCGTCGAGGCATCGCAGTGCGGCGCCGACGTGGTGTTGAACGGGATCACCGGATCGATCGGACTCCGCCCGACACTGGCTGCGTTGCGTGCCGGGTCGATCTTGGCGCTGGCCAACAAGGAGTCGCTCATCGTAGGCGGCGAGATGGTCAAGGCGCTCGCAGCACCCGGACAGCTCGTTCCCGTCGACAGTGAGCACAGTGCTATCGCGCAGTGTTTGAGCGCCGGCACCCACGATGAGGTGCGCCGCCTGGTGGTGACTGCCAGCGGCGGTCCGTTTCGTGGCCGCTCCAAGCGAGAACTGCACGACGTCACGCCCCAGCAGGCCCTCGCGCATCCGAACTTCGCGATGGGCCGGGTCGTCACCACCAACTCTGCAACGTTGGTCAACAAGGGCCTGGAAGTCATCGAGGCGCACCTGCTCTTCGATATTCCCCTGGACCGGATCGACGTCGTCGTGCACCCGCAGCAGATGATCCACTCGATGGTCGAATTCGTCGACGGATCGACGATCGCCCAGTGTGGGCCGCCGAGCATGATGGTGCCGATCGCGCTCGGTCTCGGGTGGCCCCGGCACGTTGCCGACGCCGGACCGCGCATCGACTGGACGAAGGCCTCCAGCTGGGACTTCGAACCGCTGGACGATGCAGCATTCCCCGCAGTCGATCTTGCTCGGAAGGTAGGTGCGGCCGGATCCACCTACCCGGCCGTCTACAACGCTGCCAACGAGGAATGTGTCGACGCCTTCCATGACGGTCGGTTGCCGTTTACCGGCATCGTGGACACAGTGGCGCGGGTCGTCCAAGATCACGACCCCGGCTCCGGCGAGCTGACCGTCGAGCAGGTGCTTCGCGCAGAGAACTGGGCCCGCGCTCGCGCCTGCGATGTGTTGCGCGCCGCGTGACGACAGTCGATTTCGGTGCGCGTGAGAACCTAGTTCTGTGATGTTCCTGCTCGGTGTGGTCCTGATGATCGTCGGCGTCGCCGCGTCGATCGCGCTGCACGAACTGGGCCACATGGTGCCGGCCAAGAAGTTCGGCGTGAAGGTCACCCAGTACATGATCGGATTCGGGCCCACCCTGTTCTCCCGCCGTCGCGGCGAGACTGAGTACGGAGTCAAGGCTATCCCGCTCGGCGGGTACATCCGGATGGTCGGAATGTTCCCTCCCGCGCCGGGTGAGGACCCTTCCCTGGTGCGGATGTCTTCGACCGGGCGCTGGAGCCAGCTGGTAGATCAGGCCCGTGAAGCTGCGTTCGAGGAGATCCCCGAGCACGAGGCCCACCGGGTTTTCTACAAGCTGCCGACACACCGCAAGGTGATCATCATGTTCGGTGGGCCGTTCATGAATCTGATCATCGCAGCGGTGCTGCTGATCGTCATTGCGTGCGGCATCGGCGTCAAGACCCAGGTCACCGCCGATATTGCCTCGGTGGCCGATTGCCTGTCCACATCGAACGGCAAAACACCGACGAAGTGCGCGACGCCCTCACCCGCTGCAGCAGCCGGATTGCAGGCCAAGGACCGTATCGAGTCGGTCGACGGGGTCAAGGTGAGCACCACGCTGCAGGCCACCGACGTCATCCGCAAGCACCCGAACCAACAGATCCCGATCGTGATCCTGCGAAGCGGTGAACGGGTCACTCTGCAGGTCACTCCCGCTTTGCGAACTCTCCCGAAGACCGACGATCGCGGAATTCCCGTGACCAACTGGTCCGGATCAGTCGAAACCGTTCGCGCCGGACAGATCGGCGCCGGGATCGGCGGCACGCTCGTGCGCGAGCGTGAATCGCTGACTGCAGTACCCGCGATCATCGGCGACGGCGTCAAGCAAACCGCAGCAGTCTTCGTGAAGATCCCGCAAAAGATGATCGGCGTCTTCAACGCCGCATTCAGCAGCGGAGAGCGCGACAAGAACGGTCCGATGTCGGTGGTCGGGGTCGGGCGGATAGCCGGAGACGTTACCGAGGACAGTCGGGTCTCCGTCACCGACAAAGTCGTCCTGCTGCTGGGTCTGCTCGCCTCCCTCAACCTGGCGCTGTTCGTTTTCAACCTCATCCCGTTGCTCCCGCTGGACGGCGGCCATATCGCCGGTGCCCTGTGGGAGTCTGTCAAGCGACCGATCGCCCGCGCTCGCGGCATCAAGGGCCCGATCTACGTCGACGTTGCCAAGGCTCTGCCGGTCGCCTACGGCGTATCAATGGTCCTGCTGGTGATGTTCGGGTTGCTCTTCTACGCCGATATCGTCAATCCGATCAAGTTCAACTAACGAAGGACACACCTTCTCTCATGACCGTTTCTCTCGGTATGCCATCTGCTCCCGCGCCCGTACTTGCCCCGCGTCGAAAGACTCGCAAGATCAAGGTCGGCAAGGTCGACGTCGGTGGGGACGCCCCGATCTCGGTGCAGTCGATGTGCACCACCCCGACCACAGACATCGACGCGACGTTGCAGCAGATCGCAGAGTTGACCGCCTCCGGTTGCGACATCGTCCGCGTTGCCTGCCCCAGCCAGGACGACGCTGACGCGCTGCCGATCATCGCGCGCAAGAGCCAGATCCCGGTCATCGCCGACATCCACTTCCAGCCGAAGTACGTCTACGCGGCAATCGACGCGGGTTGCGCCGCTGTCCGGGTCAACCCCGGCAACATCCGCAAGTTCGACGACCAGGTCAAGCAGATCGCAAAGGCTGCGAAAGACGCAGGAGTCTCGATCCGGATCGGTGTGAACGCCGGATCCCTGGACCCGAGGCTGATGGAGAAGTACGGCAAGGCGACCCCCGAGGCGCTCGTCGAGTCGGCCGTCTGGGAGGCGTCGCTGTTCGAGGAGCACGACTTTCACGACTTCAAGATCTCGGTCAAGCACAACGACCCGGTGATCATGGTGCGCGCCTACGAGCTGCTCTCCGAGCGCGGCGACTGGCCGCTGCACCTCGGTGTGACCGAGGCCGGTCCGGCTTTTCAAGGCACCATAAAGTCGGCCACCGCGTTCGGTGCACTGCTGTCCAAGGGGATCGGCGACACCATCCGCGTCTCCCTGTCGGCGCCGCCCGTCGAGGAGATCAAGGTCGGCAATCAGATTTTGCAGTCGCTCAACCTCAAACCCCGCAAGCTGGAAATAGTCTCGTGTCCTTCGTGCGGTCGTGCGCAGGTCGACGTGTACAAGTTGGCCGACGAGGTCACTGCGGGCCTCGAAGGTCTGACTGTGCCGCTGCGAGTTGCTGTGATGGGCTGCGTCGTCAACGGTCCGGGTGAGGCTCGCGAAGCTGACCTCGGCGTCGCGTCGGGTAACGGCAAGGGCCAGATCTTCGTCAAGGGCGAGGTCGTGCGCACCGTCCCGGAGAGCCAGATTGTCGAGACACTGATCGATGAGGCGATGAAGATCGCCGAAGAGATGGGCGAGCCGGTCGACGGGGAGACCGGAGCACCGACCATCTCGGTCAGCTAGGTAGTGCTCGTCCGCAACAGCTGACGCATCCAGTGCTCGGGGCGAATGGCAAACGGCTCGGCGCGGTCGGTCACCGACTGCAGCACGTTCGCGCAGTCCCGCTCGGCCTGCGCGATCACATCGTGGGGGTACCCGAAGAGCCGCTGATGCTCAGCGAATTCTTCCTCATCGTCGACGTAGATCGTGCCGTTCTGTCGGCGGACCACATCGAGGTCCAGGTCGATGAGGGTAAAGGTCAACATCTTGTGCGAGATCGACCACTCACCGACCGTGCTGATGTCGACGTAGGTCTGGATATCGTGACCTGGTCCATTGAAAGTAGCGAACCAGCCACTCCCGGTAGCCAGTTTCACCGAGTCTGCTCGAGAGACGACCTCATGGCCCGGACGTCGGAATGCGGTCCCGCAGCGCATGCCGAGCCACACTCCGTACTCGTCCTCACCGAGCAGGATGGTCGGTTCCTGCCAGTGCTCACGACCGTCCCATTTGCGGAAGTTGACCAGAACCGGAGCGCCGGGCGTGCCTGGTAGATGAGGCGATCGCGGGGCTGTTGGCATGCAGGGACGCTAGCAACCGCGACGTTCCCGCGCGTTTCAGACCAACTCGACCTGTTCTTCAGGCACGCTTGTCTTGTGCTTCGTACCTTCAGTCCCGCGCGATCGCTCGGGTCCGCCGACTACGACGCCGCGTTGGACCTGTGCGAGCAGGACGCACTGAGCAACGTTTTCGTCGCTGCGCGGCTTATTGAGGGCGGGCCGGCGTTCACCAGTTCACTCCTGGGCGTCGGCAGTTCTGCGTTGAATGCGATGTGCTGGGTGTCGGCGAACGTGGTCCCGATCAACTGTGACGAGCCAGCACTGAAGGCGTTTGCGGCAAAGCTGCGTCGCTACAAGCGACGTTGTTCCTCGATCTTCGGCGAAGCCGACCAGGTCCTGGGCCTATGGGAACGGCTTGAGCCCATGTGGGGTGAGCCTTCCTCGATCCGTGCCGAGCAGCCGATGATGGCGGTGACCACATCGCCACGTGACGCGGATCGCTGGATGGATCCGAGGGTGCGGCTCGCCCGCGCGGACGAGTTGGACCTGGTGGTTCCGGCGGCCGCACACATGTTCACCGCCGAGATCGGTTATCCACCGTTCGTGGGCTCGGACCATGACTACCGAAGGATGGTGGGCGGGCTGATCCGCGCGGGGCACACCTACGTCATCAGCGAGGGAGGCGAGGTCATCTTCAAAGCCGATGTCGGTTCCCTCGCGTTCGGGGTCGCACAGATCCAGGGGGTGTGGGTGGCTCCGCAGATGCGCGGTACGGGTCTGGCCGAGCCGGCGATGAATGCTGTCGTGCAGCACGTGCTGGACAACCTGGCGTCCGAGGTCACGCTCTACGTGAACTCCTACAACGAGGCTGCCATCCGCACCTATATCGCTGCCGGGTTCGAACAGGTCGGCACCTTCGCTACCGTCATCGTCTGAGGTCGGCCGAATTTTGTCTGCCACAGTGGACGGCATGCAGCCTCAGCCGCTCTCCCTCGGCGCCAAGTTCGTCGCCGCCCTCTTTGCCGGATCGAGCGTGCTGCACACGGTGCGCCCGGAGGTCTTCACGGGGACGATCCCCGAGTTCCTTCCCTACCCGCGAGAGTTGGTGTACCTTTCCGGCGCGGCTGAGCTGCTCTGCGCGGTCGGCCTGATCGTGCCGCGCACCCGCCCGGTCGCGGCGATGGCCGCGGCCGCGCTGTTGGTGGCGATATTTCCCGCGAACCTGCAGATGGCCTGGAGTGCGGGCGAAGACCTGGTGGCGAAGGGAGCGACAACGGGGCGCGGGTTGACGCTCGGCGTTGCCCTTGTTCGACTACCGCTGCAGTGGCCGCTGATCCGGTGGGCTTGGGGTGCGCGTGGCGCGGTGCCGGTCAGCCGCTGAGGTCGGGGTGGTCAGGCCCAGATCACTTTCATCCGGTCACGCCACAGGGAGAGCACATCGCGACCTTCGCAGGTGATGGCAGATCCGCGGTTCCACAAGGCCAGGTAGAGCGAGACCGCGTCGCCGGAGACGGTCGCGTCGACCTGATCAGCAGTGCGGTCCCGCTGCACCACGGGTAGCTCCTGACTGAAAGAGAGCAGCCACGAATCGCCCGTATCGGTGGTGTGTACGGTCACGGTCACCGGACTGCTGGACCGGAGGTCGAACCGTCGGCGCGGCATGAAGCAGCTCAACAATTCATCGACACCGTCTGCTGCGAATATGGGGGAGAGGTCTACATCCTCGGTGTCTGCGCGGTACCCGAGCCGAGCGCCAAGGGCGTCGACGGAGTGGATCGTCGATTCGTGACATTGTCGACGCGCCCAGCTGTCGCGATCTGACAGCGGACTCGGCATGAAGAAGGACGATGTCGAATCGGCCGAAACAGATTGCAGCGTTTCCACGAGATCGTCGCAGCCATCCTGCAGCCACACGCCAGCGTCGTCAGTCGAGAGGCCCTCCTGTTCGACCGTTTCGGAGTCGCGGGGTTTCTCGCCGCGAATAGTGGCGGCCGCCCAGCGGTGGACCATTCCCTGGTGGGCGAGCAGGTGTCCGACATTCCACTGGGGGCACGTCGGCACTGAAGCTGGCAGGCCGGCCTGCCAC
>JBBPZD010000060.1:0-4100 GCA_038199265.1 Actinomycetales bacterium | reverse complement strand
GGGATGTGCTCCAGAATCTCCGAGGCCAGTACTCGATCGAACACGCCGTCGGCGTAGGGCATCGCCGTCACGTCGCCGTGCTGCACCTGTGCCGACCCACCGTTATGACGTTGCCCAGCCTCCCCCTCCAGTTCCATCGCGCCGAACATCGACTTCACATCGACGAGGTCGGCTTCGTTGAGGTCGAACGCGGTCACGTCGGCACCGCGTCGGTACGCCTCGTAGGAGTGCCGACCCTGCCCGCACCCGACGTCGATGAAACTCATGCCCGGCTGAACGTCGAACGTGTCGAACCTGATCGTGATCACGGTGCATTCTCCTTCGCCTGAGGCAGTGAAGGGTGACCGGCGGCGATGACCTGCTCATAGACGCGCGTCGTTGCCTCGGCGACTGCACGCCAGCTGTACGTCGATACTGCGCGTTCGCGACCTGCCTCCCCCATCGCGGCGCGGCGTTCCGGTGCCGCGAGAACCTCGGTCAGCGCCCGACCCAGCGCCGCTGCGTCACCCGAGGGCACCAGCACTCCTGCGTCCGCTGCGACCAGCTCCGGCAGAGCTCCGACCCGAGAAGCGACGATGGGGGTTGCGCACGCCATCGCCTCGACCGCCGGGAGTGAGAATCCCTCGTAGAGCGAGGGAATCGCGTGTACCTCGGCGGACCCGATCAGGTGGGCCAGTTCGGTGTCGCTCAGTCCCCGTTCGAATCGCACCCGGTCCAACAAACCCGCTTGCGCGAGCGCCTTGTTCGTCCGGTCCGAGGCATGGCCGACGACGTGCAACTCACTCCAGGCGCCGGGGTCCATCGCGGTGAGCGCACGGATCAGCACGTCGAGGCCTTTCAACGGGACGTCGGCGCTGGCAATCGTGACGATCCGCCCGGATATCCGCGACTGCATCGGCGGCCGGTAGGTCGTGACATCTACGCCGACGGGTACGACGCTCATCCGCTCGGGCGCCACCTTGAAGTCTCGCTCGATGTCGACGGCGGAGTTCTGAGACACAGTGAGCAGGTGGTTGCTGTCGCGAGCGACCCGGGCCTGCATCGCCACGAAGCCGTACCAGCGGCGCTTGGTGAGGCGCTGCCATCCCCGCGCGGCGTCCAGTTCCAACCGGCGGTCGCGGCTGATCGGGTGGTGGATCGTGGTGAGCAGGGGCAACCCCCGTTTTTCGAGTCGCAGGATGCCGGGCGCCAGCGTTTGGTTGTCGTGCAGGATGTCGAACTCACCGGTCCGGTCGCGGAGCAGCTGCTCGAGTCTGATCCCGAAGGTGCGCGGCTCCGGGAAGCCGCTGCCGCACATCGTGAGGTATTCGAGCACGTCGACGCGCGAACGTAATTCGGACCACGCCGGGTGGTGGAAACGATCGTCGTGACGGTAGAGATCGAGACTCGGGACACGGGTCAGTCCGACACCCGGATCCAACTCGGGGTACGGCGGGCCGCTGAAGACCTGCACTCGATGACCGAGGGCAACCAACTCACGGGACAGGTTGCGGACGTAGACGCCCTGCCCGCCGGAGTGCGGTTTCGAACGGTAGGACGAAAGCGCTACACGCACTTCATTCCCGGCCGGCGAACGTCATGTCCTTGGTGACGTCGGCACGCCTCAAGTCACGGCTGTCGAGCACGTAGTTTTGCCGCAGCAGCCACGGATTACGGTCCCCCTGGCGGGGAAAGTCCTTGACCGACCGCTGCACGTATCCGGACTGCAGGTCGATTGCCGGCTTGCTACGCATTGCCTCGTGTGCCGTCGGGTAGCCGTACGCCGACCCGGACGCATCGATGTGGTTGATGAACTTCGCGAAGTACTGCGACGACAGATCGGCGCGCAGCGTCCAGGAGGCGTTCGTGTAACCAATGCACATCGCTGCGTTCGGCACGCCTTCAATCATCATTCCGCGGTAGATGTATCGGCTGCCGAGGTCGACCCTCTCGCCATCGACGGTGATGCTTGCACCACCTGCCGCGAGCATGTTGAGGCCGGTCGCGGTGACAATGATGTCAGCGGGCAGCACGTGCCCGGACGACAACTGGACGCCGTGCGGGAGGAATCGGTCGATGGTGTCGGTGACAATGTCGGCGGAGTGTTCGCGCAGCGCCTTGAACAGGTCGCCACCCGGGACCACGCACAGCCGCTCGTCCCAGGGGTTATAGCGCGGCGTGAAGTGTTCGACTCCGACGCCGCTGCCCTTCAACTGCGCTTCGGTGCCCTTGCGCAACAGCTTCTTCGCTGCTCCGGGCATCCGCCGGGTGAACTGGTAGAAGCCCTGCGTGCTCAGCACGTACTTCCAGCGCACGATGCTGTGCGCACGTTCTGCGGACAGCCGGGTGCGGAGCTTCGCTGCCGAGTTGTCCCGCGCCGGTTGGGCGACGACGTACGACGGAGAACGTTGCAGCATCGTCGGCTTGCCACCTTGAGCTACAAGGGCCGGCACCAGGGTGACGGCAGTCGCGCCGGAGCCGATCACGACGATGTTCTTGCCGTCGACGTCGAGGTCTTCGGGCCAGAACTGCGGGTGCACCACCGGCCCGGTGAAGTCTTCGCGGCCTTCGAACTCGGGCGTATGGCCCTGCTCGTAGTTGTAGTACCCGGAGCACAGGTAGAGGAAGGACGCGGTGACGTCGCGATCACCGCTCGACGTGCTGACGGTCAAGGTCCAGCGGGCCTTGGTACTGCTCCACGACGCGTCGGTCAGCTTGCTGTCGTAGGCGATCCGGGCGTCGATGCCGTACTTGGTGGCCGTGGATTTCAGATAGTCCAAGATGTCGGATGCGTCCGCGATGGACTTACCGTCTGTCCACGGCTCGAAAGGGAAACCGAGTGTGTACATGTCCGAATCAGACCGGACCCCAGGATATTTGAACAGGTCCCAGGTACCGCCGAGGGCGCTGCGCGCCTCGAGGATCACGTAGTCCTTGCCCGGACACTGCGTTTGCAGACGGTACGCCGCGTCGATACCGGACAGCCCGGCGCCGACCACGACGACGTCGTAATGATCCTTGAGTTCGGGCACCGCAATCCTCCACCACACCTGTTGGTTACCTATCGGTAACGGTAACTGACTACCCCTTTGCGAACGAGCACCCGACCTGCGCGGCAGACTGTGCCGATGCCGTATGACGTGATCGTGGTGGGGGCAGGCCCGGCCGGCTCCAGCGCAGCGTACGCAGCGGCGTCCACAGGGGCACGGACATTGGTGCTGGACCGGGCGAAGTTCCCGCGATACAAGACCTGCGGTGGTGGCCTGATCGGCCCGACGCTCGGTGCTCTGCCGCCCGGGTTCGAGGTGCCGACCAGGGTTGACGTCCACCGGGCCACCATCACGCTCGCAGGGAAAAGGTGGGCCGACCGGTGCAGCGACAACCGTCTGATCGCACTCGTCGACCGGTCCGAGTTCGACGCTGCGCTGCTCACCGAGGCTCACGCGGCGGGCGCCGAGATACAGGACGGCGTGACCGTCACTGCAATCTCTGAGGGCACAGAGCAGGTCACCCTGACGACCTCAGCAGGACCGATGACTGCGCGGTACATCGTCGGCGCCGATGGTTCGACAAGCCGGATCGGACGGTATATCGGCGTAACTCTCGACACCGTGGACCTGGGGCTTGAGGTCGAGCTCGCGACCGGCCCGCAGGCTGCGCGCTGGGACGGTCGCATTCACCTCGACTGGGGCAAGGACCCTGGCACCTACGCATGGGTCTTTCCCAAAGGTGACACGTTGACGGTCGGTGTCATCCAATCTCGGGGTAACGCGCCCGCCACTCGTACATACCTCACCAGGTTCGTCAAAGAGATGGGTCTCTCTTCCCTGAGCGAGCTGCAGTCTTCAGGACATTTGACGCGTACACGCACCGATGACTCACCGTTGTCGCGCGGTCGTGTGCTCGTCGCCGGTGATGCTGCGGGACTACTCGAACCCTGGACCCGAGAGGGCATCTCCTACGCGGTACGTTCTGGAAAATTCGCGGGCCAAGCCGTCGCAGCACGCCTCGATGACCCTGAGGGCGTCCGAACTACGTACGAGGGCGCAGTAGCTGACACCTTGCTGCGCGAGATGGCCGCCGGGCGCCTTGCGCTGTGCGCGTTCGAGCGCAACCCGGCG
>JBBPZD010000059.1:0-12878 GCA_038199265.1 Actinomycetales bacterium | reverse complement strand
CGTCTCGGCCGGCCCGCCGTCGCGATGATCGTGGACCGCGGACCGATCGTGGTGGCGACCGTGGGCCCAGCCGTCCCCGTCGCGACGATGCCCCGGCATCCGGTGACCAGGCTTCAGCGCCTGCGGCCGCTGAACCGGCGGCTGCGGCAACGCAGGGGGTGCAGGCCTGATGTTGATTCCTCGTCGCGTCAAGCACCGCAAGCAGCACCACCCAGGTCGTTCTGGGGCTGCCAAGGGGGGCACCCGTGTCACGTTCGGTGACTTCGGCATCCAAGCCCTTGAGCCTGCCTACGTCACGAACCGCCAGATCGAGTCCGCTCGTATCGCGATGACCCGCTATATCAAGCGTGGTGGCAAGGTGTGGATAACGATCTACCCCGACCGCCCGCTGACCAAGAAGCCGGCCGAAACCCGCATGGGTTCGGGTAAGGGCTCACCCGAGTGGTGGGTCGCGAACGTCAAGCCCGGCCGAGTGATGTTCGAGCTTTCCGGTGTTTCCGAAGATGTTGCACGCGAGGCCATGCGCTTGGCGATGCACAAGTTGCCGATGAAGTGCCGCTTCGTCGCGCGTGAAGGTGGTGACTTCTAATGGCTACCGGTTCCAAGGACCTGATGCCGAAGGCGCTGCGTGAGTTGGACGACCAGCAGCTGGACGAAGAGCTCGACAAGGGCAAGCAGGAATTGTTCAATCTGCGGTTTCAGTCAGCGACCGGGCAGTTGGAGAACAACTCCCGGCTGCGTGCGGTCCGCAAGGACATCGCCCGGATCTACACCGAGATGCGTGAGCGCGAGCTCGGCATCGGCCAGGCGCCTTCGGGCGACGCACCTTCGAAGGTGAGCTGACATGAGTGAGAACACGCAGGAGAAGAACGTGACTGAGCGCAACGACCGCAAGACCCGGCAGGGTTATGTCGTCAGCGACAAGATGGACAAGACCGTCACGGTCGAGGTCGAGGACCGCGTCAAGCACGCGCTCTACGGCAAGGTCATCCGTCGCACGACGAAGATCAAGGTCCACGACGAGAAGAACGACTGTGGCGTGGGTGACCGTGTTCAGATCATGGAAACCCGGCCGCTGTCAGCGCACAAGCGCTGGCGCATCGTTCAGATTCTTGAGCGGGCCAAGTAGATCTCAAGCATCATCAAGTCCTGCCGGGTCGCGCTCGGCAGACCAAACCGTTATGTTCCGCAAGGCTCATCCTTCGCGGTGAGAACCAGTGAGACGACAGGAGAAAACCAGTGATCCAGCAGGAGTCGCGACTTCGCGTCGCCGACAACACCGGTGCCAAGGAGATTTTGTGCATTCGGGTTCTCGGCGGCTCGGGCCGTCGTTACGCCGGCATCGGTGACACGATCGTGGCGACCGTCAAGGACGCCATCCCCGGTGGCAACGTCAAGAAGGGCGACGTCGTCAAGGCTGTCATCGTGCGCACCGTCAAGGAGCGCCGCCGAGCCGATGGTTCGTACATCAAATTCGATGAGAACGCAGCAGTGATTCTCAAGGGCGACGGTGACCCACGCGGCACCCGCATCTTCGGCCCGGTGGGCCGTGAGCTGCGCGACAAGCGCTTTATGAAGATCATCTCGCTTGCCCCGGAGGTGCTCTGAACCATGGCATTGAAAAAGAAAGTGTCGGCTCCGACGAAGCCGTCCATGAAGATCAAGAAGAATGACCTCGTTCAGGTCATCAGCGGTCGTTCGCAGAAGAACGGTGGTGACAAAGGCAAGCAGGGCAAGGTCATCGAGGTTTTCCCCGAGACCGGGCGTGTGCTTGTCGAGGGCATCAACCGGGTCACCAAGCACGTCAAGGCCGGCCAGCCCGGTGGTGGTTCGGGTGGTATCGAGGTGGTGGAGGCCTCGATGCACGTGAGCAACATCGCCGTCGTCGACCCGGAGTCGGGAAAGCCGACCCGCGTCCGCACCCGCGTGGAGCAGGTTGAGCGCGATGGCCGGATGAAGACTGTCCGTACCCGCGTCGCGGTGCGATCCGGAAAGGACCTGTAATGACTTCAACTGCTACTGAGGACACGCCTGCGGTGTCAGCAGCTACCACGCCCCGGATGAAGACCCGCTACAACGACGAGATCAAGCAGGCTTTGCGCGAGAAGTTCGACTTCGCCAACGTGATGCAGGTTCCCGGTGTGGTGAAGGTCGTCGTCAACATGGGCGTCGGAGAAGCCGCTCGCGACTCCAAGCTCATCGACGGCGCAGTTCGCGACTTGACGGCGATCACCGGTCAGAAGCCGGCCGTGACCCAGGCGCGTAAGTCCATCGCGCAGTTCAAGCTGCGCGAGGGGATGCCTATCGGTTGCCACACCACGCTGCGCGGTGACCGGATGTGGGAGTTCCTGGACCGCCTGGTTTCGGTCGCTTTGCCGCGTATTCGCGACTTCCGCGGTCTGTCGCCCAAGCAGTTCGACGGCAATGGCAATTACACCTTCGGTTTGACCGAGCAGTCGGTCTTCCACGAGATCGACCAGGACCGCATCGACCGGGTCCGCGGTATGGACATCACGGTCGTCACGACCGCCAAGACTGACGATGAAGGCCGCGCGCTGCTGCGGGCACTGGGCTTTCCGTTCAAGGAGATGAACTGACCATGGCAAAAACTGCACTGGTTCAGAAGGCCGCACGCAAGCCCAAGTTCGCGGTTCGCGGGTACACCCGTTGTCAGCGTTGCGGTCGACCGCATGCTGTCTATCGCAAGTTCGGCCTGTGCCGGATCTGCCTTCGCGAGATGGCTCACCGTGGCGAACTGCCGGGCGTCAAGAAGAGCTCTTGGTAAGCCAGCCCGCGGGCCAGCACGTCGAACAACGTTCCGCCCCGAAGCGCACCGATGCGATTTGGGACATCAACACTAACTACACCGCAGGTCGCCCACGGAAACTCCGTGGACTCGAAACCGCGGTGAGGAAGGGCAGTGCAGCCCAATGACCATGACCGATCCGATCGCGGACATGTTGACGCGCGTCAGAAACGCCAACTCGGCGCATCACGACTCGACGTCCATGCCGTTCTCGAAATTGAAGTCGCACATCGCGGAGATCCTGCAGGCCGAGGGCTACATCGGTGGCTTCCGGGTTGAGGACGCCGAGGTGGGCAAGACCCTCATCATCGACCTGAAGTACGGCCCCAACCGGGAGCGCTCCATCGCGGGCGTCCGGCGCGTGTCGAAGCCGGGTCTTCGTGTCTACGCCAAGTCCACGAACATGCCTCGCGTGCTCGGTGGTCTCGGTGTTGCAATCGTGTCCACGTCCTCCGGTCTGTTGACCGACCGGCAGGCAGCTAACCAGGGCGTTGGCGGGGAAGTCCTCGCCTACGTCTGGTGACCAGGAACTAAGGAGGAATCAACGATGTCTCGTATCGGACGTCTCCCCGTTCCGGTCCCGGCCGGAGTCGATGTGAAGCTCGACGGTCGTACCGTCAACGTCAAGGGACCCAAGGGCCAGCTGGACCTGACCCTTCCTGACCCGATCACGGTTGCCCAAGACGATGGTGTGTTGCAGGTCTCCCGCCCCAACGACGACCGTGAGTCACGGTCGCGCCATGGGTTGACCCGCAGTCTCATCAACAACATGGTGATCGGGGTGACCCAGGGTTACACCAAGAAGTTGGAGATCCACGGCACGGGTTACCGCGTCATCGCCAAGGGTTCTGACCTCGAGTTCGCTCTGGGTTACAGCCACTCGATCACGATCGCGGCACCCGAAGGAATCACCTTCGAGGTGCAGAACCCGACCAGGTTCACTGTGACCGGGATCGACAAGCAGCTCGTCGGCGAGGTATCGGCGAACATCCGTAAGTTGCGCAAGCCCGACCCGTACAAGGCCAAGGGCGTTCGTTATGAAGGCGAGCGCATCCGCCGCAAGGTCGGAAAGGCTGGTAAGTAAGCCATGGCAAAGCAAAAGATCATTAAGCGTTCGTCGAGCAAGGCGGCCGCCCGGACACGTCGTCACTTCCGGTTGCGTAAGCGGATTTCCGGAACCACTGAACGCCCGCGCCTGGTGGTGTCGCGCTCTGCGCGTCACGTTTTCGTCCAGGTCGTCGACGACACGGTCGGTAAGACCGTCGCATCTGCATCCACCATGGAAGCGGACCTGCGTAACTTCGAGGGTGACAAGACCGCGAAGGCCAAACAGGTCGGGCAGTTGGTCGCAGCTCGTGCCAAGGACGCCGGTGTGGAAGCAGTTGTGTTCGACCGCGGTGGTAACCAGTACGCCGGCCGTGTGGCAGCGATCGCCGACGGCGCTCGTGAAGGTGGTCTCGTTCTCTGATGCCGAACAACACTGAATTTGCAATCTCGAAGGTGAGGAACCACTGATGCCCGGACCCCAGCGTCGAGGCGCTGCTGGCGGCCAGAACACGGCCCAAGGCACCGGACCTGACAATGCAGCCGGTGGCAACGCCGGAGGCGGCCGTGGTGGTCGCGGCGGAAATGACCGTGGTGGCCGTGGAGGGCGTGGAGGTGACGACCGCAACCAGTACCTGGAGCGGGTGATCACTATCAACCGCGTCTCCAAAGTCGTGCAGGGTGGCCGTCGGTTCAGCTTCACCGCACTGGTTGTCGTAGGTGACGGCCAGGGCAGTGTCGGTGTGGGCTACGGCAAGGCCAAGGAAGTCCCCTCGGCGATCGCCAAGGGTGTCGAGGAAGCGAAGAAGAATTTCTTCCGCGTTCCAATGATCGGCGATACGATTCCACACCCGATTCAGGGTGAGGCTGCTGCTGGAGTCGTACTGCTCAAGCCTGCGTCGGCCGGTACTGGTGTCATCGCCGGTGGACCGGTTCGGGCGGTGCTGGAGTGTGCAGGTATCCACGACGTGTTGTCCAAGTCGCTCGGTTCCTCGAACGCGATCAACATCGTGCATGCGACGGTTGCTGCGCTGAAGGGTCTGGAACGGCCGGAGTCCGTCGCTGCGCGTCGCGGCCTTCCCCTGGATCACGTGGCCCCGGCCCGGATGCAGCGTGCGATGGCTGAAGCGGCGTTGGCTGCCAAGGCAGGTGCGTGATGGCGTCGTTCAAAGTGACCCAGATTCGTTCTGATATCGGCGGCAAGCCCAAGCACCGCGAGAATCTGCGTTCGCTAGGCCTGAAGCGGATCGGCCACACCGTTGTTAAGGAGGACCGTCCCGAATTTCGTGGGATGGCCCGTTCGGTCGCCCACCTGGTGATCGTCGAGGAGATTGACTGATGACTGAAACTGAGAAGAAGTCCACTGAGCATGCGCTCAAGGTCCACCACCTGCGTCCCGCGCCTGGAGCCAAGAAGGCCAAGACCCGAGTAGGCCGTGGCGAGGCGTCCAAGGGCAAAACAGCCGGTCGTGGAACCAAGGGCACCAGTGCGCGCTACCAGGTATCTGCTGCTTTCGAAGGTGGCCAGACACCGTTGCACATGCGTCTGCCCAAGATGCGTGGTTTCAAGAACCCTGCCAAGGTGACCTTTCAGGTCGTGAATCTTGACAAGATTTCTGCTCTGTTCCCCGAGGGCGGTGCAGTCGGGGTCGCCGAACTGGTCGCCAAGGGTGCGGTGCGCAAGGGGATTGCAGTCAAGGTCCTCGGTACCGGTGAGATCTCCAGCGCCGTGCAGCTGACTGTCGACGCATTCTCGACCTCTGCCAAGGACAAGATCGAGGCAGCGGGCGGAACCGTCAGCCTTTCCTGATCGTTGTTTTACTTGTTGGATCTCGGTTGACACCCCGGACCGCGTCGTACCCCTAGTGGGTCTCGCGCCCGGGGTGTTCGCATGCCGGGTATCCTCATCCCCGCCCGTAGTACGCAGGTCATGTCTCGACTGAGGCTGGCCGCCGTAGGAGGATCCTGTTGCTCACCGCTGCCGCCCGTGCGTTCAAGACGCCGGAACTGCGCAAGAAGATTTTGTTCACCCTCGCGGTGATGGCAATTTTCCGGCTCGGTTCGCACATACCCACGCCCGGCATCAGTTTCCAGCTGATCCAGGCGTGTCAGAGGCAGGCGACGTCCACCCAGAGCTTCCTCGGGTTGGCAAACCTGTTCTCCGGTGGCGCGCTTCTCCAGCTCTCGGTGTTCGCTCTCGGGATCATGCCGTACATCACCGCGAGTATCATCGTGCAGTTGCTGACGGTGGTCATCCCCCGCTTCGAGGAATTGAAGAAGGAGGGGCAGGCCGGTCAGACCAAGATGACGCAGTACACCAGGTACCTCACAATCGGTCTGGCGCTTCTGCAGTCCGCGACCTTGGTCACTGCGGCGAAGGCCAACCCGTCGTCACTACTCGGCGGCACATCGCAGACCTGCCCCACGATCATGCCGAACCAGGGTGTCTTCTACCTGGTCATCATGGTCCTGGTGTTGACGGCCGGAACCGGTCTGATCATGTGGCTCGGCGAGCAGATCACCGAGCGGGGAATCGGAAACGGGATGTCGCTGCTGATCCTGACGGCGATTGCCGCGCAGGTACCCGGATCGGTGTGGGCCATCCGCCAGCAGGGCTGGGGCAAGTTCCTGGTCGTCATCGTGATGGGCTTGGCCATCACCGTTGCAGTCGTGTTCGTAGAGAACTCCCAGCGCCGGGTCCCCGTGCAGTACGCGAAAAAGATGATCGGTCGTCGGATGTACGGCGGGATGTCGACGTATCTGCCGCTCAAGGTCAACATGGCCAACGTCATCCCCATCATCTTCGCCACATCTCTGCTGTCGCTGCCGGTGTTGCTCGCCGGGTTCGCGCAACCCGACAACAAGACCGAGCCCCCTCCTGGATGGGCGCAGTGGGTGTTGAACAACCTGGCGCGTGGTGATCACTGGTCGTATATGGCCCTGTCAACGGTGCTGGTGGTCTTCTTCACGTTCTTCTACGTATCGATCACGTATCAGCCGCAGGAAGTGGCGGACAACCTGAAATCCGCGGGATCTTTCATTCCAGGCGTGCGTGCGGGCAAGGCGACTGCGGACTATCTGGGTTTCGTGTTGAATCGAATCACCGTGACTGGAGCGATCTATCTGGGCGTACTTGCCCTCATCCCGTTGATCGCACTGGCTATGGTGGGCGCAAACGCGAACTTCCCGTTCGGCGGAGCCTCGATCCTGATCTTGGTCGGCGTCGGGCTGGAGACCGTCAAACAGGTCGACTCCAAGCTCCAGCAGCACCACTACGAAGGGTTTCTGCGCTGATGCGACTGATCATTCTTGGCCCCCCCGGCGCCGGCAAGGGCACGCAGGCGGAGCGCCTGTGTGCGAAACACGGCATTCCGCACGTCTCTACCGGAGACATCTTCCGGGCCAACATCAAGGATCAGACGCAGCTTGGCAAGCAGGTGAAGGGAATCCTGGACGCTGGGGGTTACGTCACGGACGAGATCACGAACGAGATCGTCGCCGACAGATTGGCCCGGGAAGACGCCCGGAACGGTTTCCTGCTCGACGGGTACCCGCGGACGATGGTGCAGGTCGATGCCTTGGATGCGTTGCTCGCTCAGGACGGGCATCAGGTGGACGGGGTGCTGCGTCTGCTGGTGGACGACGAAGAGCTCATCTCGCGGTTGCTCGAACGAGCCAAGACCTCTGGTCGTCAAGATGATTCCGAAGCGGTCATCCGCGAACGCCAGGACATCTACAACAAAGAAACTCGGCCCTTGGCTGCGACTTATAAGCAGCGGGGTCTTCTGCACGAACTGGACGGCATGGGCCAGGTTGACGACGTCACTGACCGGGTCGAGAGCACGCTCGACAGTCTCGCCGTCGCGACCAGCTGATCGCCTCGCCCCGAGATGTTCGGAAGAGAACGACTCCCCGTCAAGACCGACGACCAGTTGCGGTCTATGCGATCGGCGGGCCTCGTCGTGGGTCGTTGTCTGGACACAATGCGTCAGTTCGCAACCGCTGGCATGACAACGGGGGCGCTGGATGAACTCGCCCACACGTTCATCCGCGACGCGGGGGCGGCCCCCAGCTTCCTTGGGTACCAGGGCTTTCCTGCAACGGTGTGTATCTCGGTGAATGACGACGTCGTTCACGGGATACCAGGGCCGCGGGAGTTGCTGCCCGGCGACCTGGTGTCGGTGGACTGCGGCGCAATCGTCGATGGTTGGCATGGCGACGCGGCCATCACCTTCCCCATCGAAGAGTTCTCGAGTGCGGCAGACCGCGCGTTGACTCACACGACTCGCGACGCGTTGTGGGCAGGCGTAGCAGCTTTCCGGCCGGGCCGGGGCATCTATGAACTGGGCGGGGTTATCGAAGATTGCATCGAGGCCGGCGAAAAGGCGTGGCAGGACGAGGGTCTTGACGTCGATTTCGGTATCGTCGACGGGTACACCGGTCACGGCATCGGTCGTGAGATGCACATGGAGCCGACGGTCTTCAACGAACGGGTCAGAGCATCCGGGCCGAAGATTCGGGAGGGTGCCACCGTCGCGATCGAACCGATGGTGACCCTCGGCGGGTATGAGACCCACGAGTTAAATGACGGCTGGACTGTTCGAACCGACGACGGATCTCGGGCAGCGCACTGGGAGCACACGGTGGCAGCGACGCCAGGCGGGCTCTGGGTGCTGACGGCAATCGATGGTGGCGAGGCGGAATTGGCCGCGATCGCTGCGGCCTACGCCCCGCTGGACTGACCGCGGGCCATGAGCAAGTGCCGGGTCTGCAACTACCGCCTTGCTCGCACAGCAGAGGAATGCCCGGTCTGCGGTGAACCCGTTGCAGGTGCGTCAGGCAGAACCGGGTGTCTAGCGGCAAGTGCACAGGCCGACGAGGTCCTCGATTCGGCCGGGTCGTCGACCGACACCGCAGCGCTGGAAGTCCAGGATTCACCGGTGCGCACGCACGGGGCAGCTGGGCACGGGCGGGTTCGCTGGATTGCGTTCGCCTCAGGTGTAGCCCTCGCGATCGCGGGAGTGGGAACCTACTTCCTGCTGCGACGTGATTCATCCGTGATGGGTGCCTACTCCGTGACGCGGATGGCATCGGATCCAGGCGCCCGTTGGCAACGCGCAGTGAAGGACATTGCACCGGCTCTGGGGTGCCAGAGCTCGTTATCGACCAACCCGGTTCAGCCCACCGATTCCTGCGTCGTTGCGGACAGCGTCGTGTTGACCGACACAGTGGTCATCGTCGTACAACGTGGGGGACAAGCCATGCTGGCAGGCCTACGCCGTGACGACGGCAGGGTCCGATGGCGCCGAGCTGCTCCAGCAGGTTCGACCTATGACTGCCTGGCGGTGCACGGCCGGCTCTGGTGTCTGAGCACGCCGGCGCCCCCCTATGTCGTTCTCCTCACGCAAGGGAGCGATCGAGGCCAGACCGACCAGAATCTCCTCCCACGCGGCAGGGGTGGCGTTGCAAGCGCAGTCCTCGCTGAGGTTCTCCCCCGGACCGGCGCTACGACACGGAGCCAGACTGTGCTGGGATCCTTCAGTTCCGTGAAGTTCGGCGGGGTCGGTGATCGTTGCCTGTATGTCGTGGCGGAATCGTCCGTCGCCAGCGCTACCGTTCTGCGATATTCCACGCTGGGTCAGCTGCAGTGGAGCCGCCAGCTTTCACTGCAAGGCGGGAACGGCCCCTCGGTGGGTTCCGACCTCACGCCACCGGTGCGGGTCAGTGAGCGTGGTGGAAGGTCCTATGTGTCCGCTGCGCAGGTCGGCAGCCGGCAGGCTGTCTTCGACTCCTCTTCTGGTGCGCACGTCTCAACCGCACAGGGGCACGTAGCCGCTGTGGTCGGTGCAACAGTCGTGACCCAGGAAGGTAGCGGCGCACTGATGGTGGACGACACCCCGATCGGCGGCAACCTCGTGGCCCAGTTGCTGGCGAACGACCATTCGGGGGGTGAGCCCATCATCACCGGGTACGAGGCGGACCCGAATGACCTTCCGTACCCGCAGGGCCCATACACGATCCGATCTCCGAGCGGTCCCAAGGCTGCGTCCAGCACGATGAAAGTCGGCGAATCACCTGTCGCCTTCTGCCGCGGGGTGGTGATCGGACACGCATTGCGGGGAATCAGCGGTTACGACGCGCGCACCGGGCGGCGGTTGTGGGCGATCGGTTTCGACGAAGGCTCCAGCCTGGAGATTCGATGCGACGGTTCCAAGGTATTGATCAGTGACGGCGTGCGGGTGACGGCCTTCGAGACGGCCACCGGTGATGACTCGTGGTCGGTCCTGCTTCCTGGCAGCACCCGACTGACGGGTGGGGGATTCGGTGATCCGGCGACGGCTCTGGTGGCCGGTCCGGGTGAACTCGATTTCGGCGCCAGTTCGCCAACTGTGGCCCTGGTGCAGTGAACGGGATGGGAATGAGTAGGTGTCCGGTATGCCGCCAACGCCTTTTGCGTGCCTCTGAGGCCCTGCAGGCTTGCGAAGTGTGCGGCGAACCGGTGGTCTCGGACGTCGATCTCGCAGTCGGGGCCGAAGGGCGCGGGCGTTTTGCTGTGTCGCGGCGACGCGGCCTGCTGGCTGCTGGTGTCGTAGTCGGGTTGGTGGCGGCCACGACGATCTACCTGACGTCGCGAGACAACAACGGCAATCCCGACGCCGCGGCATACGGCATCCTGAAGCTGTCATCTGATCCAGGAGTCCGTTGGCGGGTGCAGCTTGCCCGCATCGCCCCCGACCTGGGGTGTCCGACGAAGCCGGGCGGCATCGATGAGGACATTGCTTTCTGCTCTGCAACAGATGCTGTTGTCACTGGCGACATGGTTGTTGTAGCCGTGCAGCGTCAGCAACGTGCTGAGCTCGTCGCAGTGTCGACCGACGGCGCTGTCCGCTGGCATCGCAGTGCACCCGCTGGGTCGACCTATGACTGCCTCGCCCGCAAACGGCGCGTCTGGTGCGTCACCAGGCCGTTGTCGTACACGGTGCTGACGCCGACGACGTCGATCGACTCTGCGGACCCGGCCGCCACCCGTTCCTACACGATCGCTACCAAGCGTAGCGAGCTGTTCGCCGGCTCCTCGCTCTCCGAGATCGACCCGCGCACAGGAACATTGCGACACACCACGCCTATTTCCTGGTCGTCGGACGACGCCGCGATCGCTGGCGTGGCCACCGATGGGCTCTACGTCGTTGCCGGCCTACCTGAGAACGACCGGGCGACGTTACGCGTGATGCGCTATTCCAGGGAGGGAGCCCTCGCGTGGACCCGCGAGGTGTACTTCACCAAGAATGGAATGACCATGCTGCCTGGTTTCGAGTCACCTGCGCCGGTGCGGGTATTCGAAACCGGCGGCAGTGCATACGTCACTGCGGCGGAGGTGGCGGGCCGACAGGCGATTTTCGATGCCGGAACAGGTAAACCGTCTGGTGCCGAATCCGGGCATGTGGTCACGGTCACCCGGGACGCGATCGTGACCCAGCGGGGATCTGGCGGCCTCACCATGGGTGGCGTCGGAGTCGGGGATTCCGTAGTGGCAGGTCTGGCAGCGGACGACAGATCGGCTGGAGAGCCCGTCTCGACCGGGGCCGGTGGATGGGAGCCCCAAGACCTCCAGAATCCCGGCGAGGGCGCGGATGCGGACGGCAGCACCTCCAATCCCAAGCACAAGCCCATCGTGCTGCGGTCGATGCCCGATCTACGGCGATCCGCCGCCACCATCGACGCAGATGACCTACCGCTCGCGTTCTGCGACGGAGTGCTCGTTTCCATCTCGCCGGCGGGGTTCGGAAGCGGGCAGTTCAGTGGCTTGAACCCGCGAGACGGCAAACCAAGATGGTCCGGGCCATCACCCGTCGGGTTCGCATCGCAGACCAGGTGCGCTGGGCCGACCGTGGTACTGACGGACGGGAGGCAGGTGGCCGGGGTCGATCTGAAATCCGGTAGAAACGGGTGGACAGCCGACCTCCCCGGAGACGTCGTCATGCTCGGCGGCGGAATCGGCGATCCAGGCGAAGGGGTGTTACTCGGTCCGCAGGACACTGGTCACGGGGCGACGGCGACCACACTCACCTTCGTGCGCTGACGCGGGCTCAGGGCAGATGCCTGGTGGCCTCACCCACCAGGCCGAAACGCGGAACCCATCGACTCCAGCGCACCCTCGGCGACTGGAACCCGGCCGTTGCGGGCGGCCGTGACGAGGCGGGCATGATCGCGTTCGGTCTGATCGGCGTACGCATTCGCGAAGTCGCCCATCGCCCGGTCCAGCTGGGTGCCTTTGCCGACGTAACCGGCGATCATCGACGCGCCGCTGGTGCGGGCGTGTCCCTTGGCCAGCAGGTGTCCCACGATGCCGGCGTAGTCGGCGAGTGCAAGACCGGTCATGGAGTCCAGCGGCACCGTTCCCTTCATATTGCGGAACTGCCGAACGTAGTACTGGCGATTGTCGACCGTGGTCCAGCCCAGCAGCGGGTCGCTCACCGTCTGCAACGCCTGTTGGTATTCCACGACCCGCTGGCCCTGGTGCTGGTGCCAGGCCGAGTTGCCGTGCACGTACTTGGCCAGTACCGAACGTCGGGCCTGCTTCATCTGCAAGAAGACGACATCGTCGGCGGAGGAACCCTCGAGCAAGGCGACATAGGCGCGAAGGCCCACGCTGCCGACACCGACGACCTTGTGTGCGATGTCCTGGATGGTGTAACCGCCGAGAGCGCGCGCCCAGTGCGGAGCCAACGTCGGCAAATAGCGGTCCAAGCCCGAGGCGAGCAGCTCGGCCTTGTGGTCGGTGACCCGTCGGATCAGCGGCGGTTCCTCGACGATTCGCCGCTCACCGCCGTCCTGGTGGGTGAACTTCGGCAGTGCTCGATCACTGGTCCGCTTCTTAGCGCGTTTCACCGAACGTTCGATCTCGTCGCGGAGCGATTTCTCAGTAGCCGTTTTGTGCAACCGACCTACATCCAGCCTGTTGTAGGACCGCATCAACAACGGCTCTTGAGCGAGGAACCGTACTTCGCCCCGATAGGCCGAAACGCAGG
>JBBPZD010000058.1:0-2259 GCA_038199265.1 Actinomycetales bacterium | reverse complement strand
TCGCCGACGGTGGCGTCTTGATGTGGCTCCAAGGCCTCCTGCTCCCTGCGCTCACCTTGGCGTTGGTCTACATCGCGGGATACGTCAGACTCACGCGCGCCTTCGTCCTCGAGGTCAAGGGGGAGGACTATCTGCGGACGGCGCAGGCCAAGGGCCTGACATCGGGGCGGATCCTCTTCAAGCACACGCTTCGCGGCGCCCTGACCCCGATCGCCACCGTCGCGGGTCTGGACCTCGGTGGGCTTCTGGGTGGCACGATCATCACCGAGCAGGTGTTCAACTACGACGGACTGGGACGGACCGCCGTGATGGCGGCCACGACCTACGATCTACCGGTCACGGTCGGCATCGTGCTCGTGGCCGCAGCGTTCGTCATCACCGCCAACATCGTGGTCGACGTGCTCTACGCGGTCATCGACCCGCGCGTCAAGTACAGCTGACCCGGACCGGCCGCTGCACCATCAAGGATTGGACAACACATGAGCACGTGGGTGCCCGCCGAGGGGACGAGCGATGCCCTGCTCTCCGTTCGCGACCTCAAGGTGACCTTCCCGACCGAGGACGGACTCGTCAAGGCCGTCGACGGTCTCACCTTCGACCTCAACGCCGGTGAGACGCTCGGCATCGTGGGCGAGTCCGGCTCGGGCAAGTCCGTCACGAGCCAAGCCATCATGGGCCTGCACCGGGGGACTCGCGCCCGAGTGGAGGGGAGCATCGACTTCGAGGGCAAGGACCTGCTCAAGCTCGAGGACGAGGAGCTGCGGGTCATGCGCGGGCGCGACATCGCGATGATCTTCCAGGACCCGCTCTCGGCCCTGCACCCGTACTACACAGTGGGTAACCAGATTATCGAGGGTTACAAGGTGCACCACCGCTCTGCCTCGAAGTCAGCGGTGCGCTCGCATGTCATCGACATGCTCGAGCGCGTGGGTATCCCCAACCCGCAGAAGCGCATCGACCAGTACCCCCACGAGTTCTCCGGTGGCATGCGCCAGCGCGCGATGATCGCCATGGCACTCGTCAACAGCCCGCGGCTCGTCATCGCCGACGAGCCGACCACGGCCCTGGACGTCACCGTGCAGGCCCAGATCCTCGAGCTGCTCATCGACCTGCAGAAGGACTTCGACGCCGCGATCATCATCATCACCCACGACCTCGGGGTCGTGGCCGAGATGGCTGACAAGATCATGGTCATGTACGGCGGCAAGGCGGTCGAGGGCGGCACTGCCGACCAGACCTTCTACTCACCCGAGCACCCCTACACCTGGGGTCTGCTGCAGTCGATGCCCCGCATCGACCGAGAGCGGCTCGAGCGGCTCCAGCCGATCCCGGGCAACCCTCCGTCACTCATCAGCCCACCCTCCGGTTGTGCCTTCCACCCCCGGTGTGCCTATCGCGACGACGAGAACCTCGGGTGTTCGACGATCGTCCCCGAGTTCGATGTGCAGGACTGGCATCCCGTCCGGTGTCTCATCCCGGCACCGCAGCGCAAGGCGATCTTTGACACGGAGATTAGGACGCACTCATCGTGAGCATCCACCCTGAGTCCGATGTGATCCTCGAGGTCAAGGACCTCCAGAAGCACTTCCCGACGCGCACCTCGGGCCTCATCCGCCGGGCTTCCGACCCGGTCAAGGCTGTCGATGGCATCTCCTTCACGGTGAAGCGCGGCGAGACCCTCGGTCTCGTCGGCGAGTCGGGCTGCGGCAAGTCCACGGCCGGGCGCACCATGCTCCAGCTGCTCCCGCCGACGGGTGGTTCCATCCACTACAACGGTCGCGACATCACCGGCGTCCACGGCGGTGACCTGCGCAAGCTGCGCACCGAGATGCAGATGGTCTTCCAGGACCCCTACGGCTCGCTCAACCCGCGACAGACCATCGGTACCATCGTCGCCGCCCCCTTCGACATCCAGGGAATCACCCCGGACGGCGGCGTCAAGGCCGAGGTTCAGGGCCTCATGGAGCGCGTGGGGCTCAACCCGGAGCACTACAACCGCTACCCGCACGAGTTCTCCGGCGGTCAGCGCCAGCGCATCGGCATCGCGCGCGCCGTCGCTCTGCGGCCCAAGCTGATCGTCTGCGACGAGCCCGTGTCGGCTCTCGACGTGTCGATCCAGGCGCAGGTCGTCAACCTGCTCGAGGACCTCCAGACCGAGTACGACCTCACCTACGTCTTCGTCGCCCACGACCTGTCCGTGATCCGCCACATCAGCGACCGGGTTGCGGTCATGTACCTCGGCAAGTTCATGGAGGTCGC
>JBBPZD010000057.1:0-9765 GCA_038199265.1 Actinomycetales bacterium | reverse complement strand
GGCGACCGAGACTCCCTCGGACTATTTCAACAACGGCCCAGCCAAGGGTGGGGTACCGAACAGCAGATTCAGGACCCCGTGTACTCCAGCACCGCGTTCTACAACAAGTTGACCGAGATTCCCTCGTGGGAAACCCAGGACATCGCCGTGGTGTCCCAGGAGGTACAGCGTTCCGGGGTGCCGACGGCGTACGCAAACCACGTCACGGCCGCAACCGTTCTGACCGCGTCGCTGGACGGCACGTCACCGGAAAAGGTCGCATGCCGACTCGAACTGGCGACAACCTCGTCCACGCCGACAGCTGTCGTGGCAAAGATCGCTCGACAAAGCGGCCTACAGGCCGTTGCCGGAACATCTGACGTCACTTTCCGCGCCCGCACATCGCAGCGGGCCTGGGCCGTTGCTGCATGGGCGGTCACCCATGCCGAGGCCGAGGGCATCAGCAGCGTCACCGTCGGCAACCGCGAATGGGTCCGCCAGCGCGGCCGGGCTGGTGCAACGTGGGTTGCCGCGTCGAAGGCCACCGGTTCCCCCACCAGCGTCCGCATCGCACTCGCGGGTCGCTGAGCAACCACTCACACGCAGCCGACCGGCGACCTCCATCGGAAGTGACCGGCCGGCTGCGTGTGGCTGGAAGAGCCTAGGAAGCCATTCCCTTCATGATTTCGCGCATCAGGTCTGCGGTCTCGGACGGCGTCTTCCCGACCTTGACGCCAGCGGCCTCGAGGGCCTCCTGCTTGGCCACAGCAGTTCCCGATGAGCCGGACACGATCGCGCCGGCATGGCCCATCGTCTTGCCCTCGGGCGCGGTGAACCCGGCGACGTAGCCCACGACCGGCTTGGTGACGTGGTCCTTGATGTAGGCGGCAGCGCGTTCTTCCGCGTCGCCACCGATCTCACCGATCATCACGATTGCGTCGGTCTCCTCATCGGCCTCGAAGGCCTCGAGGCAGTCGATGTGGGTGGTCCCGATGACCGGATCACCGCCGATTCCGACAGCCGTGGAGAATCCGAAATCCCGCAGCTCGTACATCATCTGGTAGGTCAGCGTGCCGGACTTGGAAACCAGCCCGATTCGGCCGGCGCCGGCGATGTCACCGGGGATGATGCCGACGTTGGACTTGCCGGGGCTCATGAGACCGGGGCAGTTCGGGCCGACGATCCGGGTCTTTCCAGAGGCGAGCGCGTGCGCATAGAACTCGGCGGAGTCCTTCACTGCGATGCCCTCTGTGATGACGACGACCAGCGGCATCTGCGCGTCGATCGCCTCGAAGACGGCGCCCCGCGCGAACGCGGGCGGCACGAAGACGACAGACACGTTCGCGCCGGTCTCTTTCATCGCCTCTTCGACGCTGCCGAACACCGGGATGGTGGTGCCGTCGATGTCGACCGACTGCCCGGCTTTACGCGGGTTGACCCCTGCGACGACCGCAGTTGCGTCACCCAGCATCAGCTTGGTGTGCTTCATGCCGACCCCGCCGGTCATGCCCTGTACGACGACCTTGGAGTCGGCGTTCAAAAAGATTGCCATAACGAGTGATCCGTCCTGATCTGTTCGGTGGGAGCGGTCAGCGGGCGGCGAGCTCGGCGGCCTTGGCCGCGGCGCCGTCCATGGTTGCTTCGATACTCACGAGCGGGTGATCGCGCTCAGCGAGGATGCGGCGACCCTCCTCGACGTTGTTACCGTCGAGGCGGACGACGAGAGGCTTTGTAGCACTGTCGCCGAGTGAATCCAGCGCACCGACGATGCCGTTGGCGACCTCGTCACACGCGGTGATGCCACCGAAGACGTTGACGAACACCGACTTGACCTGTTCGTCGCCGAGGATGATTCCGAGCCCGTTGGCCATCACCTCAGCGCTCGCGCCGCCGCCGATGTCCAAGAAATTGGCGGGCTTGGGGTGGGCACCGGCCGGGTTGGTGATCTCCTGCCCAGCGTAGGCAACGACATCCAGGGTCGACATGACCAGGCCAGCACCGTTGCCAATGATGCCGACGTCGCCATCGAGCTTCACGTAGTTGAGGCCCTTGGCCTTTGCCTGCGCTTCCAGAGGGTCCGCGGCGGCGGAGTCCTCAAGATTGGAGTGATCGGGGTGCCGGAAGTCGGCGTTGTCGTCGAGGGTGACCTTGCCGTCAAGGGCCACGATCTGCCCGTCAGCAGTCTGCACAAGGGGGTTGACCTCGACCAGGGTTGCGTCTTCGTCGCGATAGACCTCCCAGAGCTTCTGCAGCACCGGGGCGACCTTGGCGGCGGTCTCCTCATCGAAGTTGGCCTCGCGGACGATCTCGGCGGCCTTGGCCTCGTCAATGCCGACGATCGGGTCGACCGCCACCCGGGCGAGGGCCTCGGGGCGCTCGACGGCGAGCTGCTCGATCTCGACGCCGCCCTCCACCGAACACATCGCCAGATAGGTGCGGTTGGACCGGTCGAGCAGCACCGAGAAGTAGTACTCATGCGCGATCTGCGCGCCCGCTGCGATCATCACGGTGCCCACGGTGTGGCCCTTGATGTCCATTCCGAGGATCTGCTCGGCGTACTGGGCAGCTTCGGCGGGGGTCTTGGCGACCTTCACCCCGCCGGCCTTGCCGCGTCCACCGGTCTTGACCTGAGCCTTGACTACCGTGACGCCGCCACCTCCGACGTCCTGCGCAGCCTTCTCGGCGTCGGCCGCGTCGGTGATCGTTGCGCCCGCAAGTACGGGCACGCCGTGTGCCTCGAACATATCGCGCGCCTGGTATTCGAAGAGATCCACGCCTGTGCCGTCCTCAGTTGGTCGGAAATGGGTTGATGCGTTGGGACTGTATCGCCGATCGGCGACGGGCCTCAGTCCGCTCGGACGTTTGCCCGCACCCACCCGACGATCTCGGTCGTCGTCGCACCGGGGGTGAATACGGTCCCCACACCCAACTCTTTGAGCTGGGGCAGGTCTTCCTGCGGAATGATGCCGCCCCCGAACACGACGATGTCACCGGCATCGCGCTCTTTCAGGAGCGCGACGACCTTCGCGAAGAGAGTCATATGAGCGCCGGACAACACCGACAGGCCGACTGCATCGGCGTCTTCCTGGATCGCGGCTTCGACAATCTGCTCGGGAGTCTGGTGCAAGCCCGTATAGATCACTTCCATGCCCGCGTCTCGCAATGCCCGCGCCACCACCTTGGCGCCGCGGTCGTGGCCATCAAGGCCCGGTTTGGCGACGACGATCCGAAGCGGATGATCAGCGGTAGAAGTCATTTGTGCAGCGTAGTGGTGCTGCCACTCAACTGTGAGTCCGATGTCACACGACGTACGCAGGAGTTCGGGTTGGGGTGACTCTGAATGTCACGATACGGTAACGGCCAGCAGCCACTGGACGACGTCCCTGCTGCCTGCCCGACCGGGAACATCCTCGGGTCCGTTCGTCCAGAAGGATAATTACTGTGTCTCGTGTTGTCGGCCGCCATCATGCGGATGCTCATACATCGTCCTCCTCGTCCCAGCGCGTGGCCGTTGACTCCGCAGGTAGTCGCGCTCTGCGGGAAGCCGGGGCCCACCGCAGTACGTCCGTTCGCGGCATCGGTCGGGTCACTCTGCCCACGGCCGCCGCACTGACGGTCAGTGTCGTTGCAGCTGGAGCCGCAGGGGCCTCCACCATCGACGGCCCCACCACGATGTCGATCGGCACCCACTCGTCGGCAACTCCGAGGGCGGCTGCGACGGCGTCGACATCACCGGCCACCTCCTCCCGGCCTGGCGCCGACCGCGCAGATCGCTCGCGGACCGTGTCCCGCTCCCTGCCGCGGCGCAGCGCTCCGACCTCGGATGTCACCACAAAGGCACTTGCAGCGGCGGTCGCTGCTGCGACGGCGAAGAAGGCCGCCAAGAAGGTCGCCAAGCGGCCGAAGACCGCATCGGTGAAAACCACCAAGCGTGTCGTCCGTGCAGCAGCCACCAAGCGGATCAGCTCCTCTACAACCCGCGCCAAGAAGCGGGTGCAGACCCGTCGGACCCGTCCTGCCGGCTCGTACGGCTGGACCTGCGCGATCGCCGGCTGCGGGGGCAACTTCACCTCTCCGTTCGGCGGGCGTTGGGGCCGCGAACACCTTGGTGACGACTTCTCCGTACCTGTCGGAACACCGCTGCGTTCGTTGAACTCCGCGACCGTGGTGGCCGCAGGTCTCTACGGCGGCATGGGCAATCGGGTCGAGCTCGACTTCGGCAACGGCATCACGGGCGTGTACGCACATATGTCGTCCATCTCAGTGTCTGTCGGTCAGAAATTGTCCCCCGGCCACGGAATCGGCCGGTCCGGCAACTCCGGCAACTCCACCGGACCGCACCTGCACCTCGAGATCCACCTCAACGGAACGCCGATCGACCCGGCTCCTTGGCTGCGGGCGCACGGAATCTTCTGATCGACCCAGCTTCTTTCGATGGGCTGGAATTCAGAGTTTGACGACCGGCGCGTAGCGCAACAACAGGCGCTTCACTCCGGTGTCTCCGCCGAAATCTATATGCGCCATCGAGCGTTCGCCCTGGCCCTCGACCCTGATGACCGTACCGAGACCGAACGAGTCATGCGTCACCCGATCGCCGGCGTCCAGCGAGATGACCGGACGGTTACCGGGGCTGCGGACACCGGGACGAGCCGCCAGCTTCGCGATTGCAGGCATCGACGACGGCCTGCTGGCGGTCGTCTGCACCCGCGCCCAGTCGATCAGGTGATTTGGAATCTCGTCCAGGAAGCGCGACGCCGGGTTGTACTGCGGCGACCCCCACGCAGAGCGAACCTCTGCACGGGACAGGTGCAGCCTCTCGCGGGCGCGGGTGATGCCGACGTAAGCGAGCCGGCGTTCCTCCTCAAGCTCTTTCGGGTCGCCGAGCGCCCGTAGGTGAGGGAAGGTGCCGTCCTCCATCCCGGTCAGGAACACCACCGGGAACTCCAGGCCCTTTGCCGTGTGCAGAGTCATCAGGGTGATGACACCCTGGTCCTCGACGTCATCCGGGATCTGATCGCTGTCCGCCACGAGGGAAACCTGCTCCAGGAAATCCTCGAGGGACCCTTCTGGGTAGTTGTCGTCGAATTCCCTTCCGACAGCGACAAGTTCCGACAGGTTCTCGACCCGGGTCTCGTCCTGCGGGTCGTGGCTGGCCCGCAATTCGGACAGGTAACCGGACCGGTCCAGGACCGCCTCCAGCAGCTCCCCGACGCCAGCGGCTGCCCGGTGTGTCTGCTGAAGACCCTCCAACAGCGCAGTGAATGCGCCGATCGCCGTGACCGACCGCGTTGCGATGCCGGGAGCATCACCGGCTTGACCGAGCGCCGCGACGAAGGGGATGCGCTCGCGCTCGGCGAGCGCGCTCACGCATGCCTCAGCGCGGTCACCGATTCCGCGCTTGGGGGTGTTCAGGATGCGCCGCAGGTTGTCCGTGTCGAGTGGGTTGGACACCACGCGCAGATAGGCGAGCGCGTCCTTCACCTCGCGACGTTCGTAGAAGCGGGTGCCACCGACGATCTTGTACGGCAGACCGACCCGAACGAGGACCTCTTCCAACGCCCGCGACTGGGCGTTGGTGCGGTAGAAGACAGCAATGTCCTTTGGTTTGACTCCGTGGTCGTCACCGAGCTTGTCGATGCTGCGAGCAACGAAGGCGGCCTCGTCGTGTTCGGAGTCGGCAACATACCCGATGATCGACGCTCCGTCGCCGGCCTCACTCCACAGGTTTTTCGGGCGCCGGTCCGGGTTCTTCGCGATCACCGAGTTGGCGGCAGCGAGGATGTTCTGGGTGGAGCGGTAGTTCTGCTCCAAGAGAATCGTGCGTGCGTCGGGGTAATCCTGCTCGAACTCCACGATGTTGCGGATAGTCGCGCCGCGGAAGGCGTAGATCGACTGGTCGGCGTCGCCGACGACACACAACTGAGCAGGGGGCACCACGCCCACTGCGCCATCCTCGACTTCATGCCCGACCAACTCTTTGACCAGCGTGTACTGCGCGTGGTTCGTGTCTTGGTATTCGTCCACCATCACGTGACGGAACCGGCGCCGATAGTGCTCTGCGACGTCCGGAAAGGCCTGCAGGATGTTGACGGTCATCATGATGATGTCGTCGAAGTCGAGAGCGTTCGCCTGTCTCAACCGGCGCTGATAGGACGCGTACGCCTCGGCGAGCATCCGGTCCTGATGGCTGCCCTCGGTGACCCGCGCCGCGTACGTCTCCTCATCGACCAGCTCATTCTTCAAATTACTGACCTGATGGGTGAACGAGCGCGGCGGGTAGCGCTTGATGTCGAGGTCGAGGTCACGCAGCACGAGCGCCATCAGTCGTTGACTGTCGGCGGCGTCGTAGATGGAGAAGGTGGACTTCAGACCGACCTTGGTGGCCTCACGGCGCAGGATCCGCACGCACGCAGAGTGGAAGGTCGATACCCACATCGCCCGGGCAGCGGGGCCCACGAGCCCCTCGACGCGTTCGCGCATCTCGGCCGCAGCCTTGTTGGTGAAGGTGATCGCGAGGATCTGACCTGGCTGCGCGCCGCGCTCAGCCAGCAGGTAGGCGATCCGGTGGGCCAGCACCCGGGTCTTGCCCGATCCTGCGCCGGCCACGATCAGCAACGGGGGCCCTTGATGCAGCACGGCTTCGCGCTGCTGGGGGTTGAGGCCCTCGACGAGCTGCTCACCAGTCAGGCGGCCGAAACCACGGTGCTCACCAGCTGATTCCCCGACTTCTTTCGACACGCTGGCCCAGGTGGGCACGCCCCGTTCGTCGACGTCAGCCGACCGCGGCCGCAGCCGTGCCACGGGTACGGCAGCTCCCGCCTGGGACGCAGTCATCGCGGGCAAGGGGAGATCGTCGAACAAGCTACTCATATGAGGACAAGTTTACCGGTCATCGTGACGTTGACCCCGGCTCACGCGCCGCGCGACAGCAGCGCTCCGATAGAGGTGGACGCCGTTAGGCTCGGAGCCATGCCGAAAACGCCGTCCGATGCCGCGCTGCTGCTCTCCGGCCAGGAATTCGCACCCATCGTGCTCGGAGGTGATCGGCTCGGTTACAGCCTGGCCCGTTCCTTTGACCTCGGGTACGGCTACCGCACCCTTATCGTCTCCACGATGCTCGGCGGGCCGGTGGCGCACAGTTCGCTGATCGAGCACCGCGTCGTGCCCAGCCTGGAGGACCCCGAGGGTCTCGTGACTCATCTGCGCGCACTCGCGCCGCAGATCGGCCCCACAAAGAAATTGCTGCTCGCAACGACCGATCACGTCGTCAGCGTGCTCGCTCGCGTGAAACACCGGCTGGAGGATCTCTACGTCATCCCGTATACCGACGCAGACCTGATCGACCGACTCAGCCGCAAAGAGAACTTCGCCGACGTCTGCGCCGAACTGGACATCCCGCACCCGCAGACCGTCGTGTACGACGTCGCCGAACGCCCCGACGTAGCCGCAGCAACCGCCAGCCTCGCTTTTCCGGTGATCGCCAAACCGTCGAACGCAGAGGCGTACGCAGCCGTCACGTTTCCCGGTAAGAAAAAAGTGCACTCGGCCCGTGACCTGGCCGAGTTGGAACGGTTGCTGGACGCGCTATACGACTCGGGCTACCGCGACAAGTTCATCGTGCAAGACGTCATCCCCGGTGACGACCAGGGCATGCGGGTGCTGACCTGCTACGTGGACAAGAGCGGAACGGTGAAGTTCGCAGCCTTCGGGCGGGTACTGCTCGAGGAACACTCCCCCGAGACGCTCGGCATCCCCGCGGCGATCCTGACCGGCACCGACCACGAGGCCGTCGCTCACGCGACCCGGTTGCTGGAGCACGTCGGCTGGCGCGGTTATGCCAACTTCGACATGAAGTACGACTCGCGGACCGGCAAGACCGTCTTCTTCGAACTCAACCCGCGGCTGGGCGGAACGTCTTTCTACATCACGGCGGCCGGTTTCAACACGGTGCAGCTGTACGTCGAAGAGTGGGTGCGCGGCGTCGATTTCACCGACCGCCCGGTGGTCGAGGCCAGCCACGAACACGTCTTCACGGCGATTCCTTTGCGGCTGCTGAAGCGCTACGTCACCGACCCCGCCGTCCGCCCGGCTTTCGACCGCGCAGTCAAGGCAGGCGAGGTCACCAACCAGTGGTTCTACAGCGCCGAGCGGCACCCGAGACGGTGGACCTGGATCGCGGCGAACCAGGCCAACTACGTGCGCAAGTACCGCCAGCACTACCCCGAGCCGAAAGCATTGGTATGACAGACGTCCCCGCGCTCAGCCAGGCACTGCGGGTCGACGCGGACCCGGCATGGTCCGAGCCCGTGGTGGGAGTCATCGGCGGCCTCGGACCTGCCGCGACTGCCCTGTTCCTACAACTCGTCGTCGATCTCACCCCGGCGACGCGAGACCAGGAGCACCTCGACCTCATCGTGCTGGATCACAGCACGACCGTCGACCGCACCGCGTACATCCTCGACCCGGAACACTGCCCCGACCCCGGGCCCGGGCTGGCTCGAGACGCCGCACGGTTGGCCGCGCTCGGTGCGGCATTCGTCTCGATCCCGTGCAACACCGCGCACCACTTCAGCGACCAGATCACCGCTGCCAGCGGCCTCGAGATCGTCGACGTGGTGAACGAAACTGCCCGAGCGGCCGTGCGCGCGGCCGGATCGAGCCCGGTCGCCGTGCTCGCGACCGACGGAACCCGTGCGGCCGGGGTCTACCAGGGAGCCCTGGAGCGTCTTGGCGCCAAGGTGTTGCTGCCGGACGAGAACCAGCAACGCCTCGTGATGTCGGTGATCTACGACGGAGTGAAGGCCGGTGGGCCGGTCGACGTCGACGGATTGCTCGGCGTCATCGCCGCGCTGCACGCTCGCGGCGCCGGCGTCGTCGTGATGGGTTGCACCGAACTGTCGGTGGTCTACACCAAGGAGGGCTGGAACGAGCGCTCTGACATCGTGGACTCCGTCGAGACGTTGGCCCGGGCCACCGTGCTGCGCGCAGGACGTGAGCCGCGACGATGATCGAGCTCGTCCTGCCAGCCGCAGAGCTGGCTGATTCGTGGCGTGCAAGCGTCGCCGAGTTCCCGCCCGGCGCAGTGCTGCACGGATTCGGTTACCACGACCAGCTCGACCTCGCACTGGACACAGCAACCGGGTTCGCAGAGTTCGTGCAGTCTCTGCGTGATGCTGAGCGCGGAATCGGCCTACCGCAGGGGTGGGTTCCGTGCACGACGCTCTGGGTCATCGACTCGGGCGAACCGAACCGTGTGCTCGGATCTCTGGTCTTACGTCACAACCTGGAAAACGACTTCCTGGCCGAATACGGCGGTCATCTCGGTTACGGGGTCCGACCTTCCGCCCGCCGCCGCGGGATTGCCTCGGCTGCACTTCAGGCCAGCTTCCCGTACGCGCGGGCACGTGGACTGGAGCGCATCCTTGTGACGTGCGATGACGCCAATTCAGCGTCTCGTCGCACCATCGAAAGCGGCGGCGGTGTCTTCGAGCGGATGGCCGGGGAACGACGCCGCTACTGGATAACGACATGACCGCGGCGGTCACCGCACAGCTGCAACGGCTGTTCGACACCGAGCTGGACGCCGCTCGACGCACGTCGCGCTGCCCATCGATCGTCGCCGCTGTTTCCCGCGACGGCGAACAGCTCTGCAGCGGCGCGGTCGGATACCTCACCGGTCGCGCTGACGGGCCGTCCGCGAATGCAGAAACCTCCTACCGGATCGGCTCGATCACCAAGACCATCACCGCAGTCACCGTGTTGCAGCAGATCGCAGCTGGCCGCCTG
>JBBPZD010000056.1:0-4698 GCA_038199265.1 Actinomycetales bacterium | reverse complement strand
GTTCGTATGGCAACCGTGATGACCGCCCGTCCTATAACCGTGACGATCGCGGTGGTCGCCCCTCGACTGGTCGTGATGATCGTGGTGCGCCCCGTTCGTATGGCAACCGTGACGACCGCCCTAAGCGCGATGACCGCGCGGAGCGGCCCAGTAGCGAAGAGCGCACTTACCCCCGCACCGACTCAGGTGCAGAATCGAAAGCAGATGCACCCTTGAACCAGCAGGTCGCCACCATCGAGACGCCGCAAAAGGCGCCCGAGAACCAGGAAGAGACCGCCACGGCTGACGCCGTCGTCGTCGCTTCTGAGGCTCCTTCCCCGAACGTGAATGGATTTGCCGAACTCGGTCTACCCGAGGTGCTCGTCAAGCGGATGGCCCGCGATGGCATTACCTCGCCTTTCCCGATCCAATCGGCGACCATCCCGGACGCCCTTGCAGGTCGCGACGTCCTCGGCCGAGGTCGAACGGGTTCCGGCAAGACGCTGGCCTTCGGACTGCCCACCCTGACCCGTCGGGCCGAGGGCGGGAAGGCCCGCCCTGCCTGCCCCCGCGCCGTGGTGCTGGTGCCCACCCGCGAATTGGCGATGCAGGTCGCTGACGCGCTGCAACCGCTGGTGCATGCCATCGGGCTGCACCACAAGCTGGTCGCCGGCGGCATGCCTTACGAGCCACAGCTGCAGGCCCTGGCCCGTGGCGTCGACCTGCTCATCGCAACGCCCGGCCGGTTGATGGACCTGATCGATCGCGGTGCCGCCGACCTGTCCCGCGTCGAGATCGCAATCCTCGACGAAGCCGACCACATGGCCGAGATGGGTTTCCTGGAGGACATCACCAAAATTCTCGACGACGTACCGGCCGGTGGGCAGCGCCTGTTGTTCTCCGCCACCCTGGACCGCGGAATCGACACCGTCGTCGACCGTTACCTGGTCGACCCGGTCACCCACTCGACCGATGACGGCACGGTCAGCATCTCGACGATGTCGCACCACGCGCTGTTGATAGAGCCGCGCGACAAGAAGATCGTGACCGCCGAGGTCGCCAACCGTGAGGGCCGCACCGTGGTCTTCTCACGCACCAAGCTCGGCGCGGACCGCATCGCCAGCGAGTTGCGTGAGCAGGGAGTTCTTGCTGCCGCACTGCACGGCGGCTTGAACCAGGGTCAGCGCAACAAAGTGCTCAGCGCCTTCAAGGACGGCCGCATCCCCGTGCTGGTCGCTACCGATGTCGCGGCGCGTGGGATTCACGTGGACGACGTCGGCGTCGTGCTGCAGGTCGACCCGCCCGCAGACCATAAGGACTACCTGCACCGTGCCGGTCGTACGGCGCGTGCAGGTGAGGCAGGCACCGTTGTAACGCTGGCCCTTCCCCACCAGCGCAAGGCTGTCACGCGCCTGTTGGAGCAGGCCGGTGTCGAGTCTGGCTTGCAGCGTGCGCGTCCGGGTGACGAGGTCATCCGCGCCGCAGGTGGTCGTACCCCGCAGGATCGGTCGATCTCTGACCAGGACCTGCACCGCATCCTCACCCCACGCCGCGAGGCGGGCCGTGGCGGCGGCGGCGGTCAACGTCGTGGTGGACGCCCGGGCGGTTCCTACCGTGGAGGTCAGGGAGGTCAGGGCGGTCAGGGCGGCGGCTACCGCGGCGGAGACAGCGGCTCGCGAGGCGACGGTGGCTACCGCGGCGAAGGCGGCGGACACCGAGGCCGCCCGCGGGGCTGACCTGATTCAGCCCTGCGGGGCAGAATGGCGGTATGCAAGATCTGACAGGCCGGTTGCTGGTCGCTTCTCCACGTGAGGGCGCCGGCGCCGGCCCCGTCATCGAAGTGGACGTCGACGACGAGAGCGACACCGAGAATGACGTGTTCGACCGAAGCGTCGTCCTGGTGTTGCATCACGATGACGACGGTGCGCACGGGCTGGTCCTGAACCACCCCCTGAATGCCGAGGTCGACTCGGTGCTGCCGGGGTGGCAGGAGCATGTCAACGCACCGCCGCGGGTGTTCCAGGGCGGGCCGGTGTCCCTGGACACTGCGCTCGGGCTGGTGCGGATGCCGGGCACGACCGAATCGGTAGGTATAAAGCGACTGTTCGGTGCGGTCGGCCTCGTCGATCTCGATGCGCCACCTGTTGTCGTGGTGCCCGAGGTTGCGGGAATCCGCATCTTCGCCGGGTACGCCGGGTGGAGCGGTGGACAACTCGAAGCCGAAATCGAGGCTGGGTCCTGGTTCGTGGTCGACGCAGAGGCTGACGACGCGTTCACGGTCGACCCGGGCGAACTCTGGCAGACAGTGCTTGGCAGGCAGCGCGGCATGTTGCGCTTCATGTCTTCCTATCCGCCCAATCCCTCGCTCAACTGATTGCCGGTTGCACAGCAGACAGGGTTGTCTGACGTGACCCGTCGTTCCTGTCGCGTTCCCTGCCGACCCAGTTCGATTGCGTCCGTCACACGGTGCGTGCCATCTCGTTCCGAACCATGACCACGGATCTGCACCTCGACGCCCGGCAGAACGCGTGGTCGGGGCCCATGCCCGCCGCCGTGTATTGCAGGGCGGCCGCGGGTTGTGAACATCGCATGATGCGCAGGTCTGGCTGGGTTCTGCGCGACAAGACTGGTTTCGCCGCTGAAACTAGAATGCGGTCATGAACTCACCGCTGGACCACCCCGACTCTCCGCCGAGCCCACAGCAACAGCCCAGCGGGCCGGGAACCTCAACATCTGTGCTCGAGCGCGAAGAAGTAGTAACCCAAGAGCAGGAACCTGGCGACCACGAGCGCTTTTCGCACTACGTCCGGAAAGAGAAAATCCTCGAGAGTGCTATGTCCGGCGATCCGGTCACCGCACTCTGCGGCAAGATCTGGATACCGGGCCGAGACCCGGAGAAGTTCCCGGTGTGCCCGACCTGCAAGGAGATCTACGAAGGTCTACGTGCTCCGCAGGATGGTGGCGACGGCAGCAAGTAACTCCCCATGCTGTGATTCGCGGCCCACTCGTTGACACCGCCAGTCATGCGGTGCACCGTGAACCAAGCTAACGGGGCAACGAGGTCCCGTTCGCAACGGCATGGAGGATTTCGATGAGTACTTCTGAGACCGGCGACGGTCGGGGCGACACCCGAGGACGACACTCCGCGCAGGAGCATGTGGAGGGTGCGCCCGACCCCGGAGCCGGGCCTGGCGGTACCGCTGCGAGCGGGGGCCAGAGCGAGGGTGGGGGCGAGCCCATGCAGGATGAGACCGCACACACGGGTTACGGGCCGACCGATGGGGGAACCCCGCATGCTGGAGCCGGCGATGCCGGACATCCGGCCGGGCTTGCGGCTAGTGGTGGCGAGAGCCAGGGCGGCGGCACCGAGGACGGCGAAGGTCGTCGTCACACTGGGTGGGGCCCGGTCGATGGCGAGGTCAACCAGAACGATGAGTCTGTACAGGAGTGATGCGGGTCTCAGGTCGCCAGGACCGCGCTCTGCGACTTGTGTAGGCAAACCTTTGGAACTGCGCGGGGCGCCGGCACCGCTGCTCAGCAGTGTCGGTGTTTCTGGTTAGGCTTGTCCGCATATGAGTACTTCGGCCGCCTCCCATCTGTCACCGGCCTTCCCTGAACGAGCGGCGTGGGGCACAGCGCACAAGCTGCGCGCCTGGCAGGCTGCGGCGCTGCACAGTTACTTCGAGACCGAGCCCCGTGATTTCCTCGCTGTAGCTACGCCTGGCGCAGGCAAAACCACCTTTGCTCTGCGGTTGGCGACCGAGTTGTTGGATCGCGGCGTCATTTCGCAGGTGACGATCGTTGCTCCCACCGAGCACCTCAAAACGCAGTGGGCCGATGCGGCTGGCCGCGTCGGCATTCAGATCGATCCGCGCTTCACCAACAAGCAGGAACAGCACGCGGGTGACTTCCACGGGGTAGCGGTGACCTACGCAGGTGTCGCGAGCAAACCTGCGCTGCACCGGGCCCGCACTGCGGCTCGGCGGACACTGGTGATCCTCGACGAGATTCACCACGGCGGCGACAACAAGACCTGGGGTGACTCGATCCGAGAGGCGTTCGAGCCGGCGACCCGACGCGTGGCCCTCACCGGCACCCCGTTCAGGTCTGACACCAGCCCTATCCCCTTCGTTCGTTACGACGCCGGCGCGGACGGGATCCGTCGCTCAGCCAGTGACTACTCCTACGGGTACGCCGAGGCACTGCGTGACGGTGTCGTGCGCCCGGTGATCTTCATGGCCTACGGCGGAGCGATGCGGTGGCGCACCCGGGCCGGTGATGAAGTTGCGGCCCGGCTCGGCGAGCCCCTCACCAAGGACCTCACTGCAGCCGCATGGCGTACCGCACTGGATGCCAGTGGTGAATGGATCCCCTCGGTACTGCGGGCGGCAGACACCCGGCTGACCCAGGTACGTCGCCATGTTCCTGACGCCGGGGGTCTGGTGATCGCCTCTGACCAGACCAGCGCCCGTGCCTACGCGCGGGTGCTTGCCAGTTTCGGTGCTGAAAAGCCTGTAGTGGTGCTTTCTGACGATGCAGGGTCCTCCGGCCGGATCGAAGAATTCGCGCAGGGCAATCAGAGGTGGATGGTTGCCGTCCGCATGGTGTCTGAGGGCGTCGATGTTCCGCGGATGTGTGTCGGCGTCTACGCCACGTCGGCCGCAACGCCGCTGTATTTCGCGCAGGCGGTCGGACGGTTCGTTCGTGCTCGTCGGCGTG
>JBBPZD010000055.1:0-3255 GCA_038199265.1 Actinomycetales bacterium | reverse complement strand
TGGTCAGTAGGACTCCGCCGACCGGGCCGATCAGCAGCACGAGTGTGGGTGATACCACCAGCCCGGCACCCATCCCGCTCACTCGCTGCAGGAGCGTGCCAGCCACCACCGCGAACGCCACGAGAAGCAGCACCGAGAGCCCGGCGTCCGTGTCCATTGCGTCCATCCTCCCCCTACCGATGGTCGCTGGAGCGACCTAGCAGCCTTCACTCTCATCGAAATACGAAGATTCGCGTGTCGTGTCCGTGCTACCACCGGCCCCTGATTGCCGTGTATGAAGTGCTCCACTGGATATAGTAATTACTATAATTGGGTGATGGATGCTGATCTAGCTGCCGTGGCGCGCCGTACCGACGAGGTGACGGCACAGGCACGTCTTGATCTTGTCCACGCAGTGAGGTCGTCGGCGGCACAGGGAATGACGCAGACTCAGATTGCTCGCGCGATTGGTCGAAGCCAGCCTGAGGTGTCACGACTGCTTCGGTTTCACGGCACTTCGCCATTGGCTCGCCGACTGCGCCGCGACGCCGGCGCCGTCCGGCAGCTGGTAGCCAGTGCCGGGGGAGGTCGGGTGCGTGTTTTTGGTTCGGTGGCGATCGGCGAGGACGGGCCCGACTCCGATGTGAATCTGCTGTTTCAGATGGGGAAACCGCTCAGCCTGATGCAATTGGGTCGCCTGGAGCGAGAGCTCAGCGATGTGTTGGCCGTACCCGTCGGCCTAGTGCCCGAATCGGCCCTGCGGCCCGATCTGCGCGCACGAGTATTGCTCGAGGCAGTGGCGCTATGAGTCGGTCGACAGCGGAGCTTCCACGCGATCCGGTCCTTGGCCGAGAGCCGGGCGTCGAACACGTGGGTGGCAAGCATCTGGATCAGGTGTCATCGACGCGATATGGATAAGACCGTCCGCCGGAATCGAGGCGCTCGGCTCGAACCGCAGGTGCGCACCGCCTTGTTCGGTGGCGATGTGCTGGTGATGTGCCTTCTCGAGGCGGTCCGCCTACCCCTGTCCTCAGCACCCGCGGTTGCGATCGCCGCGATCGGTGAAAGCTGGGTCTAGCTCGAGTAGCGGGGGTACCTTGGTTTCCCAGGGAAGCCTTCCCCCGAGGCCAGGTGCGATCGTGACCGAGACCGTATGCGTTCACCTGCTGGGCGGGGTCGAGATCTCCCAGGTCGATGCGGGCCAACTGCGAGGCTCTACTCGCGCCGTTTCGCTGCTGGCCTACCTGGTGAGCCATCCCGAGAGCCCCCAGCCCCGAGCACATCTTGCGGGCTTGCTGTGGCCTGAGTCCGAGGATGCGCAAGCGCGCACGAACCTTCGCCGCGAACTGCACCATCTGCGCGGGCTCTTAGGGGGCAGCGCGTGTCTACGGGTCGATGCCCGCTCCCTGTGTTGGCGTAGCGGTCCGGAATGCGTGGTGGACGTGCATGAGCTCCTCTCAGCCTGCCGCGACACCATCGCTGCTGTCGATTGCGCCGAGCCCGACCGCGTTGAGCGCGACGGAGCTCGGGTACTCGCTTTGTATCGAGGGGAATTCTTGCCGGGCTGTTACGACGACTGGGTGTCGGACGCCAGGCAGGAGCTGGCACGAAGCTGTGTCGAGGTGTGTGACCAGGTCGCCGCGTACTGGCTCGCGCACGGGGACCCGATGGCCGCCGCAGTCTTCGCGCGTCGCCGGGTTCTGTTGGAGCCGTCGGAGGAACCGGGATATCGCTTGCTGATGCGCGCCCAGCGCGAGGCTGGGGACCGTGCGGGCGCGATGCGTACCTACCATCGGTGCGCTTCGGTGCTGGAGAGTGAACTCGGTGTTCGGCCATCGCCACAGACCCAGGCCGAGCTGGATGCCGCGCTGACCGACAATCGTCGCGGCACAGGTCCGATCGGTTCGACCGAGGAACCTGCGTGGTCATCGACGCCGGAATTGGTCGGGCGACAAAGCGAGCGGGATCGGCTGGCGTCGGCATGGCGCAGCGCGCAGCCGGGATGCCGCTTGGTGGTCGTAGTGGGGGAGGCCGGCGTCGGGAAGACACGGTTGGTGGCAGATCTGGCTACTGCCGTGCGCAGGCAGGATGCCGTGGTCGCGACGACACGGTGTTTCGGGGCGACCGGTTCAGTGCCGCTTGCACCGATCGCGGACTGGTTGCGCAGCCCACACCTGCGGCTGGCAACACGGCGGCTCGATCCGGTGTGGCGGGCTGAGGTGGATCGACTGGTTCCTGAGGGTGACAGCCCTGCCGATCCGGGGACAGGTGTTCGCGCAAAGGTGGATGCCTGGCAACGACTGCGATTCTTCGAAGGTCTCGCGAGGGCCTTCCTTTTCGTGGACCGTCCTGTGTTGTTGACCTTGGACGACCTGCAGTGGTGCGACAAGGCAACGATGTCCTGGTTGTCGTTCCTGATGACGTTGCCCTCCTCGGTTCCGCTACTGGTGGTGGCGACCATGCGCGATCAAGCCCTCGAAACGGGCGAGCTGGCCGGTCGGCTGCGGCAGATGAGAAACGTCGGGCAGGCCGAGCTCGTCGCCTTGAACAACTTGTCGTCGGCGGGTGCGGCTCAGCTCGTGGCCAAGGTATCGGGTCATCAGGTCAGCAGCGAGGAGCTACGACTGTTGATGGCGGCAACCGCCGGAAACCCCTTCTATCTGCTGGAGGTTCTGCGTACGACGGGTTCGACAGCCGGTCCGGTTGAACTCGCAAACCTGACCCACGTGGTGGACGATCGGTTGTCCCGACTGCCCGAGCCGGCCAGGGAGGTCGTCGCACTAGCCGCCGCCGTCGGGCGCGATTTCACTCTCGACCTGCTGATCGAGGCCTCCGACCTCGCGGAGGAAACCGTGGTTGGCCAGGTCGATGAGCTGTGGCGACGCGGAATTTTCGAAGAACGCGGACGTGGCTACGACTTCACTCAGGACCTGCTGCGGGACGCTGCGTACAGGATGATCAGCCCGCCGCGGCGATGGCTGCTGCACCGCCGTCTCGCGCAGGCATTGGAGTTGTTATGGGACGGTCGTCTGGACGATGTGGCCCCCCAGCTCGCGGAGCAGTACGACCGCGGCGGACGGCCAGAACGCGCGCTCCCGTTCTACGAGCGGGCCGCCAGGCGGGCCACCGCAGTGTTCGCGCATGCCGAGAGTGTGCGGTTCTGGCAGCGCTGCCTGGAGCTGATCGGCGAGCTACCTTCGGGCAGCCGGCGCGACAACCGTGAGCTCACCGTGCTGCAGGGGCTGCTGCCGCCGCTGAACGCATGGCGGGGCTACG
>JBBPZD010000054.1:0-8162 GCA_038199265.1 Actinomycetales bacterium | reverse complement strand
TACCAGGTGCCGTAGCCCCAGGTACCGCAGGTGCTACGGCTCGAAGGTGTACCCGGTCGGCGCGAAGCACGCGCGCTGCGTGCGGTAATCGTCGGTGCGCATGATGTCCACGGCCAGTCCCAGCTGATGATCACCACGCGCCGTCGCCACAGCTACCGACATTGCTCCTCACCGTCAGTCTGACGTGCCAAGCTGCCGAAATGTTCACAACGACGGCAGAGATCAAAGATATGCCGGTAGCCGACGACTGGTTTATGACGACGCAGGTCCACGACCGACTCAGCGTCATCGTCGAGCCGCACGTTCACCCATTCCTGCGAGCGAATATCTGGCATCTACGCGGCCGCGATCGTGACCTGATTGTCGACACCGGGCTAGGGGTGGGCAGCCTGCGCGAGCACCTACCGCACTTGTTCGACCGCGATCCGGTCGTGGTCATCACCCATGCCCACCTCGATCACGCGGGCGGGGCTCACGAATTCAACCTCTGCCACGCTCACCCGGCCGAGAACATCACCGCGCCCGCGGGGGGCAACACGCTGCGCGGGCCCGAGCTCGCCAACCAGCTGGGAATGCACAACGCAGTCACCCCGGGATGGTTGATCGACGCGCTGCCGCATGCCGCCTACCGGCCTGGGAAGTACCGGTTACGCGGAGCTGTCCGCAGCGCGCCTCTGCTCGACGGGGCAAGCATCGACCTTGGCGACCAACAGCTCACCGTGCTGCATCTGCCCGGCCACAGCCCGGGTTGTACCGGGCTTTACGCCGAGGCCGAACGAGTCCTGTTCAGCGGCGACGTCGTCTACGACCTCGAGACCGATGAACAACTTCTCGACGGGCTGCACGGGTCGAGCATCGAGGACTACATCGCAAGCATGCACCGGCTGCGCGAGCTTGACGTTGCAGTCGTCTACCCCGGTCACGGACCCGTCTTGCAGGCGGCCCGATGCGGCACGATCATCGATGCCTACCTCGATCAAAACGAGACGTTCCCGGCCCCGACTGGCGCGGGCATGTCTCAGTTCCGGGTGAGGAAGAAGTAGGCGTACCGCTCATCGAGTTCATTCTTAGGAACGAGCTTGATCCATTGGGGAGTAAAGCCGGCATCGGCGGCCAAGGTCCAGAATTTATCGATCTGATAACTGGTCATTGACGCGATCTGCCGGGTGTAGCTCCACGTCCGTGAGCGGGTGCGCAGCGACGTCGTTTGGTATTTGATCTGGATGACGGCGGTGCCGCCCGGGCGCAGAAGCCGTGCTGCGACATCCAGGACCCGACGGCCGTGGTCTTGGCTGGGTAAGAGCTCCATGACGTAGAAGCAGATAAACAAGTCGATCGATCCCTCGACGGCCGCCACTGCGTCCTCAGGGGAGTCGGCTCCGACGAGGACCGGCGTGTACGTCGTGTCACAGACCTCGCGAACCTGTCGACCGCACTCCTGGAGACTTTCCTGCGAGACCTCCACCGCAATGAATTCTTTCGCTGTCGGGGCGAAGGCCACCGCATTGGCACCTCCACCGACTCCCCACTCCAAGACCCGTTCCGGCTCGGTCGACGTGCCGTTCGAGCGTGCGAATTCGTTGAAGTAGTCCAGGTGCATGCGCCCGATCCGCTCCCAGGTTGCGACCCCTTCAGGGAAGTCGGAGTCGCGGTGATGCGAATTAGACAGCAGCTGATCCGACGACGGGCTGTTCCAGTACTGCTGCGCTTCAGCAGCACGGCGCGCGGCCCCCGTAGGAATCGGTATGAGCAGCATTGCGCCTCTCAATAGACGTTTCCCCCGGTTCGCTCGCGTCGGCGTAACCGTTTGGGCTGGGTCATTCTCTGTCGGCATCTTTTGATCCAAGCACTCGTCGGCCGAAAGCATTATTCAAACGAAAAATCGCGCGATCCCCACTCATGACCGAGCGGTGTCGGTCTCGACGATGCTGACGGATAGCGTGCGTCTGTGTATTCCCCACCAAACCCACCTCGGGTCCTCACGTGAGTCAGCCGTCGAACAAGTCCAAGAAAATCTCGCCGCCCAAGGGTTCACGTGAAGAGCCCGAGCTGGAGGAGACCTACGAGCGCCTGGTTTCTGAAGGGCATGAACGACTGGACCGGCGCCTGCTCCCACTGCTGTCGACGGGCTTGCTGGGCGGTGTCGATGTCGGGGTCGGCGTATTGATCTATCTCGTGGTTGAAGCCAAGACAGGTGACGCCCTCCTCGCGTCGCTGGCATTCACGGTCGGTTTCGTGGCTCTTCTGTTGGCCAGCAGCGAGCTTTTCACCGAGAACTTCCTGGTACCGGTCATCGCCGTGATTGCCAAGGTGGGGACGGTCGCGCAGCTCATCAGGCTCTGGGTGGTCACCCTGGGTGCCAACTTGATCGCTGGCTATGCGATGGCCGCGATGATCGTCGTGGCGTTCCCTGATGTGCATGATGCGGCAGTCAAGGCGGGCTCCCATTACGCCCACCTCGGCATCTCGTGGCGTTCGTTCTTCCTCGCCGTGCTCGCCGGCGCGGTCATCACGTTGCTGACGCGCATGCAGCACGCAACCGACAACCTCGGCGTCCAGGCATTCGCTGCCGTGTTGATGTCGTTCGTGCTCGTCGGTGCTCAGCTGTTCCATTCGGTACTGGATTCGATTCTGATGTTCGCGGGGCTACTCACCGGCAAGGCTGACTACGGGTACCTCGACTGGTTGGGTGCGCTCGGCTGGTCCGCGTTCGGCAACCTGATCGGTGGGCTCGTCCTGGTCACTGGCATTCGCTTACTGCGGATCCCGCATCGGATCGCCGAGAGCCGCGACGAGGGTCAGACCGGCTGAGATTGCACCCCGCTGGATTTTAGTTGACGCGTCATCTAAACTTGAGATGTTCCGACTTTCTTGCAACCCTCTGCCCACGAGGAGACCCCCATGCCAGCTGTAACCGTCGACAACATCCTCGCGCTGCCGCGTATCGGGCCGCCTCAACCGGAGGCTCGCTCGCGTCCGGTGAGGTTGGTCACCACCGCGCCGACCGGCCTCGAGGGAGAAGGCTTCGTCGTGCATCGCGCGTTCGCCGGGGTCGACATGGCCACTCTCGACCCGTTCATCCACATGGACCAGATGGGTGAGGTGGAGTACGCGCCGGGCGAGCCGAAGGGCACCCCCTGGCACCCGCACCGCGGCTTCGAGACCGTCACCTACATGATGGACGGCGCCCTGATCCATCAGGATTCGTCTGGTGGCGGCGGCCAGATCACCGACGGCGACACGCAGTGGATGACGGCCGGTTCGGGACTGCTGCACATCGAGACTCCCCCGGAATCTCTCGTCGTGACCGGTGGGCTGTTCCACGGGATTCAACTGTGGGTGAACCTGCCCAAATCGCAGAAGATGACCCAACCGCGATACCAGGACATCGAGAGCGGGGCGGTGAAACTGTTGTCCAGCGAGGACGGCGGCGCACTGGTGCGCGTCATCGCCGGCGAGGTGGCCGGCTATCCCGGCCCCGGCGTGACGCACACCCCCATTTCGCTGGTGCACGCCACAGTGGCCCCGGGTGCGCGACTGCAGATGCCCTGGCCGCGCAACTTCAACGCCCTCGTGTACGTATTGTCCGGTCGCGGCTGCGTCGGAACGAAAGGTCAACCCATTCACGCCCGCCAGCTCGCGACCTTCGGTCCAGGAGACGCGATCGAGCTTGCTGCCAGCGAGAGCCAGGCTGGTGGGGCCACCAGCCTGGACGTGATGGTGCTCGGCGGGCGGCCCATCCGCGAACCCGTCGCTGCCTACGGCCCGTTCGTCATGAACACTCGACAAGAACTCATCGAAGCCTTCGAGGACTTCCAGTCCGGTCGTCTCGGAACCATCCCGACCCAACCCCACCCTGGCCACCACGCTCTGGCCTCAGACCGCAGGTAGTTGCCCGTCGCCCTCGGACACGAGTGCACCCGGACCCTGGTGGCCCGGGTGCACTCGTCTCTTGTTATGCCTCTAGCGACCGGCCCGGGCCGCTTTCTTGGCCTTGGGTGCTGCGTCGTTCCAACCCTGCTTCGCGCCTCCGACGATTCCACTGGCGCGGCGCTTGACAGCACGGCCGTACCGCTTGGTGAACGCCTGGCTGGGTGCCGGGCGGGCAGGCGCAGCAGCGGGTTGGGGCGTCGTGGGCGTGGGAGCAGCGGGGGTGGCGGCCACCGGTTCTGCCTTGCCCATGTACCAGAACGGCGCCCAGAGCTGAGACAGGCCGGCGCGCTTGTCGTCCTTCACCTCGGCAGGCATGTCACGCACGACGAAGCCGACCGCCCCGAGGTCCTCGACCATCTCCGCAGTGAAGGGCCGACGGCGCCACGCGTTGACGATGTAGGTGCGGGTCTTGAGGTAGTCGAGATAACGACGACCATGCTTGTCGTCAGCACCGATGTGGGCGAAGATCGCCATCCGCTCGTCGTGAGCCGGCGCGACCTCATCTGCGGGAAACGCATTCCATTCGTGCGGTTCGGGGAATCGTGCGCTGGGGTCCTTGAGCAGAGTTCCGGCACCAGAGTGACTGATCCGCATACTCCATACGAGCAGGTCGTTCGGTTTGTTCTGGCAGTACAACGTCGGCCCCGACTCCAGGTCACAGATGTCCTGCGAGCCGACCTTCAGGTTGAGGCCGCCGGTGTGCTCGGTGTGATCCTGCAGGTAGATGCCGAAGCGAAGCTGGGTGTAGCGGTCGTCCCAGTCGGGTGCTTCCGGGTCCAACCGGTCGGTGTTGTCCTTGTGCCACGCGCGAATGACACCGTTGATGGTGGCCGAGCTGTCCCCGCCGTACAACACCCGATCGGTGTGGAGCAGTTTCTTGGCCACCGAGGCCATCCGGCCGTCTGCCAGGACGTGCTTCAGTGGCGCGGTGGCAAGTTCCCCGCCGCCACTTGCACAGTGCTCGCGCACCTGCGTGCGCATTTTCTCGACCTCTTCGTCGGTGTAGACGTCGGGGATAATGGCGTACCCCTTACGCCAGAACTCCTCGACGTCCAACTCTTCCAATGCCTGATCGAACAAGGCGACCTCCAAATCGATGGTTGGCCCGACCCCTCCGGTCGAACCGTTTTCGACTGAGACTCCGTTCAACCGTGCGCGCCGCAGCGCGCCCTCGGCGAGCTTCGCCCCGCCCACGCCGTCGAACCCGAAGTGCTCAACCCCTGCGTCGCCCTGAAACTACCAGCGATTCCCTAGGTTTTCGAGGAGGCGGATCTGGAGATGGGCAGAACGCCTCCTCCGATATCTCCAGGCCGAACCGGACTTCGCCTAAGCGGCTCAGAATTCGGCCATCTTGTCCCAGCCGTTCTGCTGCGGGACGTCGAGATAGATGATGTCGGGTACCTCGGCGACCAGGTGCTTGGTGTCGTTATTGGCGAGGTAGTGCTGGAAGTGCTCGGAGTTCACGTGGGCTTCACCCGCTGCCGCGTCATCGAACGCCTCCTGGGTGAGGATCGTGTCCGGGTCGTCGACACTGCGGAAGTGCTCATACCACCTGTTGCCCGGCTCTCTGCGGGTCGCCTCGAGGAAGGGCCGGTTGGCTGCCAGGTACTCCTCGGCGCAGCCCGGCTTCAGCTTGGTCTTGACGGTGATGAGGATCATTGTCGGCTCCCGTGATCGGTAATTGTTTCGTTGAGGTGGCGCTCAGCCGGCTGGGCGGATGACTCGCACGAACCGCACCGACTCAATTCCATCATTGCGATAGCTGTACTCCCTGTCGCCGGCCAGCCTCGCCGATGCGGCCGGCAAGCGCGGCGCGACTGCCACGGTCAGGAGGCTGGGATTGGCTTGCCCAACTCGATATGGCCGAGCATTCGCCTGCTCAAGTCACAGATATCGGCCAGTTGGTGGATCGTCAGATCAGTCGCACGTCGCCGCGCAGAAAGAGCAATACAGTTCCAGTAGAGCGCAGTGCAACGCCAGCTTGCCGCTTCGCCCGCTGCGGGCCGCCGCCGAACCCTAGGACTCACCGTGATGTACGACGTGACCGAGCTACGCGCCCACTTTCCGTCCTTGACCTCAGGCATCGCTCACTTCGATGCCCCCGGTGGCACCCAGACACCGCGCGAGGTGGGCGAGGCGATCGCTGCCACGTTGACCGGACCGCTGTCCAATGACGGCGGGGGCGCCATTAGCTCCGAGGCAAACTCCGAGAACGCGGTGGAGGAGTTCCGTTCCGCGTACAGCGACTTCCTCGCTGCGCCGCAGGGCGGCATCGTCTATGGCCGCAGCGCGACGCAGCTGAACTACGACCTCGGTCGCGCGCTCGCCAAGAACTGGGGAGCCGGTGACGAGGTGGTGGTTTCTCGCCTGGACCATGACGCGAACGTCCGCCCGTGGGTGCAGGTGGCCGAAGCCGCCGGCGCCACCGTGAAGTGGATCGACTTCGACCCCAGCACCGCCGAGATCAGCTGGGACAGCGTCGAGGAGGCGATCACCGATCGCACCAAACTGGTCGCCGTCACCGGGGCATCGAACGTCCTTGGAACCAAGCCTCCACTGCGGGCCATCGCGGATGTCGTACATGCGGTCGGTGCGCTTTTCCACGTCGACGCCGTGCACTACGCCGCTCACGACCTGGTCGATCTGACCGCCCTCGGAGTCGACAGCCTGGTGTGCTCGCCCTACAAATTCCTGGGCCCGCACTGCGCAGTGCTGGCATCGACACCCGAGCTGCTGGGCACGCTTCGCCCGGACAAACTGATGCCGTCGAGCAACGACGTACCCGACCGCTTCGAGCTGGGCACCTTGCCGTTCGAGATCATGGCCGGTGCGACAGCCGCAGTGGACTTCCTCGCGAACATCGCGCCCGGCTCGGCCACCACGCGCCGGGATCGGCTGCGCGCGTCCTACGCCGCCATCGAGGAGCACGAGAACAGCCTGCGGACCATGGTTGAAGAGGGCGTAGCAAGCTTCGGTGAGAGAGCCGTCATCCACTCCCGGGCCGCCGAGCGCACACCCACCACGTTGATCACCCTCCCCGGCCGCAAAACGTGGGACGCCTACGAGTTCCTCGCCGCCCGCGACATCCTCGCCCCCGCCGGCTCTTTCTACGCGTACGAGGTGTTCCGCCGTCTGGACCTGGACGACACGAACGCATTGCGCGTGGGCCTTGCCCCGTACATCAACGAAGAGGACGTCGCGCGGCTCCTGCAGGGACTTTCGGACTTCCTGTCCAGTTAGCTAGATGTGCAGCCCCGTCAGGCTGCGCTACTCGGCAGGGCGTGGGCGCGAACTTCGTTGAGCACACTGACAATTCCGTCGGCGTCGCTGCGGTCCTCGAAGATCAGATCCAGTCGCGTGGCCGCTTGATCGACGTAGGGCGACTCGAACAGCCATCGAGCTACACGTGACGGTGTGGGTGCTGCTCCCGCGCAACTGGTGCATCATTTACGGCCGCGTGAAATATCGCGGAGTTGTCGGCTTGGCCATCGTCACCCCGGACTCGAAAAATGACGCATTGATCGAAGAGATCTTCGCCTTCGGGGCTGTTGGCGAGATTGCTGCCGAGATCCTCGACGAGTACGACCGCCTCACAGCCGTGAGGTCTCCACTCCTAAAAACCTGGGGCGTCAGCAGGCAGTAGGCCGGCGCCCGGGTTTAGGAAGGTTAGTCGGGTTTATTCATTCTGGATAAACCCGACTAAACCTCCTGAACTGAACTGATCAAGGAACTCATGAATCCGTACACGCCGAACGCGGGCGTCGAGCCCGAGGCCGTTATCGGTCGCGATGAGCTGCGGGCCTTCGACCTACTGCTGGCCAGGATCGAAGCAGGCCGAACCGAGCAATCCATGATCGTCACCGGGCTGCGTGGAATGCGTCTCCGCACGCGAGATGGACCCACAGGTTCCAACACGCAGCAGCCGTCCTCAAGTCATTTACCGTCGGCCTCGACTCTCAGGGCTCCTGGACCGCTGGTTTCGATGTGGAGGCCGCCGAAGGCTTCGCCGATCACGCCAACCTCGCGCTCGATCTCACCGATGTCCTGCTCGCGGTCGGTGAGGCTGCCGACGAGCGGCGGCGTGGCGTCATCCTGCTTTTCGACGAGGTGCAGTTCCTCACCAGACAGCAACTCGAAGCGCTACACGAGGCGCTGGACAAACGTGCCTACATGCGCGCAATGGCAGAAATTGGCCCCCACGCCCAGAAGGCTCCTGATGTCGCAGCCGC
>JBBPZD010000053.1:0-12464 GCA_038199265.1 Actinomycetales bacterium | reverse complement strand
GGGCAATTCGTTCGGCTCTCGGAGTGACGAGCCCTCAGGGGACGTTTGGATTGAACAACCATCAGGGGCCGGTGTGGCTCTTCGGGCTCGCAGGTTTGTTTTCCAGCGTCGTGCTGCTTCTCGCGATCCTGGTGTTCTGGCGTTCCGGGCGCGGTCAGCAGCTCCAGTCTGCGGCGGAGGAACTGCAGGTACGCCGGCTGTTGTTGAAGCATGGAGAAGGCGATTCGCTCGGCTATTTCGCCACCAGGCGCGACAAGAGTGTGATCTTCTCCTCGGACGGTAACGCTGCACTGACCTACCGCACGGAAGGAACGACATCTGTAGCCAGCGGTGATCCTGTGGGAGATCGCGGGGCATGGGCCGATGCGATCAGTCTGTGGCTGAGGCATTGTCGAGAAAACGGGTGGTACGCGACTGTTCTGTCGACGAGTGAGGCAGCCGCGCAGGAGTATGGGGCCGCGGGACTGAAGGCGTTCTCTCTCGGTGATGAGGCGATCATCGACGTAGACACGTTCAGTTTGCGCGGTCACGACATGCGGCCGGTGCGGCAGGCCGTGACGCGAATCGCCAGGGCCGGATACACCGCCTCTGTGCGTCGGCACAGCGAACTCAGCGCTGAGGAGCTGAGCGAGGTCGAGAAGCTTGCTGAACGCTGGCGTGGAGATGAGTCCGAACGTGGTTTCTCGATGGCTCTCAACCGTCTGGGTGACCCCGCTGATGGTCGCTGCGTCGTGGTCACTGCGCACGACGCAGCTGGGAAAATCCGCGGACTGTTGTCGTTCGTGCCCTGGGGTGTACGCGGGGTGTCGCTGGACCTCATGCGACGTGATCGTGATGCGGAGAACGGACTGAACGAGTTTCTGGTCGCTAAATTGGTCGAACAGGGTCCCGCTCACGGTATCCGTCGGGTATCTCTGAACTTCGCGGTCTTTCGAAGCGTCTTCGACAATGCAGATCAGGTTGGAGCAGGACCGGTCACCCGGGCCAGTGATGCTGCCCTGTCTTTTGCTTCACGCTTCTACCAACTGGAGACGCTGTACCGGTCCAACGACAAGTACCGCCCTACGTGGGTGCCTCGCCTGCTCTGTTACGACCCTGCGTTGACGGTGCCCCGGGCTGCGTTGGCGATGGGCATTGCCGAGGGCTTCTTACCGATGGTGCTGCCGCGGCTCCTGACGGGTCCGCGGCCCTCTGATGTCCAGCCCCCACGCGCTGAGCCGGATTTCGTGCAGTTGGTACTGGATCAGGAGAAAGAACTCCTGATCCCGGCCCCTCCACAGGAGACACTCACCGAGCAGCAGCGGGTCCGGCGAGGCAAACTCCACATGCTCGAGGAAGCCGGAATGCAGGGCTACCCGGTGCAGGTGCCGCGCACGGCTCGCGTAGCAGAGGTGATCCACAAGTGTCCCCAGCTCCCGGCGAACGTGGTCACCAACCAACGCGTCTCGTTGTGTGGGCGGGTGCGAGCCTGGCGCGATCTGGGTGGGGTGGTTTTCGCTGTGCTCGACGACGAGGGTGCGCGAATTCAGGTCATGGTGACCGCCGATCAAACACCTGCTCACGCGAGGGAGATGTGGCGTCGGAGTGTCGACCTCGGAGACATGGTCAGCGTTACCGGACGGGTCGCCACCTCGCGCAACGGAGAGCTGTCGTTGTTGATGGAGCAGTGGCAGATGGCCGCGAAGTGTCTTCGCCCGCTACCGACGCTGGGCTCGGTGCTCAGCGAGGACGTCCGCAGTCGTCATCGGTCGTTGGAGCTGCTGATCGACACAGACGCGATGGACCTGCTGAAGAAGCGCTCGCTGGGCGTCCGCGCGCTGCGCGAGGCCTTCCAGTCTCGTCAGTTCTTAGAGGTGGAAACTCCGATGCTGCAGGCGGTGCACGGGGGCGCGACTGCCCGGCCCTTCAAGACCTTCATCAACGCCTACGGCATGGACCTCTACCTGCGGATCGCCCCTGAGCTGTACCTGAAGCGATTGGCAGTCGGGGGGATGCAACGGGTCTTCGAATTGAACCGAAATTTCCGCAACGAAGGCGCCGACGCAACCCACAACCCAGAATTCACCTCGTTGGAGGCGTACGAGGCCTACGGCGACTACAACACGATGCGTGAGTTGACCCGCGAGGTGATCCTGGCGGTCGCCGTTGCTGTCAACGGCGCACCGTTAGCCCGGCGAGTGGCGCCCGAGGGTGCGATGTTCGAGGTTGACCTCGACGTCCCATGGCCGGTCAAGACCGTGCACAGTGCGGTGTCGGACGCGGTGGGGCAGGCGCTCGACACCTCGTCATCGCGCGAACAGATCCTCGCCATCTGTGCCGAACACGGCATTGCGACCACCACTGCCTCGACGAACGGACAGTTGGTAGTGGCACTGTACGACGAGCTGGTCGAGAAGCAGACGCAGTTCCCCACGTTCTATACCGACTTTCCACTGGAGACCTCGCCTCTCACACGTACCCACCGCTGCGACCCCGCCTTGTCCGAGCGCTGGGATCTGGTCGCGTTCGGCGCGGAGATCGGTACCGCCTACAGCGAACTGGTCGACCCGATCGACCAGCGCCGACGGCTGACGGCGCAATCCATAGCTGCCGCGGCCGGCGACCTGGAGGCGATGCAGATAGATGAGGCCTTCCTTTCAGCACTGGAGCTCGCGATGCCCCCGACGGGTGGACTGGGGCTCGGGGTGGACCGAATCGTGATGATGCTGACCGGGGCATCGATCCGACAGACTCTGGCGTTCCCGTTCATCCGGCCACAGGTCTGACGCGGCTCCACCGCGCGACCTAGAGTCGCAGGGTGCGCACCACTGCGGGTCCCGTTGACGACTCAAGCATCCCGGCATATTTGGAAGCACTGGGGATTCCCGGTCTGGCGGATATCCACGTGCATTTCCTACCCGAGTCCGTGCTGCGCAAGGTGTGGAACTACTTCGATCGGGCAGGCACGAATTACGGGCAGGCCTGGCCCATCCAGTACCGCTTCGATGAAGAAACGCGACTACAGATAGCGCGCGCGCTCGGAATGCAGGCCATACCCGCGCTGACGTACCCGCACAAGCCCGGTATGGCGACCTGGCTGAATGAATGGAACGCCGAGTTCGCCCATCGGGTGCCGGACGGCATCCACTGCGGCACCCTCTACCCCGAGCCGGATGTCGGAACGTACGTCGCGCGGGCGCTGGCGGCCGGTGCGCGGCTGTTCAAGATGCACGTCCAGGTGGGTCAGTACGCCCCGGACGATCCACTGCTCGATCCAGCCTGGGAGCTGTTGCAGCAGGCAGCTGTTCCCGTGGTGATCCACGGCGGGTCAGCCCCACTGCCAGGCCAATTCACCGGGCCGTCGCGCATCGCCGCAGTCTTGCGGCGCTTCCCGCAGCTGGCCCTCGTGATCGCGCATATGGGTATGCCTCAATACGACGACTTCGCAGATCTGGCGTTGGCATACGAGCGGGTTCACCTGGACACCACGATGGCTTTCACCGATTTCGTCGAATCGCGCACACCGACCTCGGCGGCGTACCGTGCACGGTTGCCGGAGCTGAAGGGGAAGATCGTGCTCGGGTCGGACTTCCCCAACATCCCGTACCCCTACGCGCACCAACTGACGGCGTTGACCAACCTGGGTCTCGGTGATGACTGGATGCGGGCGGTGCTCTGGGAGAACGGCGCTCGACTACTCGACCTCGGCTGACGGCTCTTCCAGCGCCGTCCGTAGCTGCGCAGTCGACGTAACCGGCGCGTCGCAGACGAACTGGCGACATACGTACGCCGTGGATAGCCCATCGACCTGCGGGCGATCGGCGAGTAGCGGCTGATCGGGGTCATCCGCAGCCCCGGCCGCGATGACACGGCCTGGCGCGGTGCTGCGCCAGGCAGCAGCAAGCATGTCGACTGCAACGTCGTCAAAGCCGCTGACCGCGACTTGCAGGGGTCCGTGCAGCAGAGCCACTGCGACGCCAAGACCGTGACCGACCATGCCGGGGTCGCGCTCTGCCAGCCACGCAACAGCGTCCACCCCGCGCTGGGCACGCTCGATCTGGGCGGGGTAACCGGTGAGAGCGCCGTGGGTCAGGAGTGCGCCGGCCAGCGCAGAGGTGCCCGACGGCTCCGCGCCGTCGACGTGACCACGGGGGCGCACGATGAGTACCTCGGAGTCGTCGGCAGAGTCGTAGAAACCACCTCGGCCATCGTCATGGTGGGTGATCGCGGCCTGAAGCAACTGAGCTGCAGCAGCGAGCCACCCCTCTCGTGGCTGAACCTGGTGCAGCGTGAGTAGTCCTTCGGCGAGGTTGCCGAGGTCGTCGGCAGCGGCGAGGGTCCCGCCGACGCCGCCGTCGCGTGATGTACGCCGCAGCCGCCCGCTGACTCGGTGAATCTCGAGCACTGCACCGGCGCACCTGGACGCTGCGGCAAGCCAGTCCGGTCGCTCGAACACCGCGCCGGCTTCGGCGAGGGCGCCTATCGTCAGGCCGTTCCACGACGCCACCACCTTGTCGTCGCGGCCGGGCTGCGGGCGTTCGTCTCGGGCGGTGAGCAAGGTCGCGCGGGTGCGCTCCCACCACGACGCGTCGGCCGGATCAGCCGGTAACTGCAGAGTGGATGCCCCGTGCTCGTAGGTACCGGAAGCGGTGACTGTCAGCAGTTCAGCGGCACGATTACCGTCCTGCACCCCGAGAACGTCGATCAACTGCTCTGGCGTCCAGGCATAGGTCAGGCCCTCCACGCCTTCGGTGTCGGCGTCCAGCGACGACGCGAACGCGCCCTGGTCGGTCAGGAGTTCATCGAGCATGAAACGAATGGTCTCGGTAACCACGCGTTCGAAGAGAGGGTTCGCGGTGGCACACCACGCACGGGTGTACACCCGCAACAGCTGGGCGTTGTCGTAGAGCATCTTCTCGAAGTGCGGAACCACCCACTGCGCGTCGACGCTGTAGCGCGCGAACCCGCCGCCGAGCTGGTCGTAGATACCGCCGCGGGCCATCGCCTCCAGCGTCTGCGTGGCCATGTCACGGGGATGCTCATCGCCCAGCAGGACAGCTGCCCGAAGGAGAAACTCCAGGCCGGATGTGGTCGGAAACTTCGGGGCGTCACCGAAACCGCCGTTGACGGTGTCGAAACGTTGCGCCATCAGATGGACACTGGTGCGTACGAGCGCCTCGTCGACCGGATGCGGCTCGGGAGCCGCCGCCTCCCGCAGCTGTGACGAGATCGAGGCGCCAGAGGTGAGCACGTCATCGCGGCGGTTCCACCAGGCGTCGGTGGCCGCGGCGAGCAGACGCAGGAACTTGGCGCGCGGCAGATACGTGCCGGCAAAGAACGGGTCGCCCGACGGGGTCAGCAAACAGGTCATCGGCCAACCCCCACGTCCGGTCAAGGCCATCGTGACGTCCATGTAGACCGAGTCGATGTCGGGGCGTTCTTCGCGATCGACCTTGATGGCGACGAAGTCGGCATTGACGACATCGGCGACCCCGGTGTCCTCAAAACTTTCGTGTGCCATCACGTGACACCAGTGGCATGCGGCGTACCCGACCGACAACAGGATGGGCACGTCGCGCTCGCGGGCTTCGGCGAGGGCGGCATCCGACCATTCCTGCCAGTCAATCGGGTTTCCGGCGTGTTGTTGCAGGTAGGGGCTGGTCGCGGAAGCGAGCCGGTTCGTCATTGCTCCACGGTAGGCGGGTGATCAACGAATGCGATCAGCGCGGGATCTGTGCTGGTGAGACGTTCTGCTTCTTCACCGCCGTCGCAGCGGCGCAGCGAGATGGTGACCGATGTGTCGGTTCGACTCAGCAATGCCCAGGTTCCGCCGAAGTCGATCCACCGCTGCACTTTCGGCAGCGGTGGATCGAGGGGGTTGGTGTCAATCGTCGAACGCCTCCGTCACTGCCGTGTCAATGGTGTGTAGTGGACCGGTATACCACTTGCGCGCCGAGGCGAACCACCAGACCGCCAAGATCAACAGACTGCCGAACGTCAGCACGGGCGCGTAGTTCACGAACTTGAACGAGAAGTCCTTGTTACCGGGGATCGCACTGGGGGTGAAAGGCATCACGAAGTAGATGCAGACGAACGCGATCTCGGCCACGGCAACGATATTCATCCACTTGTACTTCGAACCCAGGGTCCATGAACCGGGGACGAAAGCGTCACCTACCCGCCAGCGCAGGAAGATCGGGATCGCAAACGAGAGGTAGAGACCGATGACGGCTACCGAGGTGACTGCGTAGAACGCCACAGGTACGGGACTGCCGTTGATGTCTACCTGCACCAGCGCAGGCAGGGTGATGATGACGCCGACGACGGCGACGAAGGTGACGGCGTTAGCTGGAATGCGGGTTTTCGGGTTCACCTTGGCGAGTAGCGTCGACCCGGGGATACCCCCGTCACGGCTGAAGGCGAACGTCATTCGCGATGCGCTGGTGAGGCAGGCAGTAGCGCAGAACAGTTGGCCGGCGGTCGAGATGAAGAGGATGAGCAGGTGCCACCCCTGTGGGAGTGCCTGCCCGAAGATGATGTCGACGGCGCCACCACCCTTGGTGACGGCAGCCGGGTCCTGGACAGCGAACAGGAAAGCCAACAGCAGCACGTAACCGCCGATTGCCGAGTAGAAGATCGAGCGCCAGATGCCCTGGGCAGCACCCTTGGCGGCGCCTTGGGTTTCTTCAGAAAGGTGAGCGGAAGCGTCGAAACCGGTGATCGTGTACTGGGTGAGCAGCAGTCCGAGAGGCAGTACGAGGAACCAGTACTTGTTGTCGAGATAGCCGGAATTGTTGATGCGTTCGGTGAACACGAAGCTGGCGCTCTGGTGCTTTTCGGGGATCAGGAAGAGCACTCCGATGATGATGGCCGCGCCTGCCACGTGCCACCAGACGGAGATGTTGTTGATCACGGCGAGCAAGTGACTACTGAAGATGTTCGCAACCGCGCCCAGGAGCATGATGACGACGAACAAGAGGAACACCACCTTGAGGCCTGAGAACTTCGCCCAGGATTCGCTCAGGGTGTCGAGCGTGAGGTCCAGGAAGGTGGCCGATCCGTAACCCACCGACGCGGTTACTGCCAAGAGGCCGATTAGGTTCAACCAGCCGGCGAAGAAGCCGGCGGCAGGGCCACCCATCTTCGAAGCCCACCAGTAGATGCCACCCGAGGTCGGGTACGCAGAGACCAATTCACTCATCGTTAGACCAATGATGAGGATCAGGGCCGAGATGACCGGCCATCCCCAGGAGATGGCCACGGGGCCACCGTTGTTCCATGCCTGACCGAACGTAGTGAAGCAGCCGGCCAAGATCGAGATGATGGAGAACGAGATGGCGAAGTTGGAGAAACTCGACCAACTACGGCTCAATTCCTGCTTGTAACCGAGGGTCGCGAGTAGTTCATCGTCGTCTGAGAGGGGGGCTTCTGTATCAGCCATGAGGGCTCCTGGATTCTAAAGTCGTTGAGCGCGAGGTTAGACCCGTGGCATCGAGGCGTCTATAGATTTGAAGAAAAAGGTTTGTTCTCAAACCATTGACGGGAGCGAGCGCGGTCGAGAGACTGTTCCCGTGATAGCTGCGTCGCATGCCGTGCCCGAACGGGGCCTGCAGCAAGGCAGCCTGCAACCGGCGGTCGGGAACGTTTTCGAAGCAGTCGTGGGTCAGCTGGCGACCGCTGTTCGACTCGGTGTTTTCGCTGATGGCGAGCAGCTACCGCCGGAGCGCGAGCTGTCCGAACGGCTCGGGGTCAGTCGAATGACACTGCGCGATGCGATCGCCGCACTGCGCGAGGCGGGTTTGGTGCAGACAACCCGTGGCCGCGGCGGCGGCACCTTCGTTACCTACGACGGGACCAGCCCGGTCGGCGTACGGCCGGTGAGCGAATACGACGTCGGGGACGTGCTGGCGTTCCGCAGAGTTGTTGAGCCGGGCGCCGCGGAACTTGCCGCCCGCCAGTCCCTGGACGGCGAACAACGCGCCTGGCTCTCGACCTGCCTGGCCGATACCCGCAGCCACGTCGGTACTGCCGAACACCGGATCGCCGATTCACGTCTGCACCTGGCGATCGCGACGCTGTCAGGGAGCGCGATGCTGATGGAGGCGGTGACCCGCGCACAGGCTTCTCTCAGCGATCTGCTCGCTGCCATCCCGGTGTTGCCACGAAATATCGATCACTCCCACGCACAACACCACCGCATCGTCGAGGCGGTGCTGCACGGTGCCAGCGAAGACGCAGCAGACGCGATGCGCGAACACTGCGACGCGACCGGAGAACTTCTGAAAGGGCTACTCGGATGAGCCACGACGCGATGACCCACACCACCCGAATCACACCGAATGAAGGAAGACCATGACGGCACCGAAGTTCACCCTGGATCAGCTGCGGGCAGAGATCGAGGCGGGCAGGATTGACACTGTGATGGTGGCGTTCACCGACATGCAGGGTCGCTTGCAGGGCAAGCGATTGCATGCCCACTACTTCCTCGACTACGCGCTGGAAGGTGCGACCGAAGGCTGTAATTATCTGCTGACGGCCGACGTCGAGATGAATACGATCGACGGATACGCGATGACGTCGTGGGAGCGCGGATACGGTGACTTCCTTTTCGAGCTCGATATGAGCACTTTGCGGCGCACCCCAGCCGAACCCACCTGCGCGATGATCCAGTGCGATCTCGCCTGGATCGACGGCACCGGGCGGGTGCGTCAAGCCCCTCGGTCGATCCTGCTGGAGCAGGTGGAGCGGGCCTCGGCGGCTGGTTGGACGGCACTGGCCGGCACCGAACTGGAGTTCAACGTGTACGAAGAGACCTTCGAGCAGGCGTGGGACAAGCAGTACGTGGGCATGACTCCTGCCAACCGCTACAACATCGACTACTCGGTGCTCGGGGGCAGTCGTGTCGAACCCCTCCTGCGAGACATCCGTAATCAGATGTGGGCTGCAGGCATGGTGGTGGAGAGTGCCAAAGGCGAGTGCAACCTCGGTCAGCACGAGATCGGGTTTCTCTTCGACGAGGTGACCCGCACCTGTGACAACCACGTCGTCTACAAAACCGGCGCGAAGCAGATCGCCGCCCAGCACGGCCAGTCGTTGACCTTCATGGCCAAGTACGACGAACGCGAGGGCAACAGCTGCCATATCCACATGTCGCTACGCGGACTGGAAGCAACAGGCGGGGGACTGGTCTGCTCCGATGACTCCCGCCCGGGTGGCCACAGTGTGCTCTTCGATCAGTTTCTCGCCGGCATGATCGCTACGGCACGTGAGCTGACATACTTTTATGCTCCAAATATCAACTCCTACAAGCGTTTTGCCGATGGTTCCTTCGCGCCGACGACGATTGCCTGGGGTCGGGACAACCGCACCTGCGCGTTCCGGGTGGTGGGTCACGGCGCGTCGTTGCGTCTGGAGAACCGGATACCCGGCGGTGATGTCAACCCCTACCTGTCGTCGGCCGCGATGCTTGCCGGTGGCCTCTACGGCATCGAGAACAAGTTGGAGTTGGAGGACCCGTTCGAGGGCAACGCCTACGCCAGTGACAAGGACAAGGTGCCCTCGACGCTGGAAGAAGCGCGTCAGCTGCTGCTCGGATCGGCAGTGGCGCGTGCTGCGTTCGGCGACGACGTCGTGGAGCACTACGCCCACGCGGCCGAGGTAGAAGTAGCCGCCTACGGTGCGGCCGTCACCGATTGGGAACGCCAAAGAGGATTCGAGCGACTGTGAGCACTACGTACGACGTCATCAACCCCTCCACGGAGCAGCCGATTCGCTCGGTGCAGCACGCCAGCATCGAGGAGACCGACGCGATCATCGCGCAGGCAGCGGAAGCGGCGCCGTCGTGGGCTGCTGTCGCACCTGCCGACCGCGGGCGCCTGCTGCGCCGGTTCGCCGATGTGGTCGACGGGCACATCGACGAACTCGCCGGCCTCGAGGTCGAGAACGCCGGACATACCCGTGGCAATGCCACCTGGGAGGCCGGCAACGTCCGTGACGTACTGCACTACTTCGCCGCTGCGCCAGAACGCCTCTGCGGTCGGCAGATCCCGGTTGCCGGGGGTATCGATCTGACATTCCACGAGCCGCTCGGCGTCGTCGGCATCATCGTCCCCTGGAACTTTCCGATGCCGGTGGCTGGATGGGGTTTCGCCCCTGCGCTCGCGGCTGGGAACACGGTGGTGTTGAAACCGGCCGAGCTGACTCCGTTCACTGCCTTGCGACTTGCTGAGTTGGCGCTGGAGGCCGGGTTGCCGGAAGGTGTTTTCAACGTCGTTCCCGGCGAGGGCAGTGTGGTCGGGGAGCGGTTCGTCACCCACCCCGATGTCCGGAAGGTCTGTTTCACCGGGTCGACCGCTGTGGGCAAGCGCATCATGGCGCAGGCATCGAACGACCTGACCCGGGTAACGCTGGAGTTGGGCGGCAAGAACGCAAACATCGTCTTCGACGACTGCGATATCGAAGCGGCCGCAGCAGCAGCGCCGGGTGCAGTCTTCGACAATGCGGGCCAGGACTGTTGCGCGCGTAGTCGGATCCTGGTGCAGCGCAGCGTGTTCGACCGGTTCATGGAGCACTTGGAACCAGCGGTTCGCGCCGTTAGAGTGGCCGACCCAGCGCAGGCCGACGACGCCGACATGGGTCCACTCATCTCATCGGCCCACCGGGACCGGGTCCGCGGATTCGTCGAAGAGGCCGATGTCGACATTGCCTTCCGTGGCCTCGCGCCCGATGGCGCCGGCTGGTGGTACCCGCCGACCGTTGTACTGCCGCGCGATGCGCAGGATCCGGTATGGCGCGACGAGGTCTTCGGTCCGGTCGTGGCGGTATTGCCCTTCGACGACGAAGCCGACGCGATCGCCAAGGCCAACGACACGGCATACGGGCTGGCAGGTTCGATCTGGACCGACAACCTGGGCCGAGGGCTGCGTGTTGCACGCGGGGTGCGCGCCGGGAACCTGTCGGTCAACTCCCACTCCGCAGTGCGGTATTCCACGCCGTTCGGCGGTTTCAAGTCTTCCGGTCTCGGCCGCGAACTCGGACCGGATGCGCTCGCCGCATTCACCGAGACCAAGAACGTCTTCATCTCCACTGGACTCTGACGAGGAAACAACCCAAGAAAGAAGGACACTCATGCCAAGAAGGCTTGAAGGCAAGGTCGCCGTCGTTACCGGGGGGTGCTCGGGTATCGGTCTCGCGACGGTGCGACGGTTTGCCGAAGAAGGCGCGCGGGTCGTCATCGGCGACGTCGATGTCGATTCAGGTGAGCGCGTCGCTGATGAGGTCGAGGGTCTGTTCGTGCGTTGCGACGTCACGAATGCAGAGGAGGTGCAGGTGCTCTTCGCTGCGGCCAAATCGACGTACGGCAGCGTGGATGTGGCTTTCAACAACGCCGGTATCTCACCGCCCGACGACGACTCGATCCTCACCACCGGTATCGAGGCGTGGCAGCGGGTACAGGAGGTCAACCTGACCAGCGTCTACCTGTGCTGTAAGGCAGCGCTGCCCTACATGATCGAACAGAAGAGCGGTTCGATCATCAACACGGCGTCGTTCGTGGCAATCATGGGCGCGGCCACCTCACAGATCTCGTACACCGCGAGTAAGGGTGGCGTGCTGGCCCTGTCGCGTGAGCTGGGAGTGCAGTTCGCCCGGGAAGGAGTACGCGTCAACGCGCTGTGCCCGGGGCCGGTCAATACCCCGTTGCTGAAGGAGTTGTTCGCCTCAGATCCCGAGCGTGCTGCCCGCCGGTTGGTGCACATTCCAGTCGGCCGCTTCGGTGAGCCCGAGGAGATTGCGAACGCAGTGCTCTTTCTTGCCTCCGACGAATCCAGCTTCATCACCGCGACGGATTTCCTGGTCGACGGAGGTATCTCCAACGCCTACGTCACCCCGCTGTGACGATGCCTGACCACACGCGACCTGCGATAGGCATCACCTCCTATCTGGAACCCGTCGACCGTGCGCCGTGGCGCGGGCAGCTCAGCGTGACGCTGCCCGCGACCTACGCGGAAAAAGTCATCGCCGCGGGTGGCCTCCCGATGGTGATCCCGCCGATGCCCGGTGCAGACGCCGATTGGGCACGGCAGGTACTGGGCCGTCTGGACGGGTTGATCATCTCCGGTGGTGCGGATGTCGAATCGGTTCGGTACGGAGCGGCCCCGGACGCCTCGTCTCAAGAAGCCCGACCGGATCGCGACGGCAGCGAGCTGGCGCTCGCAGCAGCGAGCCGCGAGATCGATCTGCCGACCCTCGGCATCTGTCGGGGCATGCAGATCATGGCCGTCGAGGCGGGGGGCACGTTGATCCAGCACCTGCCGGACGTGGTGGGTCACGAAGGGCACTGCCCCTCGCCGGGGATGTGGTCCAACCACGAGGTGGTCACTGAACCGGGAACACTGCTCGCCCAGCTGCTCGGACCTCAGGTGTCGTGCCCGACCTACCACCACCAGGGGGTCGCGACGGCTCCCGGATACGAGGTCGTGGCGCGC
>JBBPZD010000052.1:0-9108 GCA_038199265.1 Actinomycetales bacterium | reverse complement strand
CGATGCACAGTTGAGCCATGTCGTGCTCAGTGAGACCGAATGTGCTTCTGTGTGTCGTGCCCGCGGCTGTGGTGGTCGGTTCGTTGGCTCTCGCGGGGTGTAACGGCGCAGGCTTGTCGACCGGCGCAGGCGCCAGCACGGCCAGGTCCAGTTCGCCCAGCGTGAGCCCGTCGAGCACCGTGAATGTGAAGTTGACCTCGGCCTGTCTCACGTCGACCGCGCGGGTCGCGACGGCGACCTTGCGCTGGAATGCCAGCCTCAAGCTCAACAAGAAGAGCACCATCCGTTCCGCGGCAGAGAACTTCAACACCACCGCGCGTTAGATCCGAACGACGACCAAGGGCGCCGCCGACAAGCAGTACACGAAGCTCATCGGCGCGGTCGCTAGAGACATGGAGACCATGGCGTCCCAGAACGCTGCAGGCAAAGCAGTTGTGTCGGGAACTGCCTCGAGCAGCGACAGCAGCGCATTGGCCACCTACTGCCAGAAGAAGGTCGCCGGCTGACCAGTCGGCCGTGACGAGTCGGTCAGTCGAGCACGGCTACTTCCGTTTCGGCGAGTGACCGGCGCGCTGCATGCTGCGCAACCTGCGCCTGCTCCGATGCATCTCGGGCCGCCTGCAGATCGCGTTCAGCTCGCGCGAGCCGGCCCTGCGCCTCGTCCATCGAGTGTTGAGCGGATCGAACGGCGTCGTCGGCACGTTCGAGGGCTGAGCGGGCTCGAGCCGTACGAGCGATGGCTGCTCGCCGCGCCGCCTCCTGCTGAGCCGTTCGGCGCTCCTCATCCCGGGCTGACGGGCCTGGATTCGCCGATGGTGAATCGCCGTTGCGTCCGCCGTGGATCAACCGCAGCGGTGCGGCGATTGCGCCTGAGAGGTCGACCTCGCCGAAACCGCTGTAGCTGATGGCGGCCACCAGCGCCCCGCTGTCGACGGCCACCTGGGCGTGCGGGTCAGCGAGCGCTGCCGTGAAGGTCGCAGCGACCTGTTCCTTCGTCGCCGGCGACTCTTCGCTCGCGCAGGCTGCTGTCAGACGCCTTACCAGGTCACCTCGTTCGGCCGCGAGAATTTTCATCGCGGCGCCGTCGAGACGGGCCTGGGCATCGCGCAGCCGCTCACCCAGGTCGCGCAGGTCCGTCAGGCCTGCCGGGTCCTCGCGCGTCAGTCGGTTCACGAGGTGCGCGGCAGCAGTGGGCTTCCGTAGGGCCCGCACCGCACTTGCGAGCTCTTTGTCACCAGCGGACATGGCCTCCGAGGCCAGCTCGGACCGGATGCGAACGAACTCGGCGGGCGCGGCCGCGTACAACGCGTCCGCGGCGTCTGCGAGAAGGGGTGGATGCGCCATCCACCCAGTTTGGCGCTTCGGCGGATCGAAACCGCCCGGGCGTGCCAGGCGGGAGACGTAGGTTGAGATGCATGGACGCTGATGTGATCGTCGTCGGAGCCGGACTCGCTGGACTGGTGGCTGCGGGGGAGCTGGTCGCTGCCGGTAAGCGGGTCGCTGTCGTCGAGCAGGAGAACGCGGCGAACCTCGGCGGCCAGGCATGGTGGTCCTTCGGTGGGCTCTTCCTCATCAACACCCCTGAGCAGCGGCGGATGGGCATTCACGACTCTGCGGAACTGGCCTGGTCAGACTGGCAGGGCAGCGCGGCGTTCGACCGTTTGGAGGACCAGGACGCCTGGGGCGCAAGGTGGGCCCGAGCGTATGTCGATTTCGCTGCCGGTGAGAAGCGCGCATGGCTGAAAGAGAAGGGGATGGGCTGGCTGGCACTGGTCGGTTGGGCCGAGCGGGGCGACGGTCGAGCCGAAGGGCACGGCAACTCCGTCCCGCGTTTCCACGTCACCTGGGGAACCGGCACGGGCGTGGTCAAACCCTTCGTCGACGCCGCACTGCAGGCAGCCGAAGCGGGCCAGTTGACCTTCCACCACCGATGCCGCGTGACCGAGTTGATCACCGTGGGCGGCGTGGTGACCGGGGTTCGCGGCCAGGTACTCGCGCCGGACGGCGCACCGCGCGGAGCGCCAAGCAGCCGGGAGTCCGCCGGCGAGTTCGAACTCTCGGCGCAGGCCGTGATCGTGACCAGCGGTGGCATCGGGGGCAACCACGACATGGTTCGTGAGTGGTGGCCAGAGCGCCTGGGAAGTGCGCCCAAGCAGATGATGACCGGGGTGCCGGCCTACGTCGACGGATCGATGGTAAAGGTGTCGGAGCAGGCAGGCGCCCGCACGGTGAATCGCGATCGGATGTGGCACTACACCGAAGGCATCGCCAACTACGCGCCCGTCTGGCCGCGGCACGCGATCCGCATCCTGCCCGGACCGTCGGCGATGTGGTTCGACGCACTGGGCCGCCGACTGCCGATGCCCTGCTGGCCCGGTTTCGACACTCTTTCCACGCTGCGCCACCTACGAACCGCGCCTGGCCTGGCCGGGCACGACCACTCCTGGTTCATCGTGACGAAGAAGATCATCGCCAAGGAATTCGGGCTGTCCGGGTCCGAGCAGAACCCCGACATCACCGATCGCGACCTGCGGGCCCTCGCGTCCCGGGTGACGTCAGCGCCGCCACCACCGGTACAGGCGTTCATCGACAAGGGCCCCGACTTCGTCGTCGCAGACGGACTGCGCGAACTGGTCGGCAAGATGAACGGGCTGACCGAGCAGCCCTTGCTGGACCACGGCGTGATCGAGCGGCAGGTCGTGGCACGGGATCGCGAGGTGAAGAACAAATACGCCAAGGACGCACAGATCACCGCTATCCACGGGGCGCGGCGGTACCGCGGTGACCGGATCGCGCGGGTGGCCGCGCCGCACCGGTTGCTCGATCCCGCCGCGGGCCCCCTCATCGGCATCAAACTGCACGTGCTGACCCGCAAGTCCCTCGGTGGCATCCAGACCGACCTGTCCTCGCGGGCGCTGGGCCACGACGGTGAGCCGGTACCGGGTCTGTATGCGGCCGGTGAGGCGGCCGGGTTCGGCGGTGGCGGGATGCACGGGTACAACTCACTCGAGGGCACCTTCCTCGGCGGGTGCATCTTCTCCGGTCGCGTTGCCGGGCGTTCCGCAGCGGCCGCGCTCGGATGAGTGGGGTCGAGCGTGGGATGCTCCCGGTATGACGTCCCGTTGGGGCCCGCCCCGGGCCCGTAAGAAGCAGACGTCCACCCACCCCCCAGGGCATGCTGCGGCGGGTGAGCCGCCCGCCCCACCCCATGCTTCCACCGTTGCCGCACAGTCCGAAGTGGACCCGCGCAGCACGGCCGACCTGGCGGAGGAGGTGATGCAGCAGATCACCGATGGGGTCGAGGTGCCCGAAGGTGTCGAACCGACATCGGTCGGAAAACGGCCCATCGACGATGTCAGTTTCGGGGTGCAGGTCGCGGCCTGGTGGTCCGTGTGCATCCTGCTGATCCTTGCCGCTGTCACCGCGGTCGGAGCAGTCCTGATCCAGGTCTACCTGGTCACAGTGACCATCACGGTCGCCATGCTTCTGTGCGCCCTGCTCGAGCCGGCCGTTGCGCTGCTGCGACGCACCGGGATGCCGAGGCCGCTGGCAGCACTGCTCGTCTTCGTCCTGGGGATCGCCGCGATCTCCTTCCTGACCTGGTATTCGATCTCGCAGATCGCCGAGGCCAAGGACGTCCTGATCGGGCAGGTGCAGGATGCTGCGGGCACCATTCGGACCTGGCTGGTCACCGGGCCGCTCGAGGTGTCGCCCCTGCAGGCCGACAAGTACACGACGAATCTCGGCAACACCCTGGCGTTCAACCAATCGAGCATCTTGTCCGGGGTGGCCTCCCAAGCAAGCAGCGCCATCGGGATCCTGTCCGGTGTCGTTCTGTGTCTGTTTGCAACTCTGTTCATGTTGCTGGACAACGGCACGATGTGGCGCTGGGTGGTGCGGCTGGCTCCGAGTCACACCCGCGAGCACGTTGCAACCGTCGGTGTCGCCGCCTGGCGCACACTGACTGCGTACATGCGCAGTCTGGTGTTGCTCGCCGGCATCAACGCCTTGGCCATGGTGCCGGTGTTCTGGATCGCCGGTCTGCCGCTGGTGGCAGCGCTGACCGTCCTGATCTTCCTCGGATCGCTCGTTCCGCTGATCGGGGTGATCGTGGCCGGCTTCGTCGTCTGCCTCATCGCACTGGTCACCAAAGGTGCCGTCACGGCCATCGTGGTGGCGGTGATGCTGGTGCTGATCGTGCAGTTGTTCGGCAACCTGCTGAACCCGATCATCCTGGGCAAGGCCGTCGACCTGCACCCCCTGGCGATCCTGGTCACAGTTACCGCTGGAACCCTCATCGCGGGAGCCTTCGGTGCGTTCGTCGCGGTGCCGTTCGTGGCGGTCTTGAACAACGGGATCAAGGCGATCCGGCTCAGTCGCGACACCACCAAACCGGCGGCCTAGCGATGTCCCATGCCCACCCCGGAGCGCTGCGAAGATTGGCGCTTCGTGCTTATCGGGTGATGCCCGCAGGGCCATCGCACCTGGTAACTCGCGCCATCTTCCCCTCGTCCACGGTCGGCGCAGTCGCGGTCATCGAGTGGGATGGGCGGGTACTCGCGCTGCGACAGACCCATCGCACCGGACTTTCGCTGCCCGGTGGCCACATTGACCGGGGGGAGCAGCCGCACGAGGCGTTGGTGCGCGAAGTACGTGAGGAAACCGGGCTGCAGGTGACCGCCGGGGATGTCTTCGCGACCACGTTCGACCCCCAGCTGCGAGTGATGGACTTGATCTACCGGATCCGCTGCGATCGCGAACCGCAGGTCCGGGTGGCCAGCGAGGCCACCGGGTACGAATGGCTCGACCCGGAGCAATGGCCCGACGGTCAGGCCGACGAGTCGACCCAGCGCATCCTGAACGGTGTCGCTGCCGCCCGCGCAGTACGTGAACCGGGCCGCTTACTCCCCTGACTTCTGGGTGATCAGGAGGACCTTCCCGATGTGGCTGGACTCGTCCAGGATTCGGTGCGCCTGGGCAGCTTCGGACAGCGGGAGTCGTGCGTGCACGATCGGCCGGACCCGACCCGCCTCGATCAGCGGCCACACCTGCGCGCGTACTTCAGCGACGATCGCGGCCTTGTCCGCCGGCGGCCTCGATCGCAGACCCGTCGCGCTGACGCTGCCCCATTTCCGGAGCAGCTGTCCGAGGTTGAGTTCACCTTTGGCCCCGCCGAGCATCCCGATGGTGACGAGGCGGCCGTGTTCAGCGAGCGCGGTCACGTTGCGTGGCAGGTAACTCCCGCCGATTCCGTCGAGGATCACGTCGGCCCCGTGGCCCTCAGTGGCCTTGTCGAGGACCTCGACGAAGTCCTCTTCGTGATAGTCGATCAGGATGTCGGCACCGAGCTCCCGACAACGATTGAGTTTCTCCGGTGAACCGGCAGTGGTCGCAACCCGCGCACCGAATGCGTGCGCCAGTTGGATCGCCATCGTGCCGATACCGCTTGAGCCACCGTGTACGAGGAACGTCTCGGAGTCCTTCAGGTGGCCGACCATGAAGACGTTGGACCACACGGTGCAGGCGACTTCGGGAAGCGCAGCGGCGTCCACGAGGCTCACCCCTTTCGGTACGGGAAGCAACTGGCCAACCGGTACGGCGACCTGCTCGGCGTACCCGCCACCGGCGAGCAATGCGCAGACCTCGTCGTTCACCTGCCAACCGTCGACTCCTTCGCCAACGGTTGCGATCGTGCCGCTGACCTCGAGACCAGGCAACTCCGAACCGCCGGGAGGGGGTGGGTAGTTGCCCATCCGTTGCGCCAGGTCAGCGCGGTTGACGCCCGCTGCGGTGACCTGGACGAGGACCTCACCACTGCGGGGGACCGGGTTGGGCACCTCAGCCAATGTCATGACATCTGGGTCGCCGAACTCGGGGAGAGTGATTGCCTTCATGGTTTCGACGTTAGTTGCTGCCGGTGTCAGCGCGCAGGTGGGCAGGGGTCAGGTCTTCGGGGGTGTCGACATCGTGGGCGGGGGCTTGTTCGATGTCGTGGGCCGTCCAGCGCAGCTGCTTCAACCAGCTCATCACGGATGCACCCGCGGGATCGGTGGGCATCGCCGCACGGCTGGCATCAGTGAGCGCAGCCAACAAGAGGGGTTGAAGCCGACCGTCCGGGGTCCGGGCGACAACCGCGTCGGTAACTTCGGGTTCGCTGGCCAGCCGGTCGATGAGCACCTCTGGGGCACCGCCCAGGTGTGGCATGTCGCCGCCGAGCAGCGCGAATACGGGCGAGCACACCTGCTGCAACGCGGTGGCCAGCGCAGCCAGCGGGCCGCCGAAGGCCGGCTCTTCGCGCACCCACATGACGTCGCGGGACGTCTTGCGCTCGGGTCCGACAGCGATGATCTGCCAGGCCGCTGGAAGGGCATCGAGCACGTGATCCAGCAGTGGTCGCCCCTCGATCAGAGCCCGCGTCTTGTCCGATCCGAATCGGGACGAACGCCCTCCGCAGAGAACGATGGCAGTGACCGGCATGGCGTCATTCTGCCGCGCCGCCGCGATCAGTAAATTCTCGGCCATGACGGGCAATGGAGACGCACTGAGGGTCAGGGTGCCCATTTGGCGAGTGGCTGGAACGCTGCTGTTCGTGCTGTTCGTGCTCTTCTCACTTGAATACTTCCTCTGGCACCCCGGGCGCAGCTGGTCCAGGGCACTCCGGGGTCGGTAACGTGGAGTGCTTCCTCCAGGCGACTTCGGTGCCACCTGAGCACCGTGTCGGGCATCCGGGCTAGCGTCGAGGTAGTAAGCCGCACATCTCCCGGGAGGACGCCCATGCCGAACGACCCGCATTCCCTCGCCAACCATCCGATTACCGTTGAACCGGCCGACGAGCGGGTGGTCGTACGTGTCGGTGACACCGTGGTCGCCGATACCCGGTCTGCTCTGGTGCTCAAGGAAGCGGACTACCCGCCCGCCTTCTATCTGCCTGCCGACGACGTGAACGCGGCTCTGCTGGAGCAGAGTGACACCACCACCTACTGCCCGTACAAGGGTGACGCGACGTATCGCAGCGTGCGCCTGGACGCCGACACCGTGGTCGACGACGCCGCCTGGGTCTACGAGCACCCCAACGTCGCGGTCGCCGAGGTGCTGGACCATCTGTCCTTCTACCCCGGCAAGGTCTCGATCAGCGTGGAAGACTGAAGGTTCAGACTCGGTAACCGAGGCGACGGGACAATTCTTGTGCCGTCGTGCGGGTACTGCGAATGATTCCCTGCAACGCCTCGGTAGCGACCTCGGTATGCGGGTAGGTAACCGCGATACCCGCTGCCGGATGCCCGTTGTGATCGAGAACCGCCACCGCAATCGACGCGAATCCTGTTGTCACTGAGTTTGTTTCGCGGGCGTGCCCGCGCTGACGAACTTGAGCTAGTTCCGACCGCAGGTGAGTGAGTGAGCTGGGCCCGCGTCCGTCGCGCTGCACGAAGGCTGCGCGGTCCGGGTACAACGCCCGCACCTGAGCGGCGGGCAGGGCGGCGAGCATCGCCAACCCGGATGCCGTCAGCCCGGCTGGTAGTCGAACACCCACCTCGGTCACCAACGACGGCCTGCGCGGCGCACGTTCCTCGATCACGTAGAGCACGTCGCGCCCGTGCAGCACCGCCAGGTGGGCGTTGTGTGTGGTCGCGTCAACGAGCCTTGTCAAAGCTGTGCGAGCGATGCGCTGCAGCGGTGCCTGCCTGTTGTACGCCGACCCCAGTTCAAACGTGGAAACGCCCAAACCCCAACGTTTTTCCTCATTGAGATGGGTGACGAAACCGCGCTCACGCAGCGTGGTGAGCAGGTGGTAGGTGGTGGAGCGGGGGATGCCGACCTCGCGGGCGATCGTCGCTGCCGACACGGGTTCTGCATGGCGCGCCATCGCCTGCAGGATCGCGAGCACGTGTCCGGCCGCGGGTGCGTTGTCAGTACCCACGGTGCTCCTCTCCCGTTCCGAAACCGCAGTGGTCACGTCTTTCGGTGAAGGTCCTGCAATAGCTCGACTTTCACCACGAGACTTGACCACTGGGTCTACGTCTCGTATCCGAGACTCTAAGTCGCCCACGAACCTAGCGGCCGCTGCCGGACTTGGGTGGAATAGGGCCATGACATCAGAGGACGCGATGGGGTCCGTCGAGGTCGGCATCGGCCCCTTGACCATCGAGCAGGTCGTCGATGTGGCACGCGAGGGATCCCCTGTCCGAATCGGGGAAGAGTCGCTGACCGAGGTGCGTCGCAGCCGCGAGATCATCGAGAGGATGGCGGGTGACGTGATCCCGCATTACGGCATCTCCACCGGTTTCGGCGCCCTCGCTACCAAGCACATCCCCACCGAACAGCGCAAGCAGTTGCAGCGCAGTCTGATTCGCTCCCACGCCGCGGGCTCCGGCCCTGAGGTCGAGCAGGAGGTGGTGCGCGCCACGATGCTTTTGCGCATCTCGACGCTGGCGACGGGTCGCACCGGTATCCGCGAAGAGACGCTTCAGGCCTATGTCGGGATGCTGAACGCAGGCATCACCCCCGTCGTTCACGAGTACGGCTCGCTCGGTTGCTCCGGCGACCTCGCACCCCTCGCGCACTGCGCCCTCGCACTGATGGGTGAGGGCCCGGTTCGTGATGCGTCCGGCGCGCAGCGATCGGCTGCGCACGCTCTGTACGAAGCTGGATTGACCCCGGTCGAGCTCGCGGAGAAGGAGGGTCTCGCACTCATCAACGGCACCGACGGCATGCTCGGGATGCTGTGCCTGGCGATTGTCGATCTGCGCCGTCTACTCATCACCGCCGACATCTCGGCTGCGATGAGCGTGGAGGGACTGCTCGGCACCGATGACGTCTTCGCCGCCGATCTGCAAGCGCTCCGACCGCAGACCGGGCAGGCGTTGAGTGCGGCGAACCTGCGAACGCTCCTGGCAGGTAGCGCCATACGAGACAGCCACCGCGATCCGGAAGCGTGCACTCGGGTGCAGGACGCGTACTCGCTGCGCTGCGCACCGCAGGTTTCAGGTGCGGCGCGCGACACCCTTGCCCACGCCGAGTTGATCGCGTCACGAGAGCTGTGCGCGGCAGTCGACAATCCGGTGGTGACCCTGGACGGGCGGGTGGAGTCGAACGGCAACTTCCACGGTG
>JBBPZD010000051.1:0-2801 GCA_038199265.1 Actinomycetales bacterium | reverse complement strand
CTCGTCCTCGATGGCGACCTGTGCCTTGCGCATGATCGGCGCAATTTTTTTCATCGGCACCACGATCCGGTTCTCGTTGAACGGCGTCGCGATGACCGAGCCGTCCGCGGCGAGGATTCGCGACTGCTGAGCCAACGGGTTCATGGCAAAGGTTGACGGCAGACCGTTGAACAACCCGATGCTCTTGTTGCTGGCAAGCCCGGTGGCGCCCACGGCGGGGATCAGCAACCCTGCCGCTAGGAGGCCCATCACCAGCGCAGTGGCGAGCAGCGCCACGAGAAGGGTGAGCACCGATCTCAGCCGAGTGATGAAATGCATGGCCCGAGGCTAACTCGCCTCACTACGTCAACCGCCACCACGCATCGAACCAATGCTGGTGGCATCCGGCACTTTGAAACCGCCAGTTTCCTTCGAGCGCAGCGCGGGTCAACCCCAACCCGGTGCTGCTGCCGGTCGCCACGCTGCTCAACGGGTTAGGACTGGTGATGATCCACCGGCTGGGCCTCGCGAACGGTCAGAACATCGGTCAGGGCGCGGCCGTCCGACAGTTGGCTCTGGACCGGCGTCGCTGCACTGGTCGCGGGAATCCTGCTGCTGGTCGTACGCGATCACCGACGCTTGGGGCAGTACGCTTCACCTTCGGCCTAGCCGGCATTGTGTTGCTCCTGCGGCCTGTGACTCCAATCCTTGGACGCAACATCAACGGTTGCTCTTCGTCGGATTGTTCGTGACCATGCGCGTCGTCACCGACGCAGCATCGATCATCGTCGTGGCGTTGATCGCGGTGGTGGTTGTTCTCACGCAACGTTCGTCGTCGTCCCAACCTCAGGAACCCTTCATCAAGCCCATCGAAATCGTGACGGTCGGCCAGCCCGGTGCGTCGCTCAAGGAGTTCCGGTGACCGACAGACCACGCATCCTCGGCGGCCGCTACGAGGTCGGTGAACTGATCGGCCGCGGTGGAATGGCTGAGGTCCACCTCGGCCATGACACCCGACTTGGGCGCGCCGTCGCTATCAAGATGCTGCGATCAGACCTGGCCCGCGACTCCTCGTCGTTCCTGAGCCGGTTCCGCCGCGAGGCACGATCGGCCGCCGGCCTGAATCACCACGCGATCGTGGCTGTCTATGACTCTGGTGAGGATGTCTTCTTCGAGACGGGCGGGGCCCGGATCGACGTCCCGTACATCGTGATGGAGCACATTGAGGGCGAAACGCTGCGCGACATCTTGGATGACGAGGGCACGCTGGCGCCCGATGAAGCTGCTCGCATCACCATGGGCATCCTGTCGGCGTTGGACTATTCTCATGAGAAGGGCATCGTCCACCGCGACATTAAACCCGCCAACGTCATGCTGACCCGCGGCGGCAGCGTCAAGGTCATGGACTTTGGTATCGCCCGTGTTTTGGCCGACGCCGGTGCCACCATGACCTCGGCGCAGGCTGTGGTGGGCACCGCGCGGTACCTGTCCCCCGAGCAGGCACAGGGCGAGACGGTCGATGCCCGATCCGACCTCTACTCCGCTGGTTGTGTGCTGTTCGAGCTGCTTACCGGGCGTACGCCCTTCGTTGGCGAACCGGTCAGCCTCGTCTACCAGCACATCACCGACCTGCCGAAAGCCCCATCGGTCTACGAGACGTCAGTGCCCGCAGCAATGGACGCCGTTACCTTGCACTCCCTGGGCAAGTCGCGCGAGGGCCGCTACCAACAAGCTGCGGATTTCCGAGCTGACCTACAGCGTGCCCGCACCGCAGAACCGCTGAGCGCTGCAGCAGCCGCCATGCTGGAGGCCCGTAGCGCAACCGACCGGCAACCGCAGGCTGTACCAGTGCCACAGAGCCGCGACCATACGGCCGAGTACGACGGATCGCAGTCCCCACCTCCCCGCACGGCGATCTGGGTGGTTGCCGCGATCGCGCTGCTCGCCGCCATCCTTGGCATCGGCTATCTGGTGTCGACGTCAGGGTCTGGTACCAAACTGGCCACGGTGCCATCCGTCATTAACCTGTCACAGGCGTCGGCAACCTCAGCGTTGCGGGCAGATAATTTTGGAGTTCAGGTCCGCAAGGTCATCAATGACGCCACGGTGGGTCAGGTGGTTCAACAGGATCCAGGACCGAATGCGGACGCACCGTCCGGCAGCACGGTGACGATCGACGTTTCCACCGGCCCTGATTCGCGGCAGATACCGAACGTCGCAGGCCAGACCGTCGACCAGGCAACCCTGGCGTTGAAGAAGAACGGTTTCCTGAAAGTCACTGTCAGCACTCAAAAGGTGCCCGACACCCAGTACGACGCTGGACAGGTCGCCAGCACCACTCCGGCAGCCGGAAACCCGTCACTGCCCAGCGCGCAGATCGTTCTCAACATCAGCGATGGACAGGTCGCTGTGCCCTCGGACCTGAAGGGCAAGACCAGCGCAGCTGCCCAAACCGAGCTGCGGGCCGCGCACTTGAACTACTCGATCCAGACAGTGACAACCTTCAACTCGAACCTGGTCGCAAAGGTCGTCAAAGTCGACAACGCGGGGCAGAAGGTCGCCGTCAACTCGGTGATCACGCTCTACATCGGTACACCACCGCCCTCGACCGCGACCTCAACTGCGACCGTGTCACCGCCTCCGACCGCGACCTCAACTGCGACCGTGTCACCGCCGCCGACCGCGACACCACCGCCGCCATCGTCACCGTCGAGCAGTTCGACTTCGACGACACCCCCCGCGAGCACCTCGAGCAGTTCGACTTCGACGACACCCCCCGCGAGCACCTCGAGCAGTTCGACTTCGACGACACCCCCCGCGAG
>JBBPZD010000050.1:0-4539 GCA_038199265.1 Actinomycetales bacterium | reverse complement strand
TGCACGACCTTGTCGAGCTGATCGAGGCCCTCGACGGTGCGGTGCCGACCGGGTACGTGCCGCGCCCCGTTCAGCTGATTGGCCAGCACCTTGTAGAGGATGCCGTTCACCAGCGATGACTTACCAGAACCGGACACACCGGTGACGGCCACCATGTTGCCCAACGGGAACGAGACGTCGACGCTCTTGAGGTTGTGCTCACGAGCGTTGCGCACGACGATCTTGCGACCATCGAACGGCCGCCGTTCAGCGGGCACCGGAATCTCGCGACGGCCGGACAGATAGTCACCGGTGATCGACTTCTTGTTGGCCAGCAAACCCGCCACCGAACCCGCGTGCACCACGTGCCCGCCGTGTTCACCGGCGCCTGGACCGATATCGATCACGTAGTCGGCCATCGAGATGGTGTCCTCGTCGTGCTCCACCACGATCAGCGTGTTCCCGAGGTCGCGCAGTCGCACGAGGGTCTCGATCAACCGGTGGTTGTCGCGCTGGTGCAACCCGATCGACGGCTCGTCCAAGACATAGAGGACACCCACCAGACCGGAACCGATCTGGGTGGCCAGCCGAATGCGCTGGGCTTCACCCCCCGACAAGGTGCCTGCGGGCCGATCGAGCGACAGATAGTCCAGGCCCACGTCGAGTAGGAAGCCCAACCGTGCGTCGACCTCCTTGATGATGCCCTCGGCGATCTGTCGTTCGCGCGGGCTGAACTGGACCCCCGGCAGGAAGTGGACTGCTTCGGAGATCGGCAACGCACACACCTGCGCGATGGACTGACCTCCCACGGTCACTGCGAGAGTCTCAGGCTTCAGCCGCGCACCTTTGCAGACGGGGCACGGCACCTCGCGCATGTACCCCTCGTATCGATCACGGCTCCAGTCCGAGTCGGTCTCGGAGTGGCGGCGTTTGACGAAGGGGATCACACCTTCGAAACCGGTGGAGTAGCTGCGCTCGCGGCCGTACCGGTTCCTGTAGCGGACGTGCACCTCGTGGTTCTCGCCCTCGAGCAGCGCTTCGCGCGCCCGGTCCGGCAGCGCATGCCACGGGGTGTCGAGGGAGAACTTGAGATCTTCGGCGAGCGCACCGATGACGCGCAGGAAGTAGTCGGCCGAGCTCGAACCCTGCGCCCAGGGCAGGATCGCGCCTTCGCGGATCGTCTTGTCTTCGTCCGGCACGATCAGCTCCGCATCGACCTCGAGTTCGGTGCCGATCCCGCTGCACGCGGGGCATGCGCCGAACGGGCTGTTGAACGAGAAGGACCGTGGCTCGATCTCGTCCATCGAGAGCGGGTGCTCGTTCGGGCAGGCCATCCGCTCTGAGAAACGGCGCTCGCGCAGCGGATCGCCCTCTTCGAGGTCGACCATCTCGATCAGCAGCACCCCGTCGGCGAGGATCAGCGCGGTCTCCACCGAGTCGGTGAGCCGTTGTTTGGCCGACGGGTCGCCGCCGCGCGAGACCAACCGGTCGACCACTACATCGATGCTGTGTTTCTTCTGCTTGGCCAGCACCGGCGGCTCGGACAGCGATACCACCTGGCCGTCGACCCGGGCGCGGGAATACCCCTTGCCCTGCAGGTCACCGAACAGGTCTACGAACTCGCCCTTGCGGGCCCGCACAACGGGTGCCAGAACCTGGAACCGGGTTCGGTCCGGGAGCTCCAGCAGCTGGTCGACGATCGCCTGCGGTGTCTGGCGGCCCACGGGCTCGCCGCATACCGGGCAGTGCGGCCGGCCGGCCCGCGCGAAGAGCAGTCGCAGGTAGTCGTAGACCTCGGTGATCGTGCCGACCGTGGAGCGGGGGTTGCGGTTCGTCGACTTCTGGTCGATGGACACCGCCGGCGACAGGCCCTCGATGAAGTCGACGTCGGGCTTGTCCATCTGGCCCAGGAACTGCCGGGCGTAGGCCGACAGTGACTCGACGTACCGGCGCTGTCCCTCAGCGAAGATCGTGTCGAAGGCAAGAGAGGACTTACCCGACCCGGACAGCCCGGTGAAGACCACCAAAGAGTCCCGCGGGATGTCGACAGAGATATTGCGCAGATTGTGCTCACGCGCACCCTTGACGCGCAGATGATCGTGGCCCCGGGTGCCTGCAGCTCTCTTCGAGGCAAGAGAGGGACTGACCGACGCCGCGACTGCGGAGTCGTCAGGCGTCGCGGAAAGACTCTGACTTGAAGACACACTGGGCACGACTCAATGCTAGGTGCCGGGTCTGACAGCGCTCACCTCGATAGGGTTCGGGCGGTTCGATATCGAAGGAGAATTGGATGATGGTCTACGACGGAAGCACCGCCCCCGGTCGCCCAGCGCTGGTACGCGAGTTGGGATCGGTCTCGATCCACAAGCTGGCGGTCGGCTCGATGAACAACAACGCCTACCTCGTCACCGAGAACGGCACGGGAGCTGCTGTGCTGATCGATGCCGCCGCGCAGTGGCCGGCGATCCAGACGATGATCGGGGAGTCCGGTTCGAAGGTCGAAGCGATCGTCACCACCCACCGGCACGCCGACCACACCGGCGCTCTCGCCGAGGCAGTGCGCGAGCTCGGCGCCCGCACCTACGCCGGAGGCCCCGACGCCGACCACCTGCCTGTTCCGGTCGACGTTGCGCTGCAGGACGGCGACATCCTGGCGGTCGGCGGTATCTCGCTGACGGTCGCTCTGCTGCGCGGGCACACACCCGGGTCGGTCGTACTGACGTACACCGACCCAGGCGGTCACGATCACGTGTTCACCGGTGACACGCTCTTCCCGGGCGGAGTGGGTGCGACGACGCACTACGGGTACCAGTCGTTCTCGCAACTCCTCGATGACGTGGACAGTCGGATATTCGGTCGTCACGATGATGCGGCCTGGGTCTACCCGGGTCATGGGGACGACACCACCGTCGGCGCCGAGCGGCCACACCTCGCGCAATGGCGCGACCGCGGATGGTGAGTGCGCACCGGGACCCCGCCTGCGGGCAACCTCACCTCCTGTGAAGTTCTCCACGTCGTATCGTCCGTCCGCTCCAGCCCTGGTCATCGCATCGGTGATCTCGGTGCAGTTCGGCGGGGCGCTCGCGGCCACACTCATCCCGACCGTCGGAGCTTTCGGCTCGGTGGCTCTCCGGTTGGGCTTCGGCGCCATCGTGCTGTGCGCGTTGGCGCGCCCTGCGCTGCGCGGCCGGTCGACGAGGGATTGGCAGGTCGTCACGACGTACGCAGCGACGCTCGCCACGATGAACGTCTGCTTCTACGCCTCGCTCGCTCATCTACCCCTCGGCGTCGCTGTGACCTGCGAGTTCGTCGGTCCGCTCACCCTGTCCGCCGTCTTGTCGCGACGGCGGCGCGATATCGCTGCGGTGCTCTGTGCGGTGGCCGGAGTGCTCCTGGTGTCGGGAGCGCTGACCACACCGTGGGGTGAACTACCCGTCACCGGGGTGCTTCTGGCGCTCCTGGCCGGGGGGTGCTGGGCCGGTTACATCGTGACCTCCGGCGCAACCGGTGCACGGTTCGCCAAACTCGACGGGCTTGCGATCGCGTTGGTGATGGGGACGATCGTCGTACTACCCCTGGGGATCTGGCAGGCGGGTAGCACCTTCTTCACCGGCGAGTCACTGTTGAAGGGGCTCGGCATCGCCGTGTTGTCTTCGGTGCTGCCGTACTCCCTGGAACTGCTGGCTCTGCGAAGACTCGCGGCCAGCGTCTTCGGCATCCTGCTGAGTCTCGAACCGGCAGCAGCGGCGATTGCCGGACTGATCGTCCTTGGTCAGCGGCTCGGTGCTCTGGAGGTGACCGGCATGGCGTTGGTGGTCGCCGCCAGCGCGCTCGTGCTGGGCTCAGCGCGAGGAGGCGCCGAGCCCACTGAGGTTGACTCAGCAAACCCCGAGAGGCTCATGTCCACCTGAGCCTTTCGAGCTTGCTTGAGCCACCGTGGATTGCTAGGGGCGCAGGTCACCCCGACGGAGGGCATGCCGCTCGAACCAGAGCGTCATGAACGGCGGAATGCTGCTGAGCAGGCCCAGGAAAGTGGTTCGCAGATCCCAACGGCGCGAACGAGCGACCCAGGCGAGCGCCACAAGATAGGTCATGAAGACGATTCCGTGCACCATCCCGAAGATCTGGACACCGCGGTCGGTACTCTGCGCGATCCATTTGAAGTACATCCCGATGAGCAGAGCGAGCCACGAGAAAGCCTCCAACGTCGCAACGGCGATGAATATCCGGGATGGGAGAACGGATCCGGAACGGGAATCAGTGAACGTCGACACGGGATGACGGTAGGCGGCAGACCTGTGATGCGACTCGGGGGTATCGACTGGTCGGTTTCACCGGGGGCCGACGCGCGAGGTGACACGTGCAGCGTCCACGAGGTCCTGGACGAGGGCGCCGGCCCCCTCCCGCACAAGTCCGGTGGTGATCCGCAGGTGGGCCCGGTCGTCGGGGAGCACGTGGAAGGGACTACCGGCAGCTGCAGCGATTCCCCGGCCGGCGAGATGCACCAGAGCCGCCGCCTCATCCTGCACGGGCAGCCAGATATTCAGCCCGTCGGTGCCT
>JBBPZD010000049.1:0-26642 GCA_038199265.1 Actinomycetales bacterium | reverse complement strand
CGATTGCCACCAGAAAGGCGCAGTTTGCGCGCAGCGTGTTTCCCAGCAGGTGCGGATACATGGAACTCGCATCGACCGTCGGCGAGATTGCCTGTCCGTACGGCGGTGCCTGGAATCCGCGCACCCCCAGCAGGAACTCGATCAACCGCAGCGCCACGTAGTTGAGCATGATCGTGGTGATCACCTCGTGTGCACCGGTCTTGGCCTTGAGCACCCCGGCCAGTCCGGCCCACAGGGCCCCCCCGATGACTCCGGCGAGCACGGCGACGAGCACGTGCAGCACGACCGGCAGGTCCCAGGCGAAACCGACATACCCGGCGAAGATGGCAGCCACCAGGATCTGACCCTGCGCGCCGATATTGAACAACCCGGCCCGGAAAGCCAAGGTAACCGACAGGCCGGCCAGGATCAGCGGGGTCGCGCTGACGATCGTCTCGGAGATGGGTCCGAGGATCGTGGTGAGGCTGCCACTGGACAAGGTGGACGGGTTCAGGATCGAGCCCTTGAAGATCGCGGCGTAGGCACCCGACACGGCCTGCCAAGCGGCCGAGAAGGTGTCCAGCGGTGCCGCGGTGAAGTACTTCGCAGAGTCCCGGGTCGCCTGGTCCGAGACCACGATCAACAGTGACCCGAGGACGACAGCCGCAAAGATGGCCAGCACGGTCAATACAGCCGGATGGTCGCTGCGGAAGATCTCCCGCACCCTGGAGGTGCCGTCGGAGTCCTTCACCGCCTGATCGTCCTGCGGGCTATCGGGCTCGCTCACGCGGACTCCTTCGTGTCGTCATCGCCACTGGCTGCGGTCTCGGACGCGCGCTGCCCGCCCATCAGCAGACCGAACTCCTGCGCGGACGCTGTCGGCGGAAGTTCGCCGACCAGGCCCCCGCGGTACATCACGCCGATCCTGTCGGCCAGGCTGACGACCTCGTCCAGCTCGGTCGAGACCAGGAGCACGGCAGCACCACGGTCACGCTCAGCGACGATTCGTTTGTGCACGAATTCCATCGACCCGACGTCGACCCCGCGGGTCGGTTGGGAGACCACCAGCAACCGAAGCGGTCGCGACAGTTCACGAGCCAGCACGACCTTCTGCTGATTGCCGCCGGACAGCGTCGACGCGGGTGCGTCGGCGGAGGTCGTACGGACGTCGAACTCTTCGACCCGCTTCTCAGCGTTCTCTTCAATCGCCTTGTTGTTCAACGCGAAACGCCCACCGAACGGTGGTTGATCGTGCAGGTCGAGCACCAGGTTCTCAGCGATGCTGAAGCTGGCGACGAGCCCATCGTGCGAACGGTCTTCAGGCACATACCCGACGCCCGCGCGCAGGATGTCATGCGTCGATGCATCGGTGACGTCGGTGCCATCGACGACAATCTGCCCACCAGCCGGATCGGTGAGGCCCACGATCGCCTCGGTGAGCTCGGTCTGGCCGTTGCCCTGCACACCGGCGATCGCGTAGATCTCCCCGCCGCGCACCTGGAAGGAAATGCCGTCCACCAGCACCTGACCCGCCGCGTCGACCACCCGCAGATCTTTCACATCCAGCAGCACCTCACCTGGTTTTGCTGGTCCCTTCTCCACCTGCAGCTGCACGGTGCGGCCGACCATCAGCGACGCCAGTTCGGCGGCCGTAGCACTGGGCTGCGCCGTGCCTACCACTTTCCCGCGGCGGATCACCGTGATCGTGTCCGCGACCGCGCGTACTTCACGCAGCTTGTGACTAATGAACACCAGCGAGGTTCCCTGCGCCTTGAGCGAGCGCATCACCTCCATCAGGTGATCTGTCTCCTGCGGGGTGAGTACTGCGGTCGGCTCGTCGAGGATCAGAATCTTCGCATCCCGGGCAAGCGCTTTCAGGATCTCGACCCGCTGCTGGATTCCGACCGGCAGATCCTCCACCTTCGCGTCCGGATCGACCTGCAGGTGATGCCGCTCGGACAACTCGCGCACCATCTTGCGCGCGCTGCGCAGGTCGAGCATGCCGCGGCTGGTCTGTTCGGCACCGAGCACGATGTTCTCGGCCACCGTGAGGACCGGCACCAGCATGAAGTGCTGGTGGACCATGCCGATGCCGGCTGCCATCGCGTCGCCCGGACCCTTGAACGTCACCGGCGACTCGTCGAGCAGGATCGTCCCCTCGCTGGGTTCGTAGAGCCCGTAGAGGACGTTCATCAGCGTGCTCTTGCCCGCTCCGTTCTCACCGAGCAGAGCGTGGATCTCGCCTGGTTCGACGACCATGTCGATCTGGTCGTTCGCGGTGAAAGTGCCGAATCGTTTGGTGATCCCCTGCAGTTGCAGCTTCATGTCCGCGTTGCCTTCCCGTCGGCTCAGGCCGTGAGATCGGTGCTGGCGGTGAGGTTACCGCCGACTCGTGGCGAGGGGCAGGAGGGGCCGCGCGAACACGGCCCACCCTGCCCCGGGCGCACTTGCCTCGATCAGCTGGTCGGCTGGCTCGGTGACGTGATCTTGATCGTCCCTGCCGCGATCTCAGCCTTGATCTTGGTCAGCTCGGCCTTCAACGTGGCAGATTGGCTGTTGTTGTTGTCGACCAGACCCACACCGTTGTTCTTCAGATCGCCGATGTAGTTGCCCTTGGGGTACGTGCCGTCGGCCGACTTGGCGAGGTAGTCCTGCACACCGCCGCTGAGGTTCTTGGTGACACTGCCCACCATGTACTTGCAGTACGTGGCCGCGCTCTCGCAGCCGTCGGTGTCGACCCACATGAGCTTCAACTTGCCGCCGGCCGCCTGGGCGGCAGCACCGGCGCCCACCCCGGAACCGCCCGCGACCGGGAAGATGACGTCAGCGCCTGAGCTGGCCAACTGCTGCGTCACGGACTTGCCCTTGCCCTGGTCGGTGAAGCTGTTGGAGAAGGTGCCCTTCTTGGTCTGCTCGTTCCAACCGAGCACCTTGACCGACTTCGACTTGGTCTTGTTGAAGTACTGCACGCCTTCCCAGAAGCCGTCCATGTAGATGGTGACCGGCGGGATCGGCAGGCCACCCCAGGTGGCGACCGTGCCGGTCTTCGAGACGCTCGCCGCCATGTATCCGCCCAGGAACCCCGCTTCAGCGGTGTTGTACTGGATGCCGTAGAAATTGGGCCCGGTACCGGCAGCATCGACCTCGGCAAAATTCACCTTCGGGTGGTCCTTTGCAGCCTTGGCCATCGCCTGGGACATCAGACCGCCGACGCCGATGACGGTGTCGCAGCCGCCGGTTGCCAGTTTGTCGATGTTGGGCGTGTACTTGGCGCCGGAATTGCTCGGTACGTACTTGACCGAGATATTCGGGTTCGCCTTGTTCGCGGCCTGCATCCCGGCCCACGACGACTGGTTGAACGACCGGTCATCGACACCACCGGTGTCCAGCACCATGCAGGCACTGACCTTCTTGCCGGTGGCCTTGACGGGTGCACTGCCGCTGCCCCCGGACGTCGGCTTACTGCCACACCCGGCCAGGGCTAGGGAACCGAGAGCGGCAACAGCCGCGACCTTCAACACCGAACGCACATGAACTCCTCGTAGCTAGCTGGCGCATCGACCTGTCGCAGCAGGTGGCAGCGACGGCGGTAGGTGCGGATCGCCCAACAGCGTACCGACGAGTTCGGTGGTCGAGGGGACCTTCCGGGCGACCGTTACCAAACGGTTGCGCCCCGGTGTCAGACTGCTGCGTCAGCCACATCACTCGCGCCCTCGGGGCGCAGCAGACACGTGGCCGCAAGGAGCGTGGCGCCCACGGTGATCGCTCGTTCGTCGACGATCAGATCACCCTGATGTAGCTCGTAGGTGGGGCCACCGGGAGTGCGGGTGCCGAGCCGCCCCATTGCACCGGGTGCGCGGGTCAGCATCCAGCTGAAGTCCTCGCCACCGAGTGACTGCTTGGTGGGGACCACAGCCTCCGCCCCGATCACCGAGCGGCAGGCAGCAGTGAGTAGGTCGACCGCCACCTGATCGTTGACGACCGGGGGCACACCGCGGGTGTACTCGATCTGAGCGGTCACACCGTACGGGGCGACCACCTCATGTACCAGTGACTGCACCAGATCGCCCGCCTGATCCCACGCGTCGATGTCGAGCAGTCGCAGCGTGCCGACGCACTCCCCGATAGCAGGAATCACGTTGGCGGCGTTGCCCGCTACGACGGTGCCCCAGACCAGGGCCGCACCGGCGCGCGGGTCGAGTCGGCGGGAAAGCGCCGCGGGCACGTCGGTGACGACCTTGGCCAATGCGTAGGTGAGGTCGCCGGTGAGGTGCGGGCGGCTGGTATGGCCGCCACGGCCGGTCAGACGAACCCGGATCGCGTCACACGCCGCGGTGATGGCGCCGACTCTCAGGCCCACCGTCCCTACGTCGATGCTGGGGTCGCAGTGCAGCGCGAACACCTGGTCCACATCGTCCAGCGCATGCTCCTTGACCGCTGTGTGCGCTCCACCTGGGACGATTTCCTCAGCGGGTTGGAACACCAGACGAACCGCGATGTCACGGTCGATCAGCTCTTTCTCGAACCGCTTGAGGGTGAGTCCGGCCCCCAGCACGACCGTGGTGTGTACGTCGTGGCCGCAGGCGTGCGCAATGCCTTCGATAGTCGAGGAGAAGTCCAGACCGGTGTGCTCGGCGATCGGCAGTGCATCCAGGTCAGCGCGTAGCGCCACCCGGTAGGACGGCTTGCTCGCGCCGATCTCAGCGGTCAGACCGGTGCCGGCAAACGTGTTGACCGCTATCCCCGCTGACGTCAGCGCCTCGATCACCTTCGCGGTCGAGCGCACTTCGTTGAAACCCAACTCCGGGTGCGAGTGCAGGTCACGTCGGATGCCGACGAGTTCGGCGGTGAGCTCCTGGACGGTCTGCGCGATGCGCGACGATAGGTCCGAAACGGTGTCGCTGTGGGTAGAAAGAGTGCTCACAACTAACCGATGGTAATCGCCCCGACCGGTAGCCACCCCTTCTGATGCGTCAGGTGTGCTCGCGTCCGAGCTGGACCACCACGAACGGCGCCGGACCTTCACCCGCCCGATCTGCGAAGACTTCCGCTGCGATATCGCGGGTCTCCCGATCCAACCCAGCGGAACCGGACCAGATCACCAGCATGCCGGGGAGCGGCTGTACATCTGAGAGCGAGTCTGCGAGCGCATCCCAATTGACGCCGAACCAGTCGGGCAGGTCGAAGGCCTTCTGACATTCCAGCAGGAATGTCTTCCGGTCGCCCACTGCGTGCAGTCGGACGATCTGCCACCCGGCACGTTCGCCCTCCTGCGCGACCTGCACGGTGTCGAGCTGCAGTTTCAGGACGCCCGATCTGCGGTCGACCAGCGCACGGGACAGCCTCTGTCGTCCGATCGTGTCTGCTGCGTCACTCATCGCAGCACTCTGCGGAAGGTGTCGTAGTGATCGGCCGTGTAATAGGCCGTGCCATCTCGACCGAGCACGATGCGGTGCGCACCGCGGTCGCTGCCACCCGGCATCTTGACGGTGTATTCGCGGTAGTACCCACGCGGTTGCGCCGGGAGGGCCCGGTTGCGGTTCTGGTAGATCGAGTCGTCCTGTCGATACGGATACGGCCCGCCCTGATCGATCAGGTAAAGCGTGCGCCGTCCACCGCTCGGCAGATCGTCGGAGGAGACGGTCTTGCCGGATGTCGCCGAACGCGATCCACGGGTTGTCGGTGACGTATCGGTGAGTGTCGCGCGAGGGGTCACTATCAACGTCGTGCTGGACGTCGCCACTGGACTGCGGTCCGGGCGCTGACCTGCAAACCACCCGATCAGCAATGCAACCAGCAGGAGTCCCAGGGCGATGGGCACGAACCGGTTGCGCAAGGTGCTCAATATCATCAGCGATCAGCCGCTCAAAAATATTCGCGAGGCACGTAGGTGCCCCACACGTCGCGCAGGGCGTTGCTGATCTCGCCACCGGTGGCGTGGGCTGCGAGGGCGTCGCGCATCGGAAGCAGGGTGTTCGTATCCCCCGTCGCAGCCGACCTCAGCGCGTCCAGCGCACGCTGGACCACGTCGTTGTCACGGGCTTTGCGAAGCGTCGCCAGCCGCTCGCACTGATCTGCCTCGATCGCCGGGTTGACCCGTAGCGGCTCGTAGGGTTCCTCGGTGTCGGTGCGGAACTTGTTCAACCCGACCACGACTCGCTCACCGCTGTCGATCTCCAGGGCGTTGGCGTACGCGGTGCGTTCGATTTCCGACTTCTGGAAACCCTCCTCGATCGCCCTGACGGCGCCGCCCATGTCCTCTACCTGCGCGATCAACGCCAGGGCTGCCTCTTCGACATCGTCGGTGAGCGACTCCATCATGTACGACCCAGCAAACGGGTCGACGGTCTTGGTCACGTCGCTCTCGAAGGCGATGACCTGCTGGGTACGCAGGGCCAACCGGGCAGCTTTGGCGGTCGGCAACGCGATCGCCTCGTCGAAGGAATTTGTATGCAGTGACTGAGTTCCGCCGAGCACGGCGCCGAGGCCCTGCAGAGCCACGCGCACCATGTTGACCTCCGGCTGTTGAGCAGTCAACTGGACGCCCGCCGTCTGTGTGTGAAACCGCAACATCAAGGACTTGGGGTTCTTGGCGCCAAACTCCTCGGACATGATCCGGGCCCACATCCGGCGCGCTGCGCGAAACTTCGCAACCTCTTCCAACAGCGACGTCCTGGCGACGAAGAAGAAGGAGAGCCGCGGTGCGAAATCATCCACATCCAGGCCCGCCGCGAGGGCCGTTCGCACGTATTCTTTCGCGTTCGCAAGGGTAAATGCGATTTCCTGCACGGGCGTCGCACCGGCCTCAGCCATGTGGTAACCGCTGATCGAGATAGTGTTCCAGCGCGGTATCTCGCGGTGACAGTAGGCGAAGATGTCGCTGATCAGCCGCAGCGACTGCTGCGGCGGATAGATGTAGGTACCCCGGGCGATGTACTCCTTGAGTACGTCGTTCTGGATGGTCCCGGTCAGCTTGTCCGCGCCGATGCCCTGGGATGCCGCGGTCAACTGGTACATCAACAGGAGGGTGCCGGCGGGGGCGTTGATCGTCATCGACGTGCTGACCTTGTCCAGCGGCAGTTCGTCGAACAGCAACGCCATGTCGTCGATGCTGTCGATCGCCACCCCAACCTTCCCGACCTCACCGTGCGCCAACGCGTGGTCGGAGTCGTAACCCATCTGCGTCGGAAGGTCGAACGCGACTGACAGCCCGCCGGTCCCGTTGGCCACCAGTTCCTTGTAGCGTCCGTTGGACTCGGTCGCGGTGCCGAACCCGGCGTACTGGCGCATCGTCCACGGCCGGCCGGTGTACATGTTCGGATAGACCCCGCGGGTGTACGGGTACTGACCTGGCGCTGCGAGCTGAGTCTGCGCATCGAAACCGGCGAGCGCAGCCTCGTCGTAGACCGGCTGGAACGGGAGCCCTGATTCAGTGATCGCCATAGTGCGTTGAGGCTATCGGGTCACCTCGGGGGCACCCCCAGTGTCCGCAAAGCCGGGCACCCTCCCACACGAAAACGCGGACACTCGCTGGAGCCCCCTCCGAGTGTCCGCAAGATCGGGCCCTCGCCTACCCGAAAACGCAGACACTCAGGCTAAAGCGGATGAAGCCGCGATCCACCCGCGAGCTGTCAACGCCCGCCACAGCTGACGCATGAACGGCAACGGGTCTTTGCGTAGGTCCATCGACAGCACCCGCAGCACCGTGTCGCCGTCGATCTGTAGCTCGTTGGCTTTTCGGTGGTCGACGCGCAGTTGCCGCACCTCCCGATGTCCCAGACCGTCCACCTCCACGGTCACAGCGAACTCGCAGAACCGGGCATCCAGGTAGTAGACGCCGCTCGGCCGACGCAGCAACTCCTGTCGCGCTGGCACTGGAAACCCGTGCGCACGGCACAGCGCAACGAAATCCAGTTCACCCAGAGCCTCCGAACCGCCCGCTATCTCTTCGACGGCAGCCACGATGAGCTGGGATCGTCTGCTCCTGGGCAACCGGGGTGCCGCAGCCAGTAGGCGATCCGGCGACGTGAGTCCCTGCTGCACCGTCATCGCGAGAACCGTTTGTGCTGCGCGCTCGGTGACAGCCCACAGCGCGGCCCGCACCGCAGCCAGTTCCGGCCGCACATGACGGATCGGTTCCTCGAAGACGTCGGCCTCGCGCCACGACCTCAGCTGATGAACCCGGATGTCGTCCGAGCTTTGTACTCTGGCGCCTTTGGGAATGGACACGTGGATGTCGTCGGTGAAACCCGTGAGGCCCGCGCACTGCAGCGCCGTCACCCCGTCGAGTGCTGCTCGCGGCGAGGCGCCCGCCAGCGCGAGCAACCATTTGCTTCGCGTGGTCGCGGGGGCTCCGACGATGGTGACCGCTCGCCGTTCAATCTGCCAGCGGCCCCTTTCCACTTCGGCTGCGATGCGCCGCCGGGTGACACCAGCCCGCTGAGCCTCGCGTCTCGTCACTACCCCATCAGTGCCGCGCGCAAGGGCATGCAACCGACCGGCCCCGTCCAATGACCTACCCATCCGGCCATCACACGGTCAGCTGAGGTTCCGTGCTAGTCGCCGAACTGGACCTGTGGACAGTCGAGGCAAAAGCACCGGGGGGTGCACAACGCTCCCCTCTTCCGAGAGTCCGCAGAAACGCGCACCCGTCCGCACGAAAACGCGGACACTCGCGGGCTCCCCTTCCGAGTGTCCGCAGAAACGCGCACCCGTCCGCACGAAAACGCGGACACTCGCGGGGCGGGGGTCAGCCCAGAACGGTATTGAGGTCCTTGACCAGAGACGGCCCGGCATAGACGAATCCGGTGTAGACCTGCACGAGGGAAGCGCCTGCGTCAATGAGGGCTTTTCCGTCGGTGGCCGACATGATGCCGCCGACACCGATCACGGGCAGCGACGTATGCGCTGTGACATACCGGACGATCTTCCGGGTGCGCCGGGTGAGCGGCGACCCCGACAGCCCGCCGTCCTCGTCGACGAGGGCCAGATCGGCGCCCCGCAGGCCGTCCCGACTCTGTGTGCTGTTCGTGGCGATGATGCCTGCGACGTCAGCGTGACCTGCGACTTCGAGGATGTCGTCGATTGCGTCATTCTTCAGATCCGGCGCGATCTTGACGAAGAGCGGGACGGGATCTCCGGACCGGGCATGTGCCAGCTGTGTTGCTTCGTGCACCAACGTTGCCAGCAGTTCACCCAACGGCTCACGGTCCTGCAGGCCGCGCAACCCGGTCGTGTTTGGACTGGAGATGTTGACTGCGACGTAGTCCGCGAGACCATCGAGGGTCCGCAGGCAATGCAGGTAGTCCTCGACCGAGTCAGCCATCGGCGTGGCCTTGTTCTTTCCGATGCTCACCCCGATCGGGATGGGGAGTGGGCCGGCTTTGCGCAATCGAACAGCCAGCGCCTCCACCCCCTCGTTGTTGAAGCCCATCCGGTTGATGATTCCGCCGCTGTCGACGACACGGAACAACCGCGGACGACCGTTTCCGGGTTGTGCCCGCGGCGTGACGGTGCCCACCTCGACGTGTGAGAAGCCCAGTGCGGACCAGCCCTTGAGCGCCACACCGTCCTTGTCCACACCAGCCGCGAGCCCGACCCTGCCCGGGAAGGTGATGCCGGCAACCTGGACACTTCGTGTTGGCGTGGCACACGCGCGGCGCACGAGATCCAACGCTTTGGGACGCTCGGCCAGCGTCGACAGCCGCTGCAACGTCTTGTGGTGGGCCGCTTCGGCGTCACCGCCGTCCATTCGGAACAGGACGGGGCGCAGGACACGTGCGTATCCCGCTTCCAGGGTCTTCGCGCGCAGGTCCACGGCCATGAGCTTACGGAATGGAACCAAACCCCTGCTGCCCAAGGTGTCCCAGCGCCTCAGGTCAGGTGCGCGCGACCATCGAGCTTCAGCTGTTCGACAAGCTTCTTCACGTCCTGCGCCCTGCCGCGGGTGGTCACCAGAACAGCATCCATCGTGTCGACGACGACGACATCCTGAATGCCCAGCGCAACGACGGTTCGGCCTGACCCGGGGGCAACGACACCCGTTGCGTCGCGCATGACGACGAGCTCGGACTCCCCCAGGACCTTGACTCCGGGTTCGTCCTGACGGCCCATCAACAAGGTTGCCAACGACGCAAAATCACCCACGTCATCCCAGGTGAAGGTCGCTGGTATCACTGCGACATGCCCATCGACTGATGCGGGCTCGGCAATCGCGTTGTCGATCGTGATCTTGGTCAACCTCGGCCACAGCTCTGCCAACCGGATCGGACGTGCAGCGATCTCACGCAGGTACTCAGCCAGCCGGGGCTGGTATTGCGCAATCATCTCCATCAGGGTCTCGGCGCGGACCACGAACATCCCGGCGTTCCACCAGTAGGCCCCACCTTCGAAATACTCCTGGGCCGTTGGGCCGTCGGGCTTTTCGACGAACGCTTTGACCTCGCGGGCGCGAGGCGCACCCTCGACCAGCAGTTCCCCGCCTACCTCGATGTAGCCGAAACCCGTAGACGGATGGTTGGGTTCGATACCGATAGTGACCAGTTTGCCTGTTCGAGCGACATGCACCGCCTCTGCCACACACTCGCAGAACGCCACCACATCGTTGATGACGTGATCGGCCGCGAAAGATCCCAAAATTGCGTCCGGGTCCCGCTGAGCCAGGATCGCTGCAGCCAGACCGATCGCAGGAAGCGATTCACGCCGTGACGGTTCAGCCAGCAGATTTTCGACACCGAGAGTCGGCAACTGCTCTCTGACCGCTTCCACATGAGGCACCCCGGTGACCACGATGACCCTGTCCTGACACAACGGCGTGACCCGGTCGACGGTGCCCTGCAGCAGGGACTGTCCCGACCCGGTCAGGTCGTGCAGGAATTTCGGAGATGATTCGCGCGAAAGCGGCCACAAGCGAGTGCCCGATCCCCCGGCGGGGATAACCGCCCAGAAGTCAGGAATCGCCGTCGGAAGCAGGGACTCGGACATGATTGGACATTATCCGAAAAGCCCGACTATTCGAGGATTGGAGTGCGCTCTCACAGAAACCTGGACTATGGGAATGTCATACCATCTGCACGCCGTATCGCTACGAAACCCTGGTTTACTATGCCCGCCGGTCAGTGGGCGGCCTTTTTCGCCTTTCGGAAGTCCGCGTTCAACTGGTTGATCACGTCGAGCGGGATCTCTTTGGGACACGATGCTGCGCACTCCCCGATATTGGTGCAGCCGCCGAAGCCTTCGCTGTCGTGCTGGTTGATCATCGAGATCACCCGCGAGTCACGTTCTGGTTGGCCCTGGGGCAGTTCGCCCAGGTGCGACACCTTGGCACCCATGAACAACATGGCGGACGCGTTTGGGCAGGCAGCCACGCAAGCTCCGCAGCCGATGCACGTTGCGGTGTCGAAAGCGCGGTCGGCGTTGACCTTGGGCACCGGGACAGAGTGCGCTTCGGGGGCCGCGCCGGTGTTGACCGAGATGTACCCGCCAGACTGGATGATTCGGTCGAAGGCAGACCGATCCACAATGAGATCTTTGACGATCGGGAAGGAGGAGGCACGCCACGGCTCGATCGTGATGGTCTCACCGTCGCTGAAGGACCGCATATGCAGCTGGCAGGTCGTGGTGACCTCGGGGCCGTGGGCGTATCCGGAGATCATCAGACCGCAGCTACCGCAGATTCCCTCACGGCAGTCCGAGTCGAAGGCAACGGGCTCGTTGCCCTCGCCGATCAGCTCCTCGTTCAGGATGTCCAGCATCTCCAGGAACGACATGTCCTCGGAAATCTCGGAGACCTCGTGAGTAGAGAACTCACCATCGGTTTCGGGACCGGCCTGACGCCAAATCTTAAGGGTGAGGTTCATTACTTATAGCTCCGTTGCTTCAACTGGATGAAGTTGTAGACCAGGTCTTCTTTGTGCAGCGTCGGCACCAACGCTTCGTCGATACCGTCGTGGTCGGCGTGAAATTCCCAGGCGGCGACGTAGGCGAAGTCCTTGTCGTCACGCAACGCCTCACCGTCTTCGGTTTGGGATTCCGTTCGGAAGTGGCCACCGCAGGACTCCCGGCGGTGCAGCGCATCGACGCACATCAGCTCACCGAGTTCGAGGAAGTCCACGACCCGGCCGGCCTTCTCCAGCGACTGGTTCAGGGTGTCGGCGCTTCCAAGCACCCGGACGTTGCGCCAGAACTCCGAGCGCAGCGAACGGATGAGGTCGATTGCCTTGTTGAGGCCCTCCTCCGAGCGCTCCATGCCGCAGTACTCCCACATGATCTGGCCCAGTTCGCGGTGGAAGGAGTCGACGGTGCGATCGCCGTTGATGGCCATCAGCTTCTCGATCCGGCCCGTCACCTGGTGACGCGCCTCGACAACTGCTTCGTGGTCTTCGGAGATCGCTTCGAACGGACCGGACGCGAGGTAGTTGCGAATCGTGTTCGGCAGGACGAAGTATCCGTCGGCCAGACACTGCATCAGCGACGATGCACCCAACCGGTTGGCGCCGTGGTCGGAGAAGTTGGCTTCTCCCGCAGCGAAAAGGCCCGGAATGGTGGTTTCCAGGTCGTAGTCGACCCACAGACCGCCCATCGTGTAGTGCACGGCCGGATAGATGCGCATCGGCACCTCGTAGGGCGAATCACCCGTGATCCGCTCATACATGTCGAAGAGGTTTCCGTACTTTGCCGCTACCTGCTCACGTGACAGGCGCTCCATCGCCTCGGCGAAGTCGAGGTACACACCCCGGCGGAAGTCTCCGACCTTCGGGCCGACGCCGCGACCCTCGTCGCACATGGCCTTGGCCTGCCGCGAGGCGATGTCACGGGGAACAAGGTTTCCGAACGCCGGGTAGATCCGCTCCAGGTAGTAGTCGCGGTCCTCCTCAGCAATGTCGCGGGGGTCCTTGTCACAGTCGTCCCGATTCTTGGGAACCCAGATGCGGCCGTCGTTGCGCAGCGACTCGCTCATCAGCGTCAACTTCGCCTGGTGGTCACCGGACACCGGGATACAGGTGGGGTGGATCTGCGTGTAGCACGGGTTACCGAAGTAGGCACCCTTGCGGTGCGCACGCCAGATAGCGGTGGTGTTGCAGCCCATCGCGTTGGTCGACAGGAAGTAGACGTTCCCGTAGCCACCCGAGGCGAGAACCACCGCATCGGCCAGGTGGGTCTCGATCTCGCCGGTGACCATGTCGCGGGCGATGATGCCGCGGGCCTTGCCGTCGACGACGATGACCTCGAGCATCTCGTGGCGGGTGAAGGCCTCGACAGTGCCGGCGGTGATCTGCCGCTCCATCGACTGGTAGGCGCCGATCAACAGTTGCTGGCCGGTCTGGCCACGGGCGTAGAACGTGCGCGCCACCTGAACTCCACCGAACGAGCGGTTGTCAAGCAGACCGCCGTACTCGCGTGCGAACGGCACCCCTTGCGCAACGCACTGGTCGATGATGTTGGTGCTGACCTCCGCCAGCCGGTAGACGTTGGTCTCACGGGAGCGGTAGTCGCCGCCCTTGACCGTGTCGTAGAAGAGTCGGTAGACCGAGTCACCATCGTCCGCGTAGTTCTTCGCAGCGTTGATGCCGCCCTGGGCGGCGATCGAGTGCGCGCGTCGCGGGCTGTCCTGGTAGCAGAACGACTTCACGTGGTACCCGGCCTCGCCCAACGTTGCCGCAGCGGCGCCGCCGGCCAGACCAGTGCCCACGATGATGACCGAAAGCTTGCGGCGGTTCGAGGGATTGACGAGCTTGTTCTCGAATTTCGCCTCAGTCCAGCGCTTCTCGATCGGCCCGTCGGGGCACTTGGTGTCGGCGATCGGGTCGCCTTCGCGGTACAGGTCTTGAATCAGATCAGACATCTGCAGCCCTTACTTGATAGCGCCGAACAGGATGAACAGGGGGGGCAGGATGAAACCGACGGCAACGATCAAACTGATCGTGAGTCCACCGAGCTTCCACCGCTGCCGGGCTGCCGGAGAACTGGCAAACCCAAGTGTCTGTGATGCACTCCAGACGCCGTGGTGCAGGTGCATGAGCAGCGCGCCCATCGCCCCGAGGTAGATCAACGTCATCCACCACACCGAGAAGGAGCGCACGACGAGGTTGAACGGATCGCCGGTGATGTTCGCGGCCTGGCCGCCCGCACCGACGTTGATCTTCAGCAAGCTGAACTGGAGCAGGTGCCAGATGATGAACAGCACGAGCGCGACACCACCCCAGCGCATCCACCTGGAAGAAAACGACTGCTGGACCCTCTTGTGCACTGCGTACCGCTGTGGGCGGGCATCGCTGGAACGCTTCCACAAGGTGATGGCGCAGTAGATGTGGACCAGCACGCTGACCCCGAGAACTACCTCAGCGATGGTCAACAGTCCGTGACGGGGCAACTCCGGCGTGCCCAGGGTGCGTAGCCCTTCGGCGTACTCGTTGTACGCGTCGTGACCTTCGAACAGCTTCAGGTTGCCGTACATATGCGCGAGCACGAAGAGCACGAAGATCGTCCCGGTAACGGCCATCAGGATCTTGAGGAAAACGCTACTGCCCGTTTTCCCCGTTCGCTTTGCCGGGAGCGTTGTAGTTGCCACGCCACCACGCTACTGCGGCGTCAAGAACCACGACGGGTTAGGTGCACCTCACCGGAACGTGAAGCACTGAACCGGGCGCCAAACGTCGTCCAGGCCCTGTTCGTAGAGGTCGAACCCGCTGACGTCGAAACTAGCGTCGAATCCTGATAGTTCGCGAAAAACCTGGTCCAGCCCCTCACTTGGCACATCGTGAGCGACGGTGACGTGTGGGTGGTAGGGAAACTGCAGTGATCGGGTGACCGGTCCCGCGCGAACCTCGGACTCGATGCGTTCGCAGGCAGCGGCGCCGTCAGCGACCGTGACGAACACGACATCCGAGGTCGGCCGGAATGTCCCCGTACCTCGCAGCCGCATGGTGAAGGGCCGCTGCCGATCGGCGACACTCGCCAGATGGGCGGTGAGTGCGTCGCGGTCAGCGTCCTGCACGTCGGTGGGCGGCATCAGCGTGACGTGCGGCGGAATTGCATCAGCGCGAAGGTCGCCGGCACGACGGCGGGCATCGCGGAGGTGCTCGGCGAGCGGTTCGGGAACCGCGATCGAGATTCCGATCATTCCCATTCGCGTCAGGCCCGAGGCAGCAGGCCGACGGCGTCGTACGCCCGCGTGAGTACCGGTGCCGCTACCGCGCGGGCCCGACCTGCTCCGTCGCTGAGGATGCGATCCAGCCCTGACCGGTCATCGAGGATTTCCTTCACTCGCGACCTGAACGGAGCCTGTAGTTGCTGGACCAGGTCGGCGACATCCGTTTTGAGCGCGCCGTACTTGTTCTCGCCGGCGTACCTGTCGACGAGCGTGTCGATCGCGTCACCCGACAGCGCCGCGTGGATCCGAAGCAGGTTGGCGATGCCCGGTTTGGTCTCCGGCTCGAACCGCACGGCGTTATCGGTGTCGGTGACCGCCGACTTCACCTTCTTGACGTTCGCCTTCGGCTCGTCGAGCATCCACAGACTGCCGTTCTGGTTCTGGGCCGACTTGCTCATCTTGGACGTCGGTTCCGTCAGGCTCATGACCTTGGCCGACCCCGTCGGTATGTGCGCTCGGGGCACGACGAACGTGTCACCGAAGCGAGCATTGAAGCGCTGCGCGAGATTGCGGGTGAGCTCCAGGTGTTGGCGCTGGTCCTCACCGACGGGTACGGCGGTCGTGTCGTACAGGAGAACGTCGGCCGCCATCAGCATCGGATAGGTGAACAGTCCGACGTTGGATGCCTCAGCGCCACCCTTGGCTGACTTGTCCTTGAACTGGGTCATTCGGGATGCCTCGCCGAACCCGGTGATGCAGTTGAGGATCCACGCCAGTTGGGAATGCTCCGGTACGTGCGACTGGACGAACACCGTCGACACGCTCGGGTCGATCCCACCTGCGATGTACTGGGCGGCTGTCACCCGCGTCCGGTCCTGCAACTGCTGCGGCGACATCGGCGTGCCCGTCAGTGCGTGTTGGTCCACCACGCAGAAGAACGCCTCGAAGTCCGACTGCATCAACTCCCAGTTGACCAGGGCACCCAGATAGTTGCCCAGGTGCAGCGAGTCGTGGGTTGGCTGCATACCGGACAAGATGCGAGGTCTCGGGGCGGGCGCGTCAGACATGGCGGCATTGTGCCAACAAACCACCGCTCTCCCGTCGCTGGTCCCACGCTCTGCCCGCGGCCCAGATCAACCGACGGCGTGCCCGGTACAGTCCGGGACACGACCGACTCAGGAGGTCACGATGCTTGCGCGCCAGCGCCAGGAGGTCATCCTCACCACCGTCGAACGTGACGGCGGGGTCCGGGTCTCCGACCTCGTGAACGAACTGCGCGTCAGCGATATGACGATCAGACGCGACATAGAGACCCTGGCCGAGAAGGGCCTGGTCCACAAGGTGCACGGCGGAGCGACCCTCGCGGACCGCAGCATCGACGAGCCTGGCTTCAGCGTGAAGTTGGAGATGAACCCGGTTCAGAAGTCTGAGATCGCTCGAACCGCGGCCTCCCTGATCCCGCCGGGAACCTCGGTTGCCGTATCAGCCGGCACCACCGCGTACGCCGTAGCCGTCGAGCTGCGCGCCATCAAGCGGCTCACTGTCGTTACCAACTCGCCGCGGGTGGCAGAGCTGCTGTACGACCCGTCCCGCGACGATCAACTCGTGGTGATGACCGGCGGAGTGCGCACGCCTTCAGATGCCCTGGCTGGGCCGGTGGCCAACGCGATGCTCGCCACCACCCACGTCGACACGCTGATCCTCGGGGTACACGGCATCGACCTGGAGGCCGGCCTGACCACGCCCACCTTGCAAGAGGCCCAGACCAACCGAGCGCTCATCCGATCGGCGAAGAAGATGATCGTCGTTGCCGACCACAGCAAGTGGGGCGTCATCGGACTCTCCACGATCGCGACGCTGGACCAGGTACACACGCTGGTCACGGACGCCCAGCTGGACGAGGAAGCGCGCCGCGAGCTGTCGCGCCACGACATCAACCTGATCGTGGCCCCTCGCTCCGATTCCTGAGCCCTGGGTCAACACCTCGCACTGAACGGCCTCGGCACGGATCGAGCGACTTACGCTTTTCGACATGCCAGACGAATCCGCCGAGAGCCCGGACACCGCTCCCCCGGATGACTCGACGCAGACCGCTGATGCGGCCGAGCAACCGAAGAAGAAGGCGGGCTGCCTCAAAGTCGGGTGTCTCACCCTGGTGTCGATGATGCTGATCGTGGCGCTCGCGGCCGGAGGGATCGCGCTCTTCGTCAACCACGAACTGGGCAAGGTTCAGCAGTCCAGCGCCCTGCTCCCTCCCGCAGCGGCTGGTGACCCGGCGAGGGACACGACGGCTGGCGAGGCCCAGAACATCCTGCTGCTGGGCTCTGACTCCCGCGGTACGAACCTGCGCGCCAACGGTCGATCTGACGTCATCCAACTGATGCACGTCAGTGCCGACCGACGCAGCATCTCGGTCGTGCACTTCCCGCGGGACCTCTACGTCGCCATCCCCGGGCACGGGATGAACAAGATCAACGCTGCGTACGCGTTCGGCGGTTCGCCACTGCTGGTGCGAACGATGCAGAAGCTGCTCAATGTGCATATCGACCACGTCGCACAGATCGGTTTCGAGGGCTTCACCAAGCTCACCGATGCCCTCGGCGGTGTCGATGTCTACGTCAAATGGCCTTACAGCGAAGGTTCCCTGGGCACCTGGACCAAGGGCTACCACCACATGAACGGCACTCAGGCCCTCGGCTTCTCCAGAGAACGTCACCAGCTGCCACGTGGCGATATCGACCGCGGTGTCGATCAGCAGCAGTGGATCAACGCCATCGCGACCAAGGCATTGAGCCGCGGAACGTTGAAGAGTCCCAACCGGATCCTGGGCATGGTCGCTGCCATCGGCCCGTACACCCTGCTGGATATGTCGAGCGCCGATCTGGCCAAACTCGGCGTCAGCCTGCGCAACATCCGTCGTGACGACATCTCGTTCTACTCCGCTCCGTACACCGGATTCGCGAGGAAGAACGTCGGCGATGTGGACGTCGTCGACACGAAGAAGATGAAGCAACTGGGCACCGCCCTGCGTACTGACCGGATGAGCACCTCGCCGGTCGCTTCCAACTCCATCAGCTGACCGGGCTTACTGCTCAACCGGCGCGGAACACCTGCCGCAGGGCCACTTCGATCGGCGGGAGTGCGGCCGCAACCTGGCGTGCCATCAGGTCGAAGCTGGCCGGCCCCTGCCGGAACGGGTCGATGATGCCGCTGTCCTGCGAAGCGCGGGGAGCGACGTCGGCGCGGCGAGCCAGCGCACGCGCGACCATCCGCGTGACTGCGGTGTCATCGGGTGATTCGGAGGGGGCCGCTTCGGACAGATCCGCGCCGGCGACCAGATCGCTGAAATCGTCGATCGCGAAGGTGTATCGCAGCCCGCGGGGTGCGGTGCGAACCACCTGGCTGCGGTGCTCCCGCGTCGCGGTGAGGACGAGGTCCGCCTGCTGCACCATGGCGGGCATCAGTTGGCGAGCCGCGAAGTCCCCGGCATCGACACCGGCATCCGCCAACAGCCTGGCCGAGCCCTCCTCCATCGGCTGATCGACCAGCGCCATGGTGCCCGCGCTCGACACCTCGACGCCCAGCTCCGCGACCTCGGCGGCAAGCAGGCGCTCGATGTACGGAGACCGGCACACGTTGCCCGTGCACACCACCAGGATCGCTCCCACTCGAATCATGCGCCGATGGTATGGCCGCAACTTCCATGTACAGCAAAATGCTCTGGGCTTGGGTCAACGTCCGGTTCATCTGAGTAAAGATTTGTTAAAAGTATCGTTTGCGTTGGCTAAATATCAGATGCAAAAAATACGTTGGTCCGGCTCAAAGATATTTCAACTATCGCCTTCGACATAAAGACCCACCTTTCGAGAACCGATATACCCACTCAGGCTGTTAATCTTTCTCCCGCCAGGTTGTACCACCAACGACCGCAACGTATCTGGTGACGCGTCCTGCGAGCTCAGCGGGCCGTCCGAGACCGGGCAGGAATCGACGATTTCTGCCATCGTCCCGGGCTTGTCTTGTTGCTCATTCTTGGAAGGCTTGTTGTGGATCTCCAGACATATTTAAAAGTGCTGCGCAAACGGTGGCGCGTCGTCGTCGTCACCGTCATCGCCCTCGTTGCACTGGCCTCGGCCTACACAGCACTCAGTACCAAGACCTACGCATCTAGCCTGCAGTTCTTTGTCTCCACCTCGGATTCCAGTAACGCAGCTCAGCTGGCGCAGGGCAGCACCTTCAGCCAGGCTCGCGTGACGTCCTACACCCAGTTGGTGACCGCACCGGTCGTCCTGCAGCCGGTCATCGACAAGCTGCAGCTGCCGGACAAGGCACGGGACCTGCAGAAGCACGTCACGGCGACGGTGCCCCCGAACACGGTGCTGATCAACGTGTCGGTAACCGAGACCAGCCCTGAACAGGCCCAGAAGATCGCTGCAGCCATCGGTCAGCAGTTCCCCCAGACGGTGCAGGACATCGAGCGCGTCAAGGCCAACGCCGCCAGCCCCGTCAAAGTCACCCTGACCAAGTCGGCTGTCATCGACAGCGGGCCGGTCAGCCCCAAGCCGCTACGGAACCTGCTGCTCGGTGTCGTGCTGGGGTTGCTGCTGGGTATCGGTCTGGCCGTTGTCCGGCACATCCTGGACACCCGCATCCGCACCAAACAGGATGTCGAGGAACTATCCGACGCTCTGACCGTCATCGGCAGCATCCCGTTCGACAGCGACGCCCCGAAGCATCCGCTGCTGGTGCAGACCGACCCGCACTCCAGTCGAGCCGAGTCGTTCCGTTCGCTACGCACCAACCTGCGTTTCGTCGACGTGGCCAACCACCCCCGGGTCATTGTGATGACGTCGTCCCTCGCCGGCGAGGGCAAGACGACGACAACCGCCAACCTCGCGTTGGTGCTCGCCGAGATGGGCGCGAGTGTCTGCCTGGTCGAGGGCGACCTGCGGCGACCGCGGTTGCTGGAGTACCTGGGCATGGAGGGCGCCGTCGGTCTCACCGATGTGCTCATCGAGCAGGCCGCGCTGGCTGACGTGCTGCAACCTTTCGGCAAGCATCGCCTGTCGGTGCTCGGCGCCGGTCAGCTCCCCCCGAACCCGAGTGAACTACTCGGCTCCCCCGCCATGCGGGAAACCCTGGCGCGGCTCGAGGAACAGTTCGACTACGTGCTCATCGACGCCCCACCGCTGCTGCCGGTCACCGACGCTGCCGTCCTCAGCTCTCTGGCCAGCGGTGCCGTCCTCGTCGTGGGAAGCGGCCTGGTTACTCGCGATCAGGTACTCACGGCTGTGGAGACGCTCGAGGCCGTCAACGGTCAGTTGCTCGGGGTCACCTTGAACCGGGTCCCCCGAGGCAATCGCGTCTCCGGTTACTACGACTACCGCTATGACCAGCGCTCGAACGACGCCAGTGACAGCCGCGCACAGAGCCGCGCGGTCGAGTCCAAGTCGAACCGGTTCTCCTCGAATAAGTAGGCGCGTTGATGGATCAGCGCATTGAAGCCAACGGTGTGAACCGGCCGGTCAACGCAGGGGGAGGTAGGTCAATGCAGTCATCTTCTATGGTCGGCAGCCGACGTGAATGGCTGGTCCAGCTCGGCTGGGCAACGACCGACGCGCTCGTTATCGCCATCGCGGCGTACGCGGCGACCTGGTTGCGCTTCGACCTTGATTTCAACAAGTTCTTTGCTGAATCAACCACGCGGTTCGCCATCACGGCGGCGATAGTGCACGTGATCTGCGGGGTGCTGGCCGGGCCTTACCGGATCGGACACCAGCGCGGCTCTTTCGAGGAGACCTCGGACCTCGGCCGCACGGTGATCCTGGACTCCGCAGCGCTGATCATCCTGCTGATGGCCACCCCCTGGTTCGATCAGGTGCCCCGCAGCATGCCGCTGCTCGTGCCGGCTCTCGGTCTGGTCGGCATGTTCACCCTGCGATTCGTCATCCGCTCCTACCGGTGGGGCCGTACAGCTTTCGGAGATCAGAGCCAGAAGGTCATCGTCTTCGGAGCGGGTGACTCCGGGCGCCGGCTGCTCCGCGGTCTGCACCACGACGAGCACGCGGCCTACGCCCCCGTTTGTCTCCTGGATGACGACCCCCACAAGCGCCGGTTGAAGATCGACGGCGTGCGGGTCCGAGGTGGGCGCGACCGGATCCAGCAGATCGCGGAGAGCAGCGGCGCCAAAGCTCTGGTCATCGCGATCCCGTCTGCGGACGCCGATCTGGTCCGCGATCTTCGCGAATCAGCGGCAGAGGCCGGTCTCGACGTGCTGATCCTTCCGACGATCAGTGAGTCGTTCGGTCACCGGCCCGAAGAGAAGGACCTGCGTCGGCTCAACTTGGAGGACCTGCTGGGTCGGCGCCAGGTAGCGATGGACGACGCCGCGATTGCCGCATCGATCACGGGTAAGACGGTGCTGGTCACCGGCGCCGGTGGATCGATCGGATCCGAGCTCGCTCGGCAGATCGCCCGGTTCGGGCCCGAGCGGCTACTTCTACTGGACCGCGACGAGTCCGCGCTGCACGCCGTTCAGATGAGCATCACCGGGCGGGCCCTGCTGGACGACGGCACTTTGAAACTCGTCGATATCCGCGACCTCGACGCGCTACGCACCGTTTTCGCACTCGAGCGCCCCCAGCTCGTCTTTCACGCCGCCGCGCTGAAACACCTCACCCTGCTCGAACAGTTTCCGCTGGAGGGCTGGAAGACCAACGTCCTCGGCACCCTCAACGTGTTGACGGCCGCCTATGAGACCGGGGTGGAGACGTTCGTCAACATCTCCACCGACAAGGCCGCCGATCCCAGCTGTGTTCTCGGGTTCAGCAAGCGACTCGCAGAACGACTGACCGCCGACTTCGCCGGACTCGGCAGAGGACGTTTCGTCAGCGTGCGATTCGGCAACGTGCTGGGGTCCCGCGGCTCGGTGATCACCGCGTTCACGGCTCAGATCGAACGCGGTGGACCGATCACCGTGACCCACCCTGACGTCGAGCGCTATTTCATGCTGATCCCGGAGGCGAGCCAGCTCGTGCTGCAGGCCTCGGCCATCGGCCGCGACGGTGAGGTGATGGTGCTCGAGATGGGCACCCCGGTGAAGATCGTTGACGTCGCGAAGACACTGATCGACCTCTCAGGTCGGGATGACATCGACATCGTTTACACCGGCCTGCGACCGGGTGAGAAGTTGTCAGAACAGCTCTTCACCCCCGGTGAGGAAATACGCAATTCCTCCCACCCACTCGTGGACTACGTGAGTGTTCCCGCCCTCGCGACGAGTGCAGTTCTGACGGCGGATCCCATCGACGGCGCATCGGCACGACATTGGATGCTCTCCGAAGCCCGGCAAGAGCATCACGTGCAGGAGCAGACATGAGATCAGGTCTTCCATTCGGGGTGATGGGCGCTGCTGCCACCAGCGCCAGTGCACCGGTAATCAGGGCTCTACTTCTTCGCGGCCAGGTGATGGACGTTCCGAACCACCGCTCATCGCACACCGTTGCAGTAGTGCGCGGCGGAGGTCTGGCGTGCATCTCAGGTGCGGCACTCACCGCTTTCGCACTCGATTCCCGGATGCCTGGGAGAGCCGTGACTGCGGTTGCCGGACTCGCCCTCGTGGGGCTCATCGACGACACTACGGGCGGCATACCAGCCATCCCCCGCCTCGTCGGGCAGTGTGCGCTGGGCGCGCTCGCCGGGTCTACCTACGGTCTGCGCATCGCCGGGATCGGTGCGGTCGTGATGCCCGTCGTGGTCAACATCGTCAACTTCATGGACGGCGTCAACGGAATTACCGGTCTCAGTTGTGTCGTGTGGGGCATCTCTGCAGCAAATAGCTCTGCAGGAGCTGATGTCTCGCAACTCGGCGCGCTGACGGCCGGTCTGGGAGCAGGATTCCTGCCCTGGAACGCACCCGTACCGCTGATGTTCCTGGGCGATGCGGGCAGCTACTTTCTCGGTGCGCTGATGGCCTGCGGCGTCATCCATGCCGCGCGCAGCCTGGAGCTCCGTGCCGTCCTGGTTACCACAGCCCCTCTCTTGCCCTATCTGGCCGATGGCGCGCAGGCAATCGTGAGCCGCTGCGCCCGGGGCGAGTCACTGACTGAGGCACATCGCGACCACGTCTATCAGCGACTGGTCGACCACTGCGGTGTGACCCACGTTCAAGTCGCCGCCTTTCACGCCGCTGCTGCCACCCTCTGCGCTCTGGGCGCACGCGCAAGACGCCCGTGGGTTGCAGTACTCGCAAGCCTTGTACCGGCCGTGATCTACGTTCTATCGCCAAAGCTGGTCGACGGTGGTTCAGCATGAAGGTCGGTTTCGTATCACAGTGGTACACCCCTGAACGGGCGTCGGCCACCCTGCCGGGCGTCATTACGGCTGCACTCGCCGAAGCGGGTCACGAAGTCACGGTCTTAACCGGCTTGCCGAACTACCCGGACGGGCAGCTCTATCCCGGTTACAAATTGCGGCCCTATCAGCGGGAGACTATCGCCGGCATCGAGGTACACCGTGCGCCTCTTTTCATCAACCACGACGCCAACGCCATCAAGAGAGTTGCCAACTACAGCTCCTTTGCGGCGTCAGCGTCAGCGGTTGCGCTGGGTGCCCTCAAATCGGTCGACGCGGTGTGGGTGCACTCAACCCCCGCAACCGTGGCTGCTCCGGCGATGCTGCTGCGCGCGCTTCGCGGGATCCCGTACGTCCTGCACATCCAGGACGTGTGGCCGGACACCGTCACTGCGAGTGGTTTTATGAGTGAACGACGCAGCGCACAGATCGAGCGACCCCTGCATTCTTTTTGCAACGCGACCTACCGTCACGCGTCCGCCGTGCGGGTCACCGCGCCCGGAATGGCAGACCTGCTGGAGCGTCGAGGAGTCGCCCCGTCGAAGATCGATTTCCTACCCAACTGGTGCGACGAGACCGCATTCCGACCAGCCACAGCAGGCCCGGTTCTTAGAAGGTCCTTTGGCGAACTGCCAGCGTTCAGCGTGATGTACGCCGGCGCCATGGGAGAAGTCCAGGGGCTGGATGTGGTTCTTGATGCGGCGGCGCTCCTGAAGAACCGTTCCGATATCGGGTTCGTCCTCGTTGGTGATGGGGTTGCGCGCCGCCATCTGGAGCATCGGGCCGAGCGCGAAGGCCTAACCAATGTTGTCTTTCGCCCACCGCAACCGATCGAAAATATGGCTGAAGTGATGGATTTGGGCGACATCCAGCTGATTTGTTTGCGGGACCTACCTCTTTATCGGATCACCTTGCCGAGCAAGGTGCAGGCAACGATGGCAGCCGGACGCCCGATGATCGCCTCGGCCGCGGGTGACGCGGCTCGGGTGGTCACAGAGTCAGGCGCGGGTTTGGCGTGCTCGCCCGGTTCGGCTGCCGAACTCGCGGCGGCTGTCCTCACCGCCTATGACGCAGGCGAACAGTCCCGAAAATCCTGGGGTACTGCCGGGCGCGAGCAGTATCTGCGCGAGTACAGCCAGTTGCGTGGTGTGGCAAAGATGACCGAGACCCTGGAGGCCGCGCTATGACGGCCAGTTCGATCAAGGTCGCCGTCTTCGGCTCGACTGGCTTTGTCGGCGGCCACGTGAGTGCAGCGCTCGAGCGCCGAGGATGCTCGGTGCAGCGGATGGCCACACCCCGGCTCGCGGCCGACGAAGACTTCTCGGCTGAGCAGGTGGCCGCTCTGGCGGCGAGTCTGCGAGGTGCCGATGCGGTGATCTGTGCTGGGGGCAACCCGGACGCTTCCTCCAACGACGAACCGGCATTGATCGCGGCGAACGCAACCGCCCCAGCCATGATCGCCGCTGCCTCAAAGCAGGTCGGCTGCCCTCGATTCGTGTACGTCAGCAGCGCCGTGGTCCAAGGCCGACGAGAGCAGTTAGATCAAACCTTCGACACGGAGGGGTTTTCGGCCTACGCCCGCTCGAAGATCGCCGGCGAGAAGGCCGTCCGCCAATACGGGCCTAGCTCAACCGTGATCTACCGGCCCCCCAGCGTGCACGATGCCAGCCGACGGGTGACCCGCATGATTGCGCGCATTGCGACATCTCCGGTCTCGATTGTGGCGGCTCCGGGCAATGCCAATTCTCCGCAGGCGCTCATCGGGAACGTCGCTGATGCACTCGCACAGATCGCGATGACGAACCAGTCGCCCCCTGCCGTCGTCATCCAGCCATCCGAGGGGATTACCACAGCTTCACTACTGCAGTTCCTCGGCGGAGCCGAGCCACGCAGGGTGCCTGCGCACCTCTCTCGGTCGGTAACGAAGATCGCCGCAACAACAGGACGCGGCATTGCACCCATTGCGGCAAATGCCAGACGCCTGGAAATGATTCTGTTCGGACAAAACCAAGCAGCCAGCTGGTTGACAGAGATCGGATGGACCCCGGTCCACGGTCATGACGCCTGGCGACGCCTGGGCCAAGAAATGAGGAGTGCACGATGAGGATCGTTCTCACTGGAACTAACGGATTCCTGGGTTGGCATACGCGGGTTCGGCTGCGCTCTCTGACTGATCACGAGGTTGTCTGTGTGACGCGCGACAACTGGTCGGAACTGAATGACCTTGTTGATGGCGCTGACGCGATCATCCATGTGGCGGGTATCAACCGCGGGGCCCCGCACGAGGTCAACGACGGCAATGTGCAACTCGCCGAGGACATCGCAACCTCACTCAAGGCCAACGACACCGTCACCCGCGTCATCTACGCGAACTCGATCTGGGCCGGCACAGGCAGTCCTTACGGCGAGGGAAAAGCGAAGGCCAACGCAGTGCTTGCCGAGGCCGCAGCAGACGCTGGAGCGACCTACACCGATGTCAGACTGCCTAACATCTTCGGCGAAGGCGGACGACCCAACTACAACTCATTCGTCGCTACCTTCGTTCAGAAGGTCATCGCCGGCGAGAGCCCTGAGTTGCTCGACCGGCCCATCAGGTTGTTGCACGTACAGGCCGCAGCGCAAACCCTGATCGACGGCCTCACCACCACGCTGCCGAATCTGGAGCCACTGGGTGCGGAAACGGGAGTGCAGAAGGTGTGGGACACCCTAGTGTCCATGAAGTCGTTGTACGACACCGGAGACGTTCCGCCGCTGCTCAACGAGCTGGACATCGAGCTTTTCAACACGCTCCGCGCTGCTATGTTCCCCGATCGCTACCCGATCGGTCTGACCCAGCACGCGGACAACCGTGGCGACCTGGTCGAGACGGTGCGCGCTCACGGTGGTCAGGGTCAGACATTTGTTTCGACCACGCATCCCGGGATCACCCGTGGCGAGCACTTCCACCTCGAAAAGGTGGAACGATTCGTCGTCATTCGCGGCAAGGCACGCATCTCCCTGCGCAAGGTCTTCACCGACGAGATCATCAGCTTCGACGTAAGCGGCGACGAACCGAGCATCATTGACATGCCGACCATGTGGGTGCACAACATCACCAATACGGGCGACGAGGAACTGGTCACGCTCTTCTGGGCACACGAGCTTTTCGACCCGCAGGCACCGGACACGTTCTGGGAACCGGTCATCCCGGCGGAGATCACCGCATGAAGGTGATGACCAT
>JBBPZD010000048.1:0-12249 GCA_038199265.1 Actinomycetales bacterium | reverse complement strand
CTGGGCCTGGCGCGCCCATGTTCGCGCCTGCGGGCCAGTAGGGGTTGTCGTCACGCTTTGCAGGCGCATCCAGTGCAATGGCTCTCAAGAGGCGGCAAAATAGCGGCCTTTTCGCTCCGAACTGGCTGAATATGCAGCACCATAAAAATAGGCGTCCATAGACATTTGTGTCAATGTCTCCTGTTTGAACGTCAAGGCTGCGTGGAATAGGTGCATTGCCTTCTGCAGAATGTTTCGCTGCTATCGCCGGCCCCTGACGGAGCTGAAGGTAGGTCGGAACAACCCTTCAACCCGGATTCAGGGTGGGACATCGAGGCCCAACACCGGGTCACACTTCGCGTTGCGGACCCAGCGACTGGCCCGAAGGGACCTCAGAGGCGCTGCGCGAAACCGCAGGCGAGGCGGTAAGAGATTTCGGTGGCGCCTGAGGATCCGAGAGCGACCCCGTCCTGGGTGGGTGGTGCTGTTTTACATGTTCATAGAGCCGTCGGGGCGGGTGTGTGAGCGCATGAAGAGCCGTTCACCCAGGACGATGAGGATGATGCCGGCGCCAGCGGCGTAGAGGCTGAGGGGGTCGGCCGATGCTTTGACCCACACGAAGGCGCTGAGGACCAGGAGGTCCAGGACAATGGCGGTCACGACGATGGCCGGCTTGAATTCGACGCGTGCCCGCAGGTGGCGAAGAAGGCCCCAGTGGATGGCGATGTCCATCAGCAGGTAGTAGATCGCGCCGAGGGCGGCGATCCGACGCAGATCGAGTGTCGCCGTGAGGGCCATCGCCAACACGACGGTATAGACGGTGGCGTGGATGCGAATAGGACCGGGAATCGCGAAATGGCGGTGAGGCACCTGTTTCATCTGAATGAGCATTCCCAGCATGCGGGAGGCTGCGAACACACTGGCCATCACCCCCGACGCGGTCGCCACCACGGCGAGCAGCACGGTGAACCACACGCCGCTGTCGCCAAAGGTAGGTCGGGCCGCCTCGGCGAGGGAGAAGTCCTCGGCAGCGATGATCTCGGGGAGGGTGAGGTTGCCGGCCACGGCAGCCGCGATGGCGAGGTAGACGACGCCGCAGATGCCCAGCGAGATCACGATGGCCCGGCCGGTGTTGCGATGCGGATTGACGAGCTCACCGCCGCTGTTGGCGACGGTGGTAAATCCCTTGTAGGCCAGGATGGCCAAAGCTACCGCGGCCAAGAAAGTCTCGGGAGAGACATCGATCCGCGCAGCGACCTGCCCGTTGGTGAAGTTGGTGGCTTGCGCGAGCCACAGTCCGGCGATCGCGAACAGCCCTAGGCCAAGGATTTTGACCGCTGCCATAGCGCGTTGGCTCGCCTGCACGGCCTTGTTCCCGGCAATGATCACGAGGAAGGCCACCGCGAGAAGTGCGACCCCTAGCGCGGGAACCCAGAAGGTAACGGGTTGTAGACCGATGATCTGGAGAACGTAGGAGCCGAAGGTGCGGGCAACCAGGCTTTCACTGATGACCATGGAGACGTACATGAGGATCGCGAACACACCGGTTGTCGTGCCGGGTCCGTATTCTTCGCGTAGGAACACCGCGATGCCTCCCGACGAGGGGTAGACGTCGGAAAGTTTTACATACGAATACGCACTGAAGCCGACAACGATGCCGGCGACGATGAACGCGAACGGGAACAGGTCCCCTGCGAGACGGGCGGTCTGGCCGGTCAGGGCGAAGATTCCGGCGCCGATCATGACACCAGTACCGAGCGCAACAGCTCCGGACAAACTCAGACTGCCAGGTACGTCCTCTGACGCGTGATGCTCGGGTGCGGGGGGAGTTGCTTCCATGGCGACTACGTCTCTCTGATGCCTTTCTGCGGCACGCGATCAAGGACGCCAGAATGCGGGTCAGTCGGATTGATCGCAACCGGTGAGACGGTGGGTGGGTTGCCCTACGCGGGGGGAGGATTCATGAATTTCAGACGCTCGGGAGATACGTAGTCATCGCTCCAGTGCGGCGTGTTCCCGTAATGGCTGTAGACGCTGGCGTGATGTGCACGGTCATCGACGAGGTCGGGGGCGTAGCCAGGCGCCGACGCGATGTGCTCGTGGGATTGATCGATGAAGACCTCGTGCTCGGTGATCTTGGTGATGGCGTCGACAGGTATCAGGGTCTTGGTATCGCCGAAGCCGAGGAACCCACCATGTTCAACCAGTAGGAAACGGACCTTTGTCTGTTGGTCGTCGACGAGGAGATCAGCGACCTTACCGACGCCCTCGCCGTCTTTGTCTTTCACCTCTCGGCCGCGGACGTCGTTGGCTGATCCGTCGACCACTTGGCCGCGGTCGCCCAGCGCGTAGAGGGTGGGGATGTCGTTGTCTGTCATCAGGTTTGGGCTCCTCGTTGTGGACCAGAGTGGACCAGTGCGCATGCATTGATCGGGTAGGACGTTGGGGCTATCACTCCAATCCTGGCCGTTAGACGGATAGGCCTTGGGCGGTGCGTTCAAGGGTGGCGATGCGGTCCTCGATCGGGGGGTGGGTGTCGAAGAGGCGGTGGATACGGCCCTCGTGATGTTGCAGCGGGTCATCGATACACATGGCCGCCGTCGCGTGGTTGAGCTTTTTCAGGGGCACGTCGTTGGTCTGCAAAGTTTTCAGGGCGCGGATGAGGCCGGCTGGGTTGCGGGTGAGCTCGACGCTGCTGGCATCGGCGAGCGACTCTCTTCGGCGGGACAGCGCGAGGCGGATGATGGGGCCTACGACAAACCCGATGACCGCCAGCAGCGCCCCGGCGGCGAGCACCAGCAGGAGCAGCTGTTGGCCATCTCGTCCTCGACCGCGCATGAAGAATGCGCTGCGCCAGATCAGGCTCGCTGCAAGTCCTGCCATTCCGAGCAATGTGGTGACGATCAACAGCAGCCGGGTGTCGTAGTTTTTGATGTGGCTCAGTTCATGCCCGAGGACCCCTTCAAGTTGTTCGCGGTCCATCACGGCGAGCAGGCCGGTGGTCACGGTGACCGCTGCGTGAGCCGGGCTGATGCCGGTAGCGAACGCGTTGGGGGAGTTGTCTTCGATGACGTACACGGTCGGCGCAGGCTGGCCGGTGCCTAACGCCAACGCCTGGACGAGGTCACACAGCTGCGGATATTTTTTCGGGTCTGCGACGTGCGCGCCGGCAATTGAGAGCACCAGTCGTGTCCCAGAGCGGAACGTGAAGACGATAGCAGCCACGACGAGCACGGTGGCTATCGCGACACCAACCAACGCATCGGACAATATGGGCGCGGCTGCACCCGGACGGCGGTCGAGGGTGATGGCGGCGAGCCAGCCGATCAGCGCGCCAACGCCAAGCCAGAGGAGGACAAACACCGCGATGTAACCGACCGTTCGCCGTTTGTTGCGCGCGATTTCCTCATACACGGTGGGGCCTAGCGGCCGTGGCGTGACGTCGGCGAGGTGAAATCGACGACGGGCGCGTCACGGTCACCGGTCTCGGCCTCGAAGTAGGTCACCGACGTGAAGTGGAACGGCCCGGCAATCATTGTTCTCGGGAAAGTTTGGATCGCGGTGTTGTAGTCACGGGCGCTGGTGTTGTAGTAGCGGCGCGAGTACTCCAGTTTGTCCTCGGTCGCCGTCAGCTGCTCCTGCAGTGCCACGAAACTCTCCACCGCGCGCAGCGTCGGGTAATTCTCCGCGACTGCGAACAACGAACGCAGCGTCGAACTGAGCGCATTCTCAGCGCCCGCGACCTTCGCCGGGTCGCCGCTGGCACCTGCACTGACCGCCGACGCGCGAGCCTTGGTGACCGCCTCAAAGGTGCCGCTTTCGTGTGCGGCGTAGCCCTTGACGGTGGCGATCAAATTCGGGATGAGGTCATGACGTCGTTTGAGTTCGACATCGATCTGCGACCAGGCCTCGGCGGTCCTGTTCTTGCGGCGCACGAGGCCGTTGAACATCCACCCGGCCATCAACACCAGCACGGCAACGATCACGAGGATGATCCAGAAAACGGTCACAACGACGCCCACGATCAAGATTAAGTTGCGATCCGCAGCACGCGGCTACAAAGCACGCTAGCCGCCACCTGAATAGCTGCGTAGGGCCAAAGGTCACCCCGGTGCGCTGGAGGATGTTCGACATCGTCATGGTGGAGAGTTGCCGGGCGTGCACGATGCCGGTCAGGTCACCGTTCAGCAGCGTGATGCCCGCCACGAAACCGTCGAGGGTGGTGAAGACGACGGTCGCTTCATCACCGCGCAACTGGTCTGCCTGCGTGAACAGAGCCCAGGGTCCATGTTCTGGCATTGAGCGCACCGGAGATTCATTCGTGAGCTCGCAGGTCCAGCACCTGCCCGAGCAGGACCAGCGTGGTGATGACTCAGCGGTTTCGAAGTAGACATCGACCGCACCGTTCACTCGGAAGGCGACCGGGAAGAGTCCCGGCGCGACGGGGGCGACCACGCTGAGCAATCAGGCGACGCCCGCGCCTATCGCGATGAGCGTGAACATCTTCAAGTTCCAGGTGCGGACCAGGCGAAATGTTCACGTCCTTGAGCATCTGGTTGTCGCCCTCGATCTGTGAGCGTTCGGGCTGGAAGCTCTGCGTCATCGATGCGACCTGCGTTGCGGTCGGCGTACGCCGTGAGTAGGTCAACTGGTGTGCCGGGGCTGTTGAAGAACTGGCAACGACGGGCGTTCCGTCGTGGCTGGAGGTGGCGAAGAGGCTGGATTTCTCGTATCTGAAGGCTGGTGCCTCTCTCAGACCGGCTGCGGATCCATCAGGTGTGAGTCCATGTGCGCACCGAAGAACACACCAGCTCAGACCGGGCCTGTCCGCGGGAGCTCGTGGAATGTCCGAGGATCATGTAGTGCGGGTCGCTCTGCACGTTCTCCTTCACTGACCCGACGCGCCTGCCATCGAAGTAGATGTCGATGCGGTCCGACTCCCAGTGCGCGGCAAACACGTGCCAACCGGTGTAGTCGCCAGCAACGACACCCCCCAGGTTGGCTTGGTCTAGTCCGGCGCGTTCTCCCCAGTGATAGTGCCAAGCGGCTGCACCGTCGAGTCCCTCTACGATGTCCACTTCCCCGTACTGGGGCCATTCCTTTTTCGCTGTGTCGTAACCGTTGAGCCAGAACCCGGGCCAGTCATAGACAACCCCGCCTCTGCCGGGGAGGTTCAACCGCGCTTCGACCCAGCACCCAGGAGTGAGTGACAGCAGGTTGCGAGTGTTGATGCCAGCGCCAGAATGAAGTTTACCGCCGACGGGGACGTTGGTGACGGCGAATCGGAGCCCGTCCGGTGTGAACTGGAGGTTCTTGGGGTCGTATGCGGCAGTCTCGTTCTCGTTGACCGGGCCAGAGATTGCAAAATCGGATGCGGCGAACCAACCCTGCTTCCAGACTTTTGGGTCCAGTTGTGTGGCTGTTGTGAAGTCGGAATCGAGTCCGACCGTCCAGTCGTAGGAGCGAATCACAGACCTCGGCATGCTCGAGCCCTCCACCGGCGACGCCGTGAACCTCTGGAAGATCTCGATCCCGGCAATGGCAGCGACGGTTGCGCCCGCTCCAGCGCCAGCGATCAGGGTGCGCCGCGACAGCGACGAGCCCCCGACCCCTCGGTCAGTTTTGGTGTGCCCAGGACTCTCAGCGGAGTGGTTGGTGGCGGTCCCCTGAGGAACTGGGGCAGGATCGGTTTCGCGATCGACGGGCTGATGGTCCATGAGATTGGGCGTTCACCCCTCCGGCTCGTGGCTGACGCTGTCTGACGTGGGACGGCAGGTACTGCGTTGCACTGGAGTTCGGAACCTGCCCGCGCATGGATTGCTACTGGCACGCACTAGATTCCAGTGCCGTTTGCAACGACGATGCCAGATCGTCGCGCTGCTGCTTACTCAGCACCCCGAAATGCTCTCTGTTCACCGCAGTGCGCGCTCGGTCGAGTGCTCGACGCATTGCCAGCCCCTCATTCGTCAGCTGTAGGTCGATCGCCCGGCGGTCGCTGTCGCTGGGGGAGCGGTGCACCAGGCCCTGCGCCTCGAGCGCGTCGACGACGTCTGTCGCAGATCTGGGCGCGATGCCCAGTTCGGCGGCGAGAGTCGATAGGCGTAACCCGCCGCACCAAGCACGCGCGATGACCCCCATCGCGCGTGCTTGGTGCGGCGACAGGCCGTAGGGCTCCAGCGCCTCACGGTGCGCGCGGCGCAGCACCCGGGCGGTTCGCACCACCAGGTCGCCGAGCGCCGCTTCGTCCGTAGCCATCCGGGAATGCTAGCGCCAAGGTAGAGGTTCCATCATTGTGAGGTAACCTCACCACATCTACTGAAAGGGGCTCGGATGACGACGCCCACCCCCCGAACGGGCTCAGGCCGGCCGCTCAGCCCCGGCCAGCGCTCTTCCCTGAAGGTCAGCGCCGCCGACGCGAAACAACTGCAGGAATACCCCGTCGGGACTCGCCGCGTGCTGGCCCTCTTCGGCGCCTACCGCGCCGCCATGCTGGGCGTTCTCGCGATCATCACAGTCAGCGCGATGCTCGGTCTCGCCAGCCCGTTCATCCTGCGAGCTCTGATCGACACCGCGATTCCCGACCAGAACGTGCGACTGCTCGTCCTGCTGGTCGGCGCAATGCTCACCATCACTGTGATCACCCAGGCGCTCGGCGTGGTGCAGACCTACGCCTCGACCCGGATCGGCCAACGGGTCATGCACACCTTGCGCACCCGTCTCTTCAGCCACTTGCAGCGACTGCCGCTCGGCTTCTTCACCCGCACCCGCGGTGGTGAGATGCAGTCAAGGATTACCAACGACATCAACGCCATGCAGTCGGTCGTCACCGATACGGTCACGTCCATCGCGAGCAACGTCACCACCACTATCGGTGTCGCGGGCGCGATGGCTGCCCTGTCGTGGCGGCTCTCGTTGATCAGCCTGGCGATCCTGCCTCCAGCGATCTATCTCACCCGACGAGTTGCTCGCCTGCGTAAGGCGATTCAGTCGCGCGCTCAGCGTTCGCTCGCCGACATGCAGACCCAGATCGAGGAGTCGCTGTCGGTCTCTGGTGTTCAACTGTCCAAGACGCTCGGTTCTGGCCCGGCCTTGTCGCGGCGCTTCGAACAGACATCACTGGAATTGACCGAGCAGGAACTGCAGTCACAGATGTCGGGCCGGTGGCGGATCGGCACGATGGCCATCATCTTCTCCGCGATCCCTGCGTTCATCTACCTGGCGGCGGGCCTGCCGGCCACCGGAAGGGGTATGACGATCGGCACCCTGGTCGCGTTCACCGCCCTGCAGACGTCACTGTTCCGCCCGGTGATGGGTGTGCTGAACGTCCAGATCCAGGTCACCACCTCGATGGCGCTGTTCAGCCGGGTCTTCGAGTTCCTCGACGCGCCTGTGGAGATAGACGACCCGGCTGCCCCTGTCCACCGGAACACCACGGCTACGACGGGTGAGGTCCGCTTCGATCATGTCGGATTCCGTTACCTGGACTCGCACGCCGATGCTCTCGCTGACATCGACCTCACCATCCCGGCCGGTGGCCGCGTCGCGATCGTGGGTAGTACCGGCTCCGGCAAATCGACACTTGCCTCGTTGGTGTCCCGGCTCTACGACCCGACGAGCGGCCGCGTGCTCATCGATGGTGTCGACCTGCGCGATCTGCGGCTCTCCGACGTCGCTGAAGCGGTGGGCGTCGTCTCGCAGGACACCTACCTGCTGCACGCTTCTATCGCCGAGAACCTCCGCTACGCCAAACCTGAAGCGACCGACGACGAACTGGTCGCTGCAGCCCAGGCAGCTCAAGTACATCGGCTGATCGAAGAGCTTCCGGACGGGTACGACACCATCGTCGGCGCTCGCGGCTATCGCTTCTCCGGTGGTGAGAAGCAGCGCATCGCACTAGCGCGCACCATCTTGCGTGACCCGCCGATCTTGGTGCTCGACGAAGCGACGAGCGCGCTGGACAACACGACCGAACGAGCCGTGCAGGACGCCTTGGACGAGCTCAGTGTCGGGCGCACGACGCTGACCATCGCCCACCGGCTCTCCACCGTCGAGCACGCGGACCAGATCGTGGTGCTCGATCACGGCCGGATCGTGCAGCAGGGCCGTCATGCGGAACTACTTGCCGAGGGCGGCCGTTACGCGGAACTGGTGCACGTTGCGGATCAGGGAACATCATCTGACCTGATCGGCACCTACGGCTGAGTCCGCCTGGCCGGGCTCGACGCGGTCGACCGAAATGCCGAGCACCCCACGATGCCAACAGAACGCACATCTACTTAAGGTGTACTGCGGAGTACGAGGACGAAGGGTGTGCGCATGTCGGTCAGATCTCGGGTCACCCCCCGGGACGCTGTCCTACCCCTTATCAGGTCGGCCCATCCCGGGCCGACCCTCGCCGTCACGGGGTTGACCGCACTGCTCGCGACCGCCTCGGGCCTGCGCCGAGACCAGATCGCGGCGAGCGCAACGGCGGTCTTCCTCGGCCAGCTGTCTATCGGCTGGGGAAACGATCTCGTCGACGCCTCCCGAGACCGTCAGGTGGCTCGTTCCGACAAGCCCATCGCAGCCGGTGAGGTCGGGGTTCCCACCGTGGTGGGCGCCCTCGCGGCGGCGCTCGCCGGCACCGTATGGACGTCATGGCGGCTAGGCCCGCGACCCGCTTTCGCTCACCTGGCGCTCGGGGTGGCACCCGCGCACGCATACAACCTGGGCCTCAAGGGCACTGTCTGGTCGTGGGTCCCCTATGCCGTGGCGTTCGGTGCCCTTCCATCCGTGGTGAGCCAGGTCGACCCCGATCCCCGATGGTCACCCGTCTGGATCACCGTCCCTGCTGCCGCGATCGGAGTGTGCGCTCACGTGCTCAACGCCCTGCCGGATCTCGCGCATGACCAGCAGACGGGGGTACACGGGCTACCGCATCGTCTCGGTGCCCGCCGTGGCCAGCAGCTCGCCACTGCGCTGCTCGGTCTCGCCTCGGTGGTCGTCGTGCTCGGCCCAGGGAGGGCCCCATCGAAGATCGGCTGGACGGCGTTGGCGGTGAACGGCGCACTCGGTGGCGTGGCGCTTCGCGGCACCGGCCGAAACCCCTTCCGGGCCGCCATTGTCATTGCCCTGATCGATGCCGGTCTTCTTGTGGAGGGCACCAGATGAGCACTTACGACCTGATCATCGTCGGCGGTGGACCCGCTGGCGCAGCTGCAGCTCTCGGAGCTCTGCAGGCCCGACCCGGCATGTCGGTGGCGCTGTTGGACCGCGCCGAGTTTCCGCGCGACAAGACCTGCGGAGATGGCATCGCGCCCGAGGTGATGGACCTGCTCGACGGCGCAGGCGTGCCCGGCGTGGGCGACGGCTGGACCCCGATCGACCGGTTGTCGATGCGCCGCGGAGACAAGGTCGTCGAACGCACGATGGCACGCTCCACCTGGGTCATCCCGCGCGAGGTGTTCGACGCCCGGCTGCACGATGCCGCCGTCCGCGCAGGCGCCCAAGCCCGCACTCACCGCGTTACAAAGGTCACGGCAGGTAGCGAACAGGCCGACATCGACGGCCAGTTCACCGCACCACTCCTGGTCGGTGCGGACGGTGTGCATTCGGTCGTCCGTCGCGCGCTGGGTATGCCCACTGGGCCGACTGCGTTCGCATTGCGCGGGTACGCGCCCACCAGCAACGGCCGAGACGGATCACAGGCAATGGCGTTCGGTATGTCGCGCCAACCCTCCTATGCCTGGTCCTTCGACCGTGGGGACGGGATCGCCAACGTCGGGTACGGCGAGGTGCAGGCCTCCGGGGGCAGCCGCTTGGCGAAACCGGAATTGATGGCCCAGCTGGAAGACCTGCTGCCCGGGTCCAGCGCGGAGGGTACGGCCTGGAAGGGCGCACATCTGCCGCTCTCCGGCTGGGGTGTCGACGTCGCCCGAGGTCGGGTCGCGCTCACCGGCGATGCCGCAGGCATGGTGAACCCGATGACGGGCGAGGGCATCTACTACGCGGTGCTGACCGGGTTGATCGCCGGCCGCGCGGCAGCCGCTGCACTCGACACCGGCGACCTGGACACCTATGGGAGCGACTATGCGGGAACCGTGCGAGCCGTCCTCGGGTCACATCTGCGGCACAGCGCCTTAGCAGCAAGACTGTGTCGTAACGGCCGACTCCTCGAAGCTGGGGTGCGGGCCGCTGAGGCGGAGCAACGCGTCTTCGACGACCTGGTCGACCTCGGACTCGCGGGCGGAAAGATCACCCCCACCGTCCTGCGCCATCTCGGGCGCCATCTGATCGGCAATGCACGACAGCGAATGGAGACCGCGCGATGACCGTGCAGATTTTGAGCTCGCGGGGCGCGTTGCCGCCGCACCGATACTCCCAGTCGGTGATCACCGACGCGTTCATCGGCTCTATGGTGCCCGGCACTGACGAGCGCCTCGTCCGCCGGTTCCACGGCAACGCGGGTGTCGACTTCCGGCACACCGCCATCCCGCTGGAGGAGTACGGGGAGCTGAATGACTTCGGCGACGCCAACGACCACTTCATCAGGGTCGCCACCGAGCTGGGTTCACAGGTCGTACTCGACGCGCTCAAGGCTGCCGGGCTCGAACCCTGCGACGTCGACGTGATCATCTCCGCGACCGTCACCGGGCTCGCAATTCCATCACTGGATGCGCGGATCGCCTCGAACATCGGCCTTCGACCGGACGTCATCCGGATGCCGCTCGTGGGCCTCGGCTGTGTCGCGGGCGCTGCCGGGGTAGCGCGGTTGAACGACGTCCTGCTCGGTCGCCCGGATGCAGTAGGCGTGCTGGTGGCCGTCGAGCTGTGTTCACTCACCCTGCAACGCAGCGACCGGTCGGTGCCCAACCTGGTCGCCAGCGGCCTGTTCGGCGACGGTGCCGGCGCAGTCGTTGCCGCCGGAACCCGTCGGGCAGCGTCCATCGCTGACCAGATCACCCGCGAGCCGGTGCAACCGCGCGTTCTCGCCACCCGCAGCCATCTCTACCCCGACTCCGAACGCACCATGGGTTTCGACGTCCGTAGCACCGGACTGCAGATCGTGCTGGACGCCGAAGTTCCGAACGTGGTGCGCGCATACCTGGGTGATGACGTCGACGCGTTCCTCACCGACCACGGCCTGTCCCGTAGCGACATCGGTTGGTACGTCGCGCACCCCGGTGGCCCAAAGGTGCTCGAGGCAATGCAGGACACCCTCGGCCTCGAGCGCGAAGCTCTGTCAGTCACCTGGGACTCGCTGGCGCGGGTCGGGAACATGTCGAGCGTCTCGGTGCTGCACGTCCTCACCGACACACTCGCTGATCGACCTCCGGAACCGGATTCGTACGGTCTGATGATCGCGATGGGCCCCGGATTCTGCTCTGAACTGGTGCTGTTGCAGGCGCCGGAGGGCGCGTCGTGACCAGCGAAGTCCTCTACACCGTCCTGATCCTGCTGGTCGGTATCGAGCGGGTCGCCGAACTGGTCGTCACCAAGCGCAACGAGGCCTGGTCCATGTCGCGCGGCGGGCAGGAATTCGGCGCCAAGCACTACCCGCCGATGGTTGTGCTGCACACGGCGCTGCTGGCCGGAGCGCTGTTCGAGGTGTGGGTGCGACGCCCGCAGATCAGCGTCGGTTTCGCTGTCGCGATGTTGGCCGTGCTGGTTGGCTCGCAGGGTCTGCGCTGGTGGTGCATCACCACGCTGGGCTACCGGTGGAACACCCGCGTGATCATCGTGCCGGGGCTCGCTCCGGTCACGGGTGGCCCGTACCGGTTCTTCTCCCACCCCAATTACGTGGCGGTCGTCGCTGAGGGTATTGCGCTCCCGCTGGTACACGGCGCGTGGATCACCTCGCTGGTCTTCACGGTGTTGAACGCTTGGCTGTTGACCGTGCGCATTCGCTGCGAGAACAAGGCGCTGGCCCAACTGCCGAGGCCGTCCACTGTTCCGGCAGTCACATGAAGGATGTGCTGGTCGCTGGTGGCGGCCCGGCAGGACTTGCAACTGCGCTGTACGCCGCACGCGCAGGTCTCGACGTAGAGATCTGGGAACCGCGGGCCGGTGTGATCGACAAGGCCTGCGGCGAAGGTCTGATGCCTGCCGCGCTCGCAGCGCTACGAGACCTCGGCGTCGACCCGCAGGGCCACGACCTGGCGGGCATCCGCTACGTGTCAGGGGAGCGGCATGTCGAAGCACCGTTCGCTGCAGGTGTCGGCCGAGGCGTCCGCCGAATCACCCTGCACGAAGCGTTGCGCGAGGCAGTAGCGGCCGCCGGGGTACCGACCG
>JBBPZD010000047.1:0-4999 GCA_038199265.1 Actinomycetales bacterium | reverse complement strand
TCGAAGAACCGGCGGTAGTTCAGGACCTCATCCTTCTCCCGCCAGCTCGCGAGTCGGTAGTGCTGCCGGTCGAGGAGCGCCGCGAGGTCCTCCGTGTGCTCGGACCCCAGGACGAGCGGAAAGACATGCTCGAAATAGCGCAGCACAGGTTCACCGTCCAACTCATCACGGGTGATCTCACCGGCTTCGAGAACCTCGGCGAGCGACGACCCGAGGATCGGCAGCCCCAGCCGGCCACCGCCGGCTTTCCAGTCGATGTCGAACCACTCCGCCGTCGACGCGTCCCGCCCGTTGCGCAGCAGTTCCCAGACGGGTCGGTTCAAGTTCTCGGGAGCGACGAACGCCATGTGGTTGGGCACGACGTCGACCACGACGCCGAGGTCGACGCCATGCGCAGCCTCGACCAGCGTCTCGAAACCGGCGAGCCCACCTAGCTCCTGATTGATCTGCTCGTGGTCGATCACGTCGTACCCGTGCATCGAGCCCGGCACGGCCTGCAAGATCGGCGACAGGTAGAGATGGGAGACACCGAGGGTGCGCAGGTACCCCACCTGGGCGGCAGCGTCGGCGAACGTAAAGCCCGCGTGCAACTGCAGGCGGTAGGTTGAAGTCAGGTTAGGGCTCACAAGCTCTCCGTTTCGATCGAACTGGGGCCCGCGTCGATTCGCGCCCCGGTAGCTGTTTGGGCTGCCCTCAGCTGTCCAGTCGGTTCAAGCCCAGCACGACCACGACGGCTGTTCCCGCCTCGTCGCAGGCCGTAATAGGCAGTTGGGCATCGATGCCCCAGTCGTTGTCACCAGCTGGATCCTCGATGACCTGACGCACTTCCCAGACGTCCTTACCCTCGCGGATCTGCAGGTATGCGGGACCACGTGCGGTCGACCCGTCCCCGATGGTTTCGTGCTCGGCAAAGTATGCCGCGAGGTCCTCCACCCATGCAGGCTCGTCCATCACGATCTCGGTCGGAACCTCCGTGGCGGCTGCTGCGTCCCGGTCCAGGGCTGCCAGCGTCATGATGTCGCGGCGCGCGGCCAACTGCACCCGCCGAAACATCGCGTTACGGATCTGCACCCGGAAGGCGCGCGGGTTGCTGGTGATCGATCGTCGCCCGGGTGGCCCTGCCTGGGCGGCCTCCAATTGAGCAACCGGATCGTTCAGCCGGTCCCACTCGTCGATCAAACTGGAGTCGGTCTGCCTGACGACTTCGCCGAGCCATTCGATCAGGTCTGCGAGCTCAGGCGACTTGCGCGAATCGGGCACCGTCTGGCGCAACGTCCGGTAGGCGTCGGTGAGGTATCGCAGCACCACACCCTCAGACCGGCTCAGTTCATATTGCTTCACAAGATCGGTGAAAGACCAGGCGTAGGAGTACATCTCGCGCACCACGGCTTTCGGCGACAACGCATTCTCACCCACCCAGGGCTGATTGCTTCGGTAGGTCTCGAACGCAGCGTCGAGCAGTTCGGCGAGTGGGCGGGGCCAGGTGACCTCTTCCAGCAGTTCCATCCGCTCGTCGTACTCAATGCCCTCGGCCTTCATCCGGGATACGGCCTCGCCGCGAGCCTTGTACCGCTGGCCCATCAGAATCGGACGAGGATCGTCCAACACCGCTTCGATGACCGACACCGCGTCGAGGGCGTAATCGTCAGCCTCGGGGTCGAGCAGTTCCAAGGCGGCGAGCGCGAACGGTGCCATTGGTTGGTTGAGGGCGAAATTGTCCTGCAGATCGATCGTCAACCGAACTTGACGACCGTCCGGCCCCGGCTCATCGAGTCGCTCGACGACGCCGGCTGCGAGTAGTTCGCGATACAGGTCGATTGCCTTGCGCGCCAGGCGGGCCTGGCGGCGCGGGTCCTCGTGGTTCTCGCGCATCAATCTGCGTACGGCGACGAACGGGTCTCCTTCGCGGGCGATGACGCCCAGCAGCATCGAGTGCGTGACCCGCATGCGCGACTGCAGCGCCTCGGGCTCCGCATTCACCAGTCGGTCGAAGGTCTCCTCGGTCCAGTTGATGAAGCCGTCGGCCGGTTTCTTGCGTTGAACTTTGCGCAGTTTTTTCGGGTCGTCACCCGCTTTGGCGATGTTGCGCGCGTTTTCAATGGTGTGCTCAGGAGCCTGGACGACTACCGAGCCGCTGGTGTCGAAGCCCGCACGACCGGCACGACCCGCGATCTGATGGAACTCGCGCGCCTTGAGCACCCGCTGGCGTGACCCGTCGAACTTCGTCAAACCGGTGAACAGCACCGTACGGATCGGCACGTTGATCCCGACTCCGAGGGTATCGGTGCCGCAGATCACCTGCAGCAGGCCGGCCTGCGCCAGCGTTTCGACCAGCCGACGGTACTTCGGGAGCATTCCTGCGTGGTGCACGCCGATCCCATTGCGGACCAGCTTGTTCAGAGCTTTACCGAAGCCCGCTGAGAAGGGGAAGTGCGCGATCTTCTCGGCGATCTTCTCCTTGTCGGCCTTGCTGACGATCGTGAGGCTGAGCAGCGCCTGGGCACGTTCGAGCGCCGAGGCCTGGGTGAAGTGCACGATGTAGATGGGTGCTTCGCGGGTAGCCAGGAGTTCTTCGATGGTGTCGTGTATCGGGGTCATCGCCCAGGTGAACGACAGCGGCACGGGCCGATCGACGCCGGTCACGACAGCGGTGGGTCGCCCGTTGCGTGCGGTCAGTTCGCGCTCGAACAGCGAAACGTCCCCCAATGTCGCCGACATCAGCACGAACTGGGCCTGCGGCAGCTCCAGCAACGGCACCTGCCACGCCCAGCCGCGCTCAGGTTCGGAGTAGAAGTGGAACTCGTCCATGACGACCATGCCGACGTCGGCTGTCTTGCCCTCGCGCAGCGCGATGCTGGCCAGGATCTCGGCGGTGCAGCAGATGATCGGCGCATCACCGTTGACGGATGCGTCACCAGTCAGCATGCCGACCTGATCGGCCCCGAAAATCTCGCACAGCGCGAAGAACTTCTCCGATACCAGTGCCTTGATCGGGGCGGTATAGAACGACACCCGGTCATCGGCGAGGGCTGCGAGCAGGGCGCCGGTAGCGACCAGGGACTTTCCCGACCCGGTCGGCGTCGACAAGATGAGGTTCGCACCGGCCAGAACCTCCACCACCGCTTCGTCCTGGTGCGGGTAGAGCGTGAGCCCCTGATCGACCGACCACTGGGTGAAGGCGGCGTACACCTCATCGGGGCCGGCATCACGAGGTAGTGCGTCCAGGAGCGTCATCACGACCAATGTTCCCTCACGGGCACGGCTCATCCGACCATGCCAATCAGCTGGCCGTCGGCCTGCGTGCTAATCGGTGCAGCAGGCCGAGTATGGAAGATCCTTGCGCCAACCGAGCGATCCTGCGACGGTGCGGGTGGGCCCGGTGAGTTCTGCGGGGAGATCGACAGCTGCTTCACCGATTGTCAACGGAAGCCGGGCTTGGAGCGGGCGAGCACCGATATCAACAGCACACTGGCTGGTTCAACCGTTTCCCGCCCCCGTTTCGCCCCCCGTAGCGCGGCCGGGACCACAGCGACGCATGCACCGACACGGCCGGTCACCGACACCGTTTCGCGCGCGCCCCGTGTCGGCAACTACGCTGTCGGCGGCGCCACGGCGCTCGGGCCTTTAGCTCAATTGGTAGAGCTGCGGACTTTTAATCCGTAGGTTGTGGGTTCGAGTCCCACAGGGCCCACTGATCTGACGTTTCCACCACACGGCCGACCCGTCAGCCACTGCCCGCACCGGAGCCTCATGGTGCGCGGCGCACACCGGGCAGTTAAGTCTGCTGACACCGCATTCCGAGTGCGGTTCGAGGACAACCCGAAAGTCGACCAGGGGTACCGGACCCTGATCGAAACGGCAGTTCTTCTACGAGCTGCCCAGTCGCAGCGGTAGTCGACCTCCTGGTCAGACTTAGAGCTCGTCGGCGCCCAACTGCACCTCGGCGGCAGCCATGTTCTCCTCAAGATGCGCCACCGATGACGTGCCCGGGATCAACATCAGGTTGGCGGCACGTCGCAACAACCAGGCGAGGCCTACCTGCGAGGTAGAAACGCCCAACCGTTCGGCGACCGCTCGGACCTGCTCGTCGTCGGCGACCTTCGGCAGATGCGGGAATGCCGAGCCCAGCGGGAAGTAGGGGACATAGGCGATGTCATTTTCGGTGCAGTAGTCGAGCACCGGGGCATCACTCTGATCGACGTAGCTGAAAGCGTTCTGCACGCACACCAGCCCGACACTTTCGTGCGCCTCCTGCACCTGCTCCAGCGTCGCCGTCGAAATCCCGATGCCGGCGATCATGCCCGCATCACGTGCCCTTGCCATCGCAGCGAGCTGATCTGATAACAGAACCTCCGAGGTGCCCCCTTCTGCCGCGGCCTCATGAAGACGTAGGTTGACAGCGCCCATGGTCTCGACATCCAGCGAGCGAAGATTCTCCTCGATGTCCGCGATCAGGTCTCCCGGGTGCTGCGCCGGAACCCAGCCGCCGTCCGCGTCACGGCGTGCACCGACCTTCGACACCAGCACGAGGTCATCGCCGTAGGGGTGCAGAGCTTCACGGATGAGCTCGTTCGACACATCCGGGCCGTAGAACTGGGCGGTGTCTATGTGATCGACCCCCAGCTCGACGGCCCGGCGAAGTACGGCAATCGCCTCTCCGCGGTCCCTCGGCGGCCCCATCACACCGGCGCCCGGTAGCTGCATCGCGCCGAAGCCGATCCGGTGGACGTCGTGGTCGACAAAGGAATAGGTCGGATTCGTCATATGGACGACGCTACTCGGCGCCACCGACGCTCTGGTCACGGTGGCTGTCTGCCAATCTGAGGGTATGAGCATCTCGCTGCGAGACATCGGTCGAACCGTCCAGTCGCAGGTCTATCAGGCAGGCATCTTCGGTGACACCCCGCGAGTGCCCACTACCCCGGCCAAGCTCGAACACGACGCCCACCGCGCCATGCGGGGCGACGCCCGTGCCTACGTCGAGACCGGAGCGGGCACC
>JBBPZD010000046.1:0-4661 GCA_038199265.1 Actinomycetales bacterium | reverse complement strand
GCGTGCCGTGTCGATTGCCGGGTGGGCGCCGAGCTTCGTCAACTGTGCTGGATGCGGAGCCGCCGGACCGCACCGCGCGTTCAACCTCGCCGCGGGTGGCGCCGTCTGCCACTCGTGCCGGACTCCGGGATCTTCAGCGCCGGACCCGCTCACCTTCGAGTTGCTCGGGGCACTTTTGACGGGCGACTGGGAGCGGGCCGAACAGTCGAGCGCTCAAGCCAGGCGTGAAGCCGACGGCCTGATCGCGGCCTACCTGCAGTGGCATCTAGAGCGCGGCGTTCGCTCGTTACGGCTGGTCGACCGACCCGAGGTCATCCTCCCCACCCCCACGTTCGTCCAACCAGAGGAGATCGCACTCTGATGCCACCTGTCCCGCCGCCGCCGCTCACTTCCGGGCAGCGCCCTCCGGTCATTCCGGCTGGGCTCGTCCCTCAACACATCGCGATGGTGATGGATGGCAACGGGCGCTGGGCGAATGCACGGGGGCTGCCGCGTACCAAAGGGCACGAAGCCGGTGAAGAACGGTTGATCGACGTCGTCGCCGGTGCGATCGAAGCCGGGGTGCCCAACCTGTCCGCTTATATGTTCAGCACCGAGAACTGGAAGCGGTCGCCCGAAGAGGTGCGTTTTCTGATGGGCTTCAACCGGGATGTCATCCGCCGCCGGGTCGACCTGTTGGACTCCTGGGGGGTGCGGTGCCGGTGGTCGGGACAGCGGCCGCGACTGTGGCGCTCGGTGATCAAGGAGCTGCAGCGCGCCGAAGAGATCACCGCGAACAACACGGTCATGACCCTGCAGATGTGCGTCAACTACGGGGGGCGCGCGGAAATCGCATCGGCGATGCGCCGCATTGCCGAGCAGGTCGCCGACGGCAAACTCAAACCGTCCAAGATCGATGAAAGGACCATTGCCCGCAACCTGGACTGGCCAGACATGCCGGACGTCGACCTGTTCGTACGTTCATCGGGGGAGCAGCGCACCAGCAACTTCCTGCTGTGGCAGTCCGCTTACGCCGAGCTCGTCTTCCTTGACACCCTGTGGCCGGATTTCACGCGGGTCGACCTGTGGCGGGCGATCCAGATCTTCGTCGACCGTGATCGCCGTTTCGGCGGCGCCGTCGATGCCGCGAAGGGTAATTGAAGAACCAACCCGCGCGGCAGATCTGGACCGTGCAGATCACCTTTCGAGCCCAACGGCTGGGGACCCGCGATACCTGACTGGCGTGGTGGGTCTCTTCGACGACGTTGGCCTGCGGCCGGTTCCGGAGGTTCCTCCAACCCTCACATTGGATGCCGTTAACGGTTTGTCGATCGTGACGGTCGACGGATTACCTTCACCGGGTCGAAGCTCCCACGGACATCGGGAACACCGCCGAACAGGGGCGCGGAAAGCCGCTAGTCAGCGTAGGCCTGACAGCAAGCTGACGACACCGAGCGCAACGATCAGCAGCAGGAAAGAGAACCGCATCTGTTTCTCCAGGCCGCGTAACCGCGGCCAGGCAAGAAAAATACCCCAGGCGTGCACCAGTGCGACGAATCCGATGACGATCGCGCCTGCGAAGCCGTTCATCATCAGGCCGACCAGCACCAGAAGTACCAACGCGATCACGATCACATTGCTCGGAACACGCGAAAGCTGCTGCAGGACAGGCTCGCTGGCATGTTCCACACGCACTCTCAGCGCGGACTTGTGGACGCTGGGCAGCGGGCGAGTCGAAGTGGGTGGCACGGCACCTGATCGTAGTGGTGCGGTCAGTGACAGATGTCACGACGGTCTCGTGACAGCCGCCGCAGGCTCGGTGACTGGCGGATCGCCAATCTATGGGTATGACAACGACGACGGCTGCAGACCAGGTTCGGAGGCGGCCCGCAGGGGGGTCCGCGATCCGGCTACACGACGTTCGCAAGACGTTCGGCGACGTACACGCCGTGCAGGGAATCGACCTCGAGGTGCAGCAGGGCGAGATCGTCGCCTTCCTCGGTCCGAACGGTGCAGGGAAGACGACCACTATCGACATGATCCTCGGTTTGACCCGGCCTGATCAGGGAGAAGTCGAGACCTTCGACATGACCCCACGCAGCGCCGTCGCCCGCGGCTTGGTCGCTGCCGTCATGCAGACCGGTGGTCTACTCAAGGATCTGTCCGTTCAGGAGACGGTGCTGCTCACTGCGAGCTTGTTCGTGCAAACCCGCGACGTGCGGGAATGCCTCGAGCGTGCCGGCATCGCGGCCATCAGGGACCAGCAGGTGATGAAGTGCTCCGGCGGCGAACAGCAGCGACTCCGCTTCGCGATGGCGCTGGTCAGCGATCCGGCGCTGTTGGTCTTGGACGAACCTACGACCGGTATGGACGTCACCGGCCGTCGAGACTTCTGGTCGTCCATCCGCAGCGACGCGGCGCGGGGGCGGACGGTGCTGTTCGCCACGCACTACCTCGAAGAAGCCGATCAGTACGCCGACCGGATCATCCTGGTGCGGCACGGCAAGGTCGTCGCGGACGGTACCGGCTCAGAGATCAGGGCATTGGCGAGCGGACGGACCTTGCGGGCCACGATCACCGACCCCGATCGACGCGCACTCCTGGCCATCGAAGGCGTCGAGACCCTCGACATCCAGGGCCACATCGTGACCATCTCGGCGCATGACAGCGACGCGGTTGCCCGCAGTCTGCTGACCACCACCGATGCGCGCGACCTGGAGATCACCTCGCGAGGTCTCGAAGAAGCGTTCATGGCCCTTACCTCTGACAACGAAGGAGAAACCGCATGAGCGCCGTCGTCTCGAAGACCCCGGAACCCATCTCGTTGGACCGGAAAGCGCCGGGGTTCGGTGGCTTCAACACCACCCTGCTGCGCCTTGAACTCCTTCGCATCCTGCGGAACAAGAGGTCGATGTTCTTCACCGTCGCCCTGCCGGTGGCGTTCTTCTTCATCTTCCGTTCCTCTGGCTTCAGCTCGGGCAAGGGTGACGCGGCAGCGTGGACGATGGTCTCGCTCGGGTTGTACGGCGCGTTCGTCGCCAACGCGTCGACCTCGGCCGGTGTCGCGGTCGAACGGGCGCAGGGCTGGTCGCGCCAGTTGCGGCTCACCCCACTACGCGGCCCTGCGTACATCCTGACCAAGGTCATCGTCAGTTCGACCGTCGCGCTGCCGCCGCTGGTGATCCTCTATGTCCTCGGCTTGTCCTTCGGGGCGCGCGCGTCCACCCACATCCTGGTGTTGGCATTCCTGATCAGCTGGTTCGGCTCGATGCTGATGGCGGCATTCGGCCTACTCGTCGGCTTCCTGATGCCCTCGGAGAACGTCATGCAGCTGATGGGAATCGCACTCACGTTCCTGGCATTCGCCGGTGGGGTGTTCATCCCGCAGCCGGTCTTCACGCCCGGCTTCGACCTGTTCGCTCGATGGACTCCTATGTACGGAGTAACCGCGTTGGCCCACGCCGGGTTCACCGGCTGGTCCGATTGCTGGATGTGGCTGCTCAATATCGCTGGGTGGGCCGTGGTGCTCGGCGGGGGAGCGGTGTTCTTCTTCCGCCGCGACACAGCGCGGGTCTGAGAGGCTGAGCGTTGTGAACAAACTGATCGAGTGGCGTCAGACGCTGCATCGTCGGACCTGGGAAAGCGATGACCATTCCGGGTCGGCAGTCATCGGCCTGTTCTGGGCCGGAATCTGGTTGTTCTTTCTACTCAGCCCGTTGTTGGATTCCCTCAGAGCACTCGACCAGCCCAAGGGTTGGGTCGGTTCGGTCGCGGTGGTCGCGTTCGCGGCCCTCTACCTGTGGCACTGGATGAAACGATGGCAGACCTTCGGCAGCTCCGGTGGCGCTGCGTCACCGAGTGAGAACCGCGCATCGCTGCTCCGGTACGCGGGCATGGGCGTTCTGGCGCTGGTGTGCGTGTTCTCAGTCGGTCAGAGCGGCGGCAACGCCTTGGTGTTCTTCGGGATTTCGGCGATGTGGACGTTCCCACTGGCGGCCGCAGTGTTCACATCGATCGCGGTGGGGCTGTCGTACGTATGGGCTTGCTTCCACCTCTCGGGTTGGCACTACGACTCGGGGGCGTTGCTCGGGCTGACGTTCGGGACCATCGCAACCTTCGCCGGGCGTCTTGCTGGGGTCAGATCCAGGCAGCTGGAGGCCAGCCGTCGGGAAAACGCTCGGCTCGCGGTCGAGGAGGAACGCAACCGAATGGCGCGCGACCTGCACGACATCCTGGGTCATTCCCTCACCGTCATTACCGTCAAGGCCGAGCTTGCGGGGAAGCTGCTCGACGCCGACCCGGAGCGCGCTCGCGCCGAGATCGCCGACCTGGAGCGGTTGTCCCGGGACGCCCTCGCCGATGTCCGCAGGGCCGTCACCGGCTTCCGAGAGGTCACCCTGCCGGGGGAGTTGGCCCGGGCCCGCGAAGCATTGCGTGCCGCCGATATCCGTGCGGAACTACCGACGGCCACCGATGAAGTGCCCTCCGATCTGCGCGAGGTCTTCGCCTGGACCATCCGTGAAGCCGTCACCAATGTCATCCGGCACAGCCGGGCGCGTAGCTGCACCATCGAGATCACTCCAGGGAGTGTCACGGTGCGGGACGATGGAGTCGGTCAAGGTGACGGTGGTGTGTGCGGCAACGGCCTGCTCGGTCTGCGGGAGCGGGCGCTCGCAGCCGGT
>JBBPZD010000045.1:0-3599 GCA_038199265.1 Actinomycetales bacterium | reverse complement strand
TCCGCATCCGCGCGGTCGGTGCCAACCAGGACGCCGCACGTACAGCAGGCATCAGCATCTCCCGGGTGTACATCGGAGTGATGTTGCTCGTCGGTGGGCTCGCCGGGCTTGCGGGAGGAGCCCAGGTGCTCGGGACCTCGCCCCAGGTCACCGCCGATATCGACGCAGGCATCGGATTCGATGCGATCACGGTGGCGCTGCTGGGTCGGGGGTCGGCGATGGGTACGTTCTGGGCCGGCATGCTCTTCGGGGCGTTGCGTGCCGGCTCGGTGCAACTGCTTGCTTCGACCAGCACGCCACCGGATCTGGTGCAGGTGTTGCAGGCCTTGATCGTGTTGTTCATCGCGGCTCCCGGCCTGGTTCGGTTGATCTTCCGGCTCAAGGGTGATGGTGGTGGCGGCACCGCCGTCGCGGCGAAGGGATGGAACGGATGAGTTCCCCGGTCACTGACGACGCCGTAGCGGCTCGCCCCACTGTCGTCCAGGCAGGTAGGTCACAGGGACGGCGGATCCTGGTGGGCGGCGCACTGGTCGTGTTCGGCTTGTTCAGCGCCCTGGTGCTCGGTACCACCGGCACCAAGGACCAGACGACGTTCAGCTTCAATGCCGGCGGCGCCGTGAACGTGCCTGATGTGACGTTCCCACAAGCCGCGTTCTGTGTCGTCGTCGGCATCCTGATCGTTGCAGCGGGTGGCTATCACGCCGTGCGCGGGTTCACCCCGTCTGCGTTGCGCTGGGTGGGCACCGCAGCAGGCGTCCTGTTCCTCCTCAGCTTCCTCGCGTGGGCCGGTAGCGGAGGGCGCACCGTACCGGTGTCGAGCCTGTTGCAGCAGGGTCTGCTGCTGGCCACGCCGTTGATCCTCGGTGCGATGGGCGGCATCCTGTGTGAGCGCAGCGGAGTCATCAATGTGGCCATCGAGGGCCAGATGCTCGCGGGCGCTTTTGCTGGAGCGTTGCTCGGGTCGGTCGCCGGTCTGTTGGCCGGCATCTTCGGGGCGATCGTGGTAGGCGGGTTGCTCGGGTTGCTACTCGCGGTCTTCTCGATCAAGTTCCTGGTCAACCAGGTCATTCTGGGTGTGGTGTTGAACGTGCTGGCCCTTGGGCTGACCGGGTTCCTCTTCGACGCGATCATGGCTCCGAACTCCAATTCGATGAACAATCCCGGCTTCTTCGGGCCGGTCAAGATCCCGCTCCTGGGGGATATTCCGGTCGTCGGTCCCTTGTTCTTCGATCAGAATTACTTCGTCTACGCGATGTACGTGATCGTGATCGTGATCGACCTCGCCCTTCTTCGTACCCGGTGGGGCCTGCGCACCCGGGCCGTCGGCGAGCACCCCCAGGCCGCCGACACCGTGGGCATCAACGTGCTGCGGCTGCGCTACCAGAACGTCGTCATGGGTGGATGCGTGGCCGGTCTGGCAGGGGCGTTCCTGACGATCGGCAACGTCGGCTCCTTCAGCAAGGGCATGACGTCGGGCCAGGGCTTCATCGCGTTGGCCGCAGTCATCTTTGGTCGCTGGACCCCGCGCGGCGCGCTCGGCGCGGCGTTGCTGTTCGGATTCGCGGGAGCGTTGCAGTCGGCGTTGTCCATTCTGAACACGCCTCTGCAGATCGACCCCAGCCTGCTAGGGATGCTCCCGTACCTGGTCACCATCTTCGCGGTAGCCGGGTTGGTGGGCCGGGTGAGAGCGCCGGCCGCAGACGGCGAGCCGTACGTGAAGGGGTGACCGTCGTGACAGAGACCGCCGAACCGGACTGGGAGCGGCTGCAGCACGCGGCCGTCGAAGCGATGCGGGCTGCCTACGCGCCGTACAGCGGATTCCCCGTGGGGGTCGCGGGACTGGTCGAGGACGGTCGCATCGTGTCGGGCTGCAATGTCGAGAATGCGTCCTACGGGGTGGGCCTGTGCGCCGAATGCGGAATGGTGAGCGAACTGGCCCGCACCGGAGGTGGCCGCCTGGTCGCGGTGTACTGCGTCGACCGGTCAGGTACGGCGTTGATGCCGTGCGGGCGGTGCCGCCAACTGCTCTGGGAGCACGGCGGCCCGGGATGTCTCCTGCAGACGCCGCTGGGCGTGCGATCGATGAACGAGATGCTCCCGCAGGCGTTCGGAGCCCATAACCTCTAGCTCGTCGGGCTTGCCGTCGGGGTCGCTGAGGGGCCGATACCCAGCGTCGTCCCGCAAAACGCGAGCGCCGCCGCGAGCTTCGGTTGGTCTGCCTTCTCCGGTGAGGTTGTGTCATCACCTGAGGCCATCGCGCTCAGAGACTTCGCCGACAAGGTGGAGTAGGTCTTCTCCACGATGCAGGTGGACAACGGCGCGACCTTCGCTGCCGGTATCCCCAACTTCGGCGCACTCGGTCCCAAGATCTTGGTCAGACCCTGCGCCGCCTTCGCCTTGCTGGGCTTGTCAGCACTGGACCCGGTGCTCGGCGCTGAGGACGGCGTCGTCGTAGTGCTGGTGGTGGACGATGGCGGTGCGGAGGAAGCGGCGCTGGTGACGGAGCTGCTGACGCTGGAGGATCTGGCGCTGGAGGATGTCGCAGCTGCGGAGTTGCCGCTGCACCCCGAGAGGATCAGCGGCACAACGATCAACGACGCGGTCGCAGAAACACGGGTGAACAGGGAAAAACCGGGCATCGATAGCTCCTTCGAGGGTTGGGAGACGCCCGGGTCCAGGCGAGAAGTGTGGTGCACGGAACGGGGCGTCTACTGGCTCTTCCTACCCTCTTCTTCGCCGCACTTCTTCGCGGCCGCGAGATAGACGGCGTTGTCCTTGGCTTCGAGTTGCGCGCTCTGGTCACCGGAGGCATATGCCCGCAGCGATTTGTCGGAGACCTTGTCGTAGGTCTTGTTCACGATGCAGGACGTGATTCTCTGCACGAGAGCCGGCTTGATGGTCTTTCCGGGTTCGGTCTGCAGGAAGGCCTTCGTGAGGCCGGCGCTGGCCTGCGTCTTCGTCGGCTTACCGGTGACCTGCGATGAACTGCTGCTCGATGAGCTGGAGGACGAGGTGCTCGTTGAGGTCGATGTCGGCGGCGTGCTGCTGCTCGTCGTGCTGCTCGTAGTGCTACTCGAGGACGTCGTGGTGCTGGGGGAAGGGCTGGCGCTGGCGGGACTCACCTTCACCGAGTCACCGCTGCCGCCGCAGGCAGCAAGGCCAAGGGGCAGAGCGAGCAAAGTCGCGGTCGCGGCCGCGCGGGCGATGACTGACATGGTGGCTGAATCCTCGTCCTGATGCACGGTGGAAAGACCGGTGAGATGCCCGAATTCTAACTGTGCAGTGACCGTTTTGTAGCCGGGCCGACGTGGCACGATTGCGCAATGTCCACGACGTCTGAATCGCACGACACCGTCGACGTCATCCGCGCCAAGCGCGACGGTGCAGAACTGGACGACGCACAGATTGACTGGGTGATCGACGCTTACACCCGCGGCGTGGTGGCCGATGAGCAGATGTCGGCGCTCGCAATGGCGATCCTGTTGAACGGGATGACCCGACGCGAGATCACTCGTTGGACCATGGCGATGATCTCTTCGGGCGAGCGACTGGACTTCTCCGGCCTGTCGCGCCCCACGTCCGACAAGCACTCCACCGGC
>JBBPZD010000044.1:0-6985 GCA_038199265.1 Actinomycetales bacterium | reverse complement strand
TGTACGCGTGTCGGATCGACCGACGGGTGCGTACGGTGACGGCATGACCTCCATACCCTCCGACGCCTCGCCCGAACCCGTTCCCGCTGAGCAGGCCAGGACCTCACCGCTGGATGCCAGGCACCGGGAACTCGGGGCCAAAATGGCTGACTTCGGCGGTTGGCAGATGCCGATCGAGTACGCCGGCGGGGGAGTGTTGCGCGAACACGCGGCGGTTCGCGAACAGGTCGGCATCTTCGACGTCAGCCACCTCGGCAAGGCCTCTGTCACCGGGCCGGGTGCCGCCGACTTCGTGAATCGGTGCTTTACCAACGACTTGCGGAAGATCGCGCCCCCCAGGGCGCAGTACACGATGTGCTGTGACGAGCAGACCGGTGGAGTCGTCGACGATCTCATCCAGTACTTCAAGAGTGAGGAAGAGGTCTTCCTCGTCCCGAATGCAGCGAACACAGCCGAGGTCGTCCGACGCCTGCAGGCAGCTGCCCCCGACCAGATCACGGTTCGCAATCAGCACGAGGAATTCGGGGTCATCGCAGTACAGGGCCCTCGCAGCGTCGATGTCCTGAAGGCTCTCGGATTGCCGACGGATATGGATTACATGTCCTTCACGACCGCAGACACGAACTGGCAGGGGCGTGCCATCACTGTGTTACGAACGGGGTACACCGGGGAGCAGGGTTTCGAGTTGTTGCCCCGCTGGGAGGACACCGAGGCGCTGTGGGACGCACTGATCGAGACGATCCAGCAGTTCGATGGTTTGCCGTGCGGGCTCGGCTCACGCGACACGCTGCGGATGGAGATGGGGTACCCCTTGCACGGAAACGATCTCTCGATGCGGATCACACCCAACATGGGCCGGGCGGGGTGGGCCGTCGGGTGGAACAAGGAACACTTCTGGGGCAAGGACGTGCTTGCTGAGCAGCGGGCGGAAAAGTCCTGCCGCCTGGCTTGGGGCCTGCTCGCGACTGCTCGCGGCATTCCCAGGGCGCACTGTGCGGTTGCCCGTGGTGACGGCACCGTGGTCGGTGAAGTGACCTCCGGGACGATGTCACCCACATCCAAACACGGAATTGCTCTTGCGCTGCTGGATCGCGGCATATCAGCCGGCGACCAGCTAGCGGTGATGGTGCGGGGCCGCGCGCTACCGGTGACGGTGGTCAAACCACCGTTCGTGCAGGTCGCGCCGAACTGACCAATTGGCCGGTGTCAGCTGATCCGGGCCGAATGAGAGAGATCCAGTGCCCGTCCAGCGACGATCAAGTGGGTTCGTTGGCTGGCCCCCGAGACTGCCGCGTTCACCTCCTCGAGCACGTCGCGCAGTCGTCGGTTGTGGTCGTCTTCGGGGATGGCTGTCAGGCCGACTTCACGGCTGAGAGCCACCGAGTCGTAGGGCGCGTTCATCCACAACGCGCCGAACTCCTCGATAGCGTCTCTGACTAGTTTGAGGTGAGCCTCGGCCCCGGCCCACGCATCGTGATGGTCCAGTAGTCCGCTTACCCACGTCTCCAACGAATCCACCAGGATGGGCGTTCGGCTGCGCACGATGGTGCGGGTGAGGTCGTCGGCGCGAACTGTCACCCACTCGTCGGGGTACTGGTCTGTCTGCGGTTCACCAGGAAAGACCACCGTCACCGGTGCATCAGCCGGTAAGAGCGCGGTGGCGTATCGGCGTGCTGCCCGCGCGGTGCCCCCGAGGATCAACGTCGTACTCATCCGCTCAGGGTAGGCGGTCTGATCCTGACCGGTGTATGCGGACGCGCCTAGGCTCTGGTCTATGAGCGATGAATGGACCTGGACCTACGCCGATCGTGACGGCAGCGAACTGAGCAGCGCTTCGCTGATCAGTGCCCCGTTCCCTACCCAGAGCGACGCCGAGTCGTGGCTGGGCCAGACATGGCAAGAACTCGCCGACGAAGGGGTCGCTTCGGTGACCCTGTTGGAGAACGGGTCAACGGTCTACGGTCCGATGAGTTTGTCGGACGGGCTATGAACCGACCAGGGCGAAGTCTCAGTTGCCTTTGGCTGCCGTCGACGTGCGGCCTGGAGGGGGTAGCTGGTCCAGGTTGACGCCACGCTTGACCTGAGGCCTGGGCATTCTGGTGAACCTCATCTGGAATGCGCGCATACCGGCATACCACCAGGAACGCGCAGGCGGCTCTTGCCCGGTCAGAGCGATGATCCGCTTTTTGCAACCGCGCCACATGATGGCCGCGTCGACCACTCCGGCGAGTGCGATGAACCAGACGATGAGTAGACCGTTGCCCTTGAGGCTCGTCGGCAAAGCGACCGAGATCAACAGCATGAACAACATGAGCGGCAACATGATTTCGCCGACTCGTAGCCGGGCGTCGACGTAATTTCGGATGTACCGCTTGACCGGTCCACGGTCACGGGCAAGGAGCGCTCGTTCTTCACCGTTTGCCATGGCTGTCCGGGCTTCGACCCGTGCCTTGCGCTGCTCGTCCTTGGACGTCGACTTGGCTGTCTTGCGGTCGGCGGGGACCAGTGGCTGACGGCGAGCAGCTTGGCTGTCTCGGCGCTTGGGCGTTGCGCGACCTTTGCGACCGTCCAACGCAGGAGCAACCTGCTCATCGGGGTCGGATACGGCGGCGGTGGACTTGCTGCGACCTAACACGGTTATCAGTCTACGGGCGGCAGCAAGCCGGCCGGGGATACCGTGTCGCGGTGACCGAGATCAACTCCGAAGTACCCCTGTCGGCAGAATCGAACACCGCGCGCCTGAGTGCCAAGGTCGCTGAGCTGATGCCTGGCATCAGGGCAGATCTGGAGATGCTGACCGCTATCCCCAGCGTTTCGCTCGACTCCTTCGATCAGACTCAGGTCGATCGCAGTGCGGCGGCCGTCGCAGACCTGCTGCGCGCCGAGGGCTTACAGGTCGACACCGTGCGAGAAGGGGGTCGACCGGCGGTCATCGGACACCTTCCCGGCCCGCCGGGGGCTGCGACGGTGCTCCTCTATGCCCATCACGATGTGCAGCCCCCGGGGGATGACAAAGATTGGGACAGCCCGCCGTTCCAGCCCGTCGAACGTGATGGCCGCCTTTATGGTCGCGGTGCAGCCGACGACAAAGCGGGCGTGATGGCCCACATCGCGGCCATTCGGGCCCACGGTGGCCGCCCTCCGGTCGGTGTCACGGTGTTCGTCGAGGGTGAGGAAGAAGTCGGCTCCGATTCGTTGGCGACGATCCTGGAGCGACATGGTGACCGCCTTCGAGCGGACGCGATCGTGCTCGCCGATTCCACCAACTGGGAGATCGGTACCCCGGCCCTCACCACGACGCTGCGGGGCATGATCCGTGTTGTCGTGTCGGTACGAACGCTGGATCACAGCGTCCATTCGGGTATGTACGGGGGCCCGGTGCCTGACGCCATCACAGCGCTCGTGCGGTTGCTGGCGTCCCTGCACGATGAGGACGGCGAGGTTGCTGTGCAGGGCCTTGTCAGAGGTGAAGCTGCGGCGTTGGAGTACGACGAAGAACGGCTGCGACTGGAATCGGGGCTGCTCCCGGAGGTGCAGGTCATCGGGTCCGGCCCGTTGCTGTCCGCGCTCTGGACCAAACCGTCGATCACCACGATCGGTATCGATGCGCCGAGCGTGGACACTGCGTCCAACACCTTGGCTGCCTCTGCCCGGGCGAAGGTCTCGATGCGGATCGCCCCCACCGAAGACCCACGGGATGCGTACGCGTTGTTGCGTGAGCACCTGCGGGACAACACCCCGTGGGGCGCTCGGCTCGAGGTCACGCTGGACGACGAGGGTGCCGGTTTTTCAGCGGAGCCTCACGGCCCGGTGCAGGACCACGCGCGGTCTGCGTTCCGCGACGCCTGGAACGGGACTGAACCGGTCGACATCGGTGTTGGCGGATCGATTCCCTTCGTGGCGGCGTTCGCCGAGCGTTTCCCGAACGCCGCGATCCTGGTGACGGGCGTGGAAGACCCGGACACCCGCGCACACGGAGCAAACGAGAGTCTGCATCTCGGCGAATTCGAAAGAGTCTGCCGCGCCGAAGCGTTTTTACTGGATCGCCTTGGCAGAATAGTTGAATGATCGATTACCTCGAGCCATCCTTCAAGCGGGACACCAACTACATCGACGACCGCATCACGACGAAGTCCGAGCGGTGGCCCGTCGAGGCGGGCCGCTACCGGCTAGTGGTGAGTCGCGCGTGCCCATGGGCCAGCCGGCTCACGACGGTGCGTCGACTGCTCGGTCTGGAGGATGCGATATCCCTCGGGGTCTGCGGACCGACGCACGACGAGCGCAGCTGGACCTTCGATCTCGACCCAGGGGGGCTCGATCCGGTATTGCGGATTCCCCGACTCAAGGACGCTTTCGAGAACCGAATGCCCGGTTACCCGCGCGGAATCACGGTGCCTGCACTCGTCGAGGAGTCGACCCGGGCCGTGGTCACCAACGATTTCGCGCAGATGGACATCGACCTGATCGAACAATGGTCAGCATTCCAGCGGTCGGGCGCACCCGATCTGTACCCGGATTCACTCAAGGACGAGATGCATCCGGTAATGGAGCGCATCTACAGAGACATCAACAACGGTGTGTACCGCTGCGGGTTCGCGAGCGAGCAGGCCTCCTACGAGGACGCTTTCGACCAGCTTTTCGACGCGCTGGATTGGCTGGAGGAGCGATTGACCGACCGGCGTTACCTGGTGGGCGACCAGATCACCCTTGCAGACGTGCGATTGTTCATGACGCTCGTGCGCTTCGATCCGGTCTACCACGGGCACTTCAAATGCAATCGGAACAAGCTCATCGAGATGCCGGCCCTGTGGGCCTATGCCCGTGACCTCTTTCAGACACCTGGCTTCGGTGACACGGTCGACTTCGCACACGTGAAGGAGCACTACTACGCCGTCCACACCGATATCAACCCCAGCGGCGTGGTGCCCAAGGGGCCCAGCTTGTCCGGGTGGATGACCGCCCACGGCAGAGGAGCGATGGGCGGAAGCCCGTTCGGCACCGGAACAGCCCCCGGGCCGATTGCTGAGAATGAACGGGTGAAGAGCGCCCACAACCCGGCGGTCGGGGTGGACGGTCAGCTAGTGAGCCCACAGCGGAAACCGGCACCCTGACCTGGTGACGAGTGTTGCGGACCTCCTGAACCGAGTCGTCGCCGTCGCCCCGGAACCAGCCCCGCCGGTGGTTATTGGGGCGGCGGTGGTCGCGCTGTCGATCGTGGGGTGGCCCCGCGCCTGGAGAATCGCTCGCACCGGAATCACCGTGGCTCATGAGGGGTCGCACGCCATTGCCGCGCTGATCTGCGGCCGCTCCCTGCACGGCATGAGGGTGCATCGCGACACCTCGGGTGTCACGGTCTCGCGTGGGCCGGCCCGTGGTGTTGGTGCGGTCCTCACCTTCGCCGCCGGTTATCCGGGGCCGGCGCTTCTGGGTGCGCTGGGAGCGTGGGTGCTTTCGCGGGGATACGCCGCAGGAGTCCTGTGGGCCGTTGTCCTGATCCTTGCCGCGCTAACCCTGCAGATTCGAAATTGGTTCGGTGCGATGGTCATGCTGGCCTGTTTCCTACCTGTCGGCGCGATCACCTGGTGGGGTGATCCGGCTGTCCAGGCGGTGTTCGCCTATGTGCTCATGTGGTTCCTACTGCTCGGGGCTCCGCGAACAGTGCTGGATCTACACCGTGCCCGCAGCTACGAACGAGGCAGTTCAGATGCTGATCAGCTCGGTGCGCTGACGGGCGTGCCGTCTGCCGTGTGGGTTTTCCTTTTCGCGACAGTAAGTCTCGTTGCGGCGGTGCTCGGCGGAGCACTTCTCCTGGGCCGGGTCGGTTGAACGAGGATCGGCTGCTGCCGCAGACGTGACCTGGGCGAGAATGAAAGGGTGCGAGTGCTTGTGACCTGTGACGCCATCGGCGCGTCGAGCCCCAGCCGATCTGCTGACCTCATCGCACGTGCCTGGTCACGGCGTGCTCCGGCGGTCGATGTGTTGACGTTGCCGCTGTCGCGTGGAGGTCGAGGGTTCGCGGCCGCCGCCGCAAGAACCGCTGGGGCGCGTGAGGAACCACTCGCCGTGGCGGGGGAGCTTGCGACAGCCGTGCTGCTCCCTGGCGGAGTCGTCATCGTCGAGGCGGCACACGCCCGCAGTGGCCGGTCCTCTTACCCCGTCGGGATATTGCTCCTGGCCGCCGCGTCACTGCCGGGCACGCGCAGCATCGTGCTCGGGGTCGGTGACTTGCAGTGCCTCGACGGTGGACTCGGAATGCTGCAGGCGATGGCCGGGCGCCCAGACGAGCCGGGTGAGATCGATTTGGAGTGGCTTCGCGCTCTGCGACTGCAATGGCGGGGCAGGTCGATCACTGCTGCGGTCTCGGAGGTGTTGCCGCTGCTCGGTTTCCACGGTGCGGCTGCGCGAGCGCAGGAGACGCTGGGGTTGGACAGTGCTGAATCGCAACTCCTGGAGAACGCGCTGGGGGTCTACCTGGACCACACCCGTCGAGCGTTGCCGTCCCACAAGGACCTTCTGACGGGCAAGGAGCGCCGTCTTGATCGCGAACCCGGCGCGGGGGCTGGGGGAGGAGTCGCCTTCGCCATGGCCCTGATGGGTGCAGTTCTGCGCCCGGGCGTGGACGTCAGCGCCGAACTGGCCGGTCTCGATCAGCAGATCACCGAGGCTGATCTCATCGTTATTGGCGAGGACGTCTTCGACTGGCGGTCCCTGCAGGGCACCGTCCTCGCCCGGGTCGGAGAGGTCTCGGCCCGCTACGGCAAGCCGGTGGTGGTGCTCTCGCGGGAGGCTCACGTCGGGCGACGCGAATCCGCGTCGCTCGGGGTGAGCGGGGTCTATTCGGTAATTCCCGCCGGGCGGCTCCAGACCGACGTGCAGCAGGACGCCGTCATTGGTGAAGCAACTGAGCCGGCGCAGGCAGTGGCTGGGTTGGCTGGCCGCGTCGCGGGCACCTGGACACCTGGCTGACCCTTGAGCGGTGCGCCTC
>JBBPZD010000043.1:0-4748 GCA_038199265.1 Actinomycetales bacterium | reverse complement strand
GCCGCCGCGGACCTCGGTGTCGCGATGGGCCGGCACGGGTCAGACCTCGCCCTCGAAACCTCTGACGCCGTCATCGTCCGCGACGAGCTGGCGATCCTGCCCACGATCATCGACCTGTCAGGCCGAGCCCACCGGGTCGTCAAAGCCAACCTGTACATCGCCGCAACCGTCATCACGATCCTGGTGGCCTGGGACCTCATCTGGATCCTGCCCTTGCCCCTGGGCGTCGCCGGCCACGAGGGGTCCACGGTCTTGGTCGGCCTCAACGGGCTACGCCTCCTGCGCCGGAACGCGTGGAAGGGCGCCACCAAACTGACGTTCCGCACTTCTCGGAGTCGATTTGGCCCCCCATTTCGGGCGGCACCTCAGTTGTAGATGCTGGCTGGGATGTGGAGGAGGTCCAGTACCTGCTGCTGCAGCGGGGTGAGCTGGGGCTGGAAGGTCTGCACGATCTGGTCATCGGTGTTGATGAGCTGGTGGCGCGCGAGGTCGTCGAAGATCTGAAGGATGCGTGGTGCGCTCGGGGTGGAGCAGTTGCGTAGTTCGGGGTAGAGCGGGATCCCGGCCAGACCTTCGGTGAGCATTGCGGTCCGGATCTCGCGTTCGAGGAGCGCTTCGGTGAGCATCGCGAGGAAGTGGCACAGCAGCAGCGCTTCGATGCGGTGCGCGGTCTCGAGGTAGACCGGCGCGACCTCTTGCGGCCCTTTGAGCAGGTGGTTGCGACGTTCGAGGTTCGGCTGGTAGTGGTAGGCCGCGAGGACCTCGGCGCCGGTCATCTGGGTGTCGTTGGTGATCAGTGGGAAGCAGCCGTCGGTGACCGCGTCGTAGGCCACCTTCTCGGCGTCGATGGCGGCGGTGATGGTCAAGACGGTTTTCTCGATGCGTCGGTAGCGGGTCTGGGCGCCGGGCCGGCCGCGCTTCTCCTGCCGGTGTTCGACTTTGAGGGTCTCGGTGATGGTGTAGCCGACCCAGCGGGTGGCGCCGGCCGCTGCCAGGACGGTGTTGGCGGCCTGTTCGGCGGCGACGTGGGTTTTCAGGCGGCTCTTCGGGCTGACCAGGCGGGCCGCGACGGCCTCGATCGCGGCGAGCCCAGCCTCGATCCGCGATGCGCGGGCGGCGGCGTCGCGGGCGGCCTTGCTGCTGGAGTGCACCCAGATCACCCGGTAGCCATCGACGGAGGGGGCGGGGGCTTGGAAGGTCCGCCAGACCCGGTCCGGATCGGCAGCACGCGCACCGGGTGCGCGGCGGGCCTCGGCCCAGTCCGGTGCGTGGGTCTGGGCCCAGTTCCGGAACCAGGTGTCCTCGGTGCGGCCGTGCGGCACGATCGTGACGAACCGCCCGCCCTGGCTGGCGATGTGGCGCATGGCTTGTTGTGAGCACAGCTTGCTGTCCGCGACGTAAAGAAACCCCGGGTGGCCGACCAGCGCGTGTAGTTCGTCCCAGGTCGGGATGTGGGTCACGTCGTCGGGGGTGTTACCGTCCGCGACCCGGTAGGCGATCGGGACCGACCCGTCGGCGCAGATCGTCAGGATGAACAGCAGCTGCTTCAGGTCGGGGCGGTGGTCTTTGTTGTGACCGTGCCGGATCGCCGGGGTCGGCTGCCCGCCGCGTTTGCGGCCGTCGGCGTCGGGATAGTTCCCGGTCACGGTGACGGTCGTCGAGTCGTTGTGCAACTGGGAGGTTTCGATGCCGAACTCGCGGATCACCGCCAGGACGGTGGCGGTGATCAGGCTCGCACGGTCAGTGTCGAAGAGCCGGTCCAGCATCCGGCCGACCCGGTCGTCGTTGAGCAGTTCCACCTCTGCGGGGGCGAGCCCGAGGACGACGGGATCGTAGGGGGCTGCCCACTCGTTGAGGGCGTAGACCGGTCGGTGCCCGGCCACGATGTTGCGGACCACCGTCGCGATCACCGTCGCGGGGGCCAGCCGCAGCCTCGGGTCGTCGCTGGGCAGGTAGGTCTGCAACTGCTCGGCCAAGCCCATCCGGTCGAACAGGAAGTTCACGATCGGCAGGCAGCCCAGCCGCCGGCTGACCAACGTGAACGGTTCCGCTGACGTCATCCAGCTCCTCCTTGACGGCGCTCCCAATGTCGGTCAGCATAACTACTGACCGACATCTGACCGGGGATGTCACAAGCCAGGGAAGGTGTGTCGTGCCAACTCGACTCGAACGCTACGAACGCTCCTACCGAGCGGTCGTCGACCAACTGGCCGTCGAGCTCGCCACCATCGGGTTCATCAGCCCAGGCAGCGTTGTGAGCCGCTACACCTCCTGCGGCAAGCCGGGCTGCCGCTGCCAAGCCGACCCACCGCAACGCCACGGGCCCTACTACCAATGGAGCCGGGCCGTCGCGGGCAAGACCGTCAGCCGCCGTCTCAGCGAAGCCGAGGCGCAGCTCTACCTGGACTGGATCGCCAACCGCCGCCGCATCGAACAGCTCATCGCACAGATGGAGCAGACCTCAGCAGCCGCAGCCGAGCTGCTCCTACCTCAAGCAGCGTCGACGAACCCCCGCCGGACAGCGAAGCCCTGACCGCGCAGAGTGGGGGGCCAAACGATCATCGAGAAGTGCGGAACGTCAGGTACAAGGGCGATGATCCGAGACGCGACGCGGGCTTCTCGATCTTCTACATGTCGATCAACATCGGCGCCTTCTTCTCGCCCCTCGTCGTCGGCTGGCTGCGTGACCGCTACGGTTTCCACGCCGGTTTCTCTGCCGCCGCTGTCGGCATGGCTGTCGCAGTCGCCTGGTTCATCAAAGGCCGCAAGGTGCTCGGGCCCCACGTCGACGACGTGCCGAACCCGCTTACCCGTCAGGAGCGCACGAAGGTAGGCAGCATGGCCGTCGGGGCCTTGGTGGCCTTCTGCCTCGTGGTGGTTGTGGCTGGTCTGTGGCGCGACACCGTCCTCGACCAGATGATCGACGCCATCTCGATCGTCGCGCTGCTCACGCCGATCGCCTACTTCACGATGATGTTCCGCAGCCCCAAGGTCGAGAAGGAGGAGAAGTCGCACCTGCTCGCATACCTGCCGCTCTGGATCGGCGCCATGCTCTTCTGGATGATCTTCGAGCAGGCGGCCGGAAAGATGGCCCTCTTCGCCGCCGATCGCACTGTTACCGAGACGGCCGGTGTCAACGTCAACCCCGAGTGGTTCCAGTCGATCAACCCGCTCGCCATCGTGGTGCTCGCACCGGTCGCCGGCTGGATCTGGACCAAGCGTGCAGGCCGCTTCCCCTCCACCCCCATGAAGTTCGTGCTCGGTGTCACGCTCATCGGGGTGTCGGCCCTGGCCCTGTCGTGGGCCTTCGCGACCTTCAAGGGCAACACCGCTCCGGTCTACATTCTTGGCAGCGTGTTCGTGCTGCAGACCATCGCAGAACTCTGCCTCTCACCGGTGGGGCTTTCAGCCACGACCCGCCTGGCTCCCAAGGCATTCGCGAGTCAGGCGATGGCGCTATGGTTCCTCGGCAGCGCGGCTGGCCAAGCCCTGGCGGCGCAGCTGATCCAGGCACTCGGCGACCTTTCGGACTCCACCTACTATCTCGTCAACGCGGTCATCACGCTCGTCGTGGCCGGCGTCCTGTTCGCCCTGGTGCCATGGATTCGCCGGAAGATGGCTACAGCCGAACTAACCACGACCATGTCTGCCGCCCACTGACCCGAACCACAGATGCTGGTTCGGGCTATTCCATGGTCACCCAGCGACGTGGAATACCCCGAGCCGCGCCGACGCTACCGGCGTTTCGGAAGGGAATCACTTTGAAGCACTCCTGACGTCGGGCCGCGGCAACACAAACGTCCGGAACTGCCGCCGACAGTGCGTTCGCGAAGGCGTCACGCGGGGCCAGCTTCACCCGTGCCTGTGGTCCACGTTGGGTTGACACGGTCACAGCGCCGCTACATCATTCGGCTTCACCTCGTCGTAGGCGGCGTGACGAAGGACGATCTTTCTCCCTATGCTCCCGCCCGTGAAGACGACCGTCTACGCGCCCCTCCTGTCGATCCCGAGCGCGTTGTCCGAGGTCAGGAGTATGACGTTTCCGTCGGGATCGTCGACCATTCCTGCGTAGGGTCCACTGGTTTGCTGCGGAGTCATCCGGCCGTGGTAACCGGCGTCGGTCAGCTGCCTATATGTCGCATCGACGGCTGCGTCCTCGCCGAGGTAAAACTCCAACAGGGTGCCGTATTCGGTCGAGGGTGCCGCGTAGTAGGGGTCGTACCCCTTCGCAAACACGGTGTCGAAGAAGAGGGTCACACCGCTGCCCATCCGATGCAGGACGAACGGCTTTTCGTCCTCCACCGCGGGAATGTCAAGGCCGAGTAGGCGGTAGAAGCGCAGGGCGACACGCATGTCGCTCACGATCACGCCGAGCATGTTCAGTTGGATCTCCATGCTGCATCCTGTTCCATGCGAGCAGCGGCGGCGACCTCGACTAGTCCGACTCAGCCCGCCATCCCGATAGGGCCTTGGCATCGTCCGACATCGATGACCTCGTCAAAGCAGACCAAGGCACCCGAAGCGATGATCGTCGCAGCCCCTCCGGTGCAGGCCGACCTTCATGACCATCCACGGGCACCCGCCGCCCAACGTCCGCTCTGGCCGCGGGGGGGAGGTTCCCCACGAGCCATCGCGTAGCCCTAAAGCTGGAGGTGGATCCGCAGCGCGTCGTCGAGCTGGGCCATCTCGCGCACCGGGACCCGACCTATGACTGCCCCCAAGCGCACCACGGACACCGAGCGGATCTG
>JBBPZD010000042.1:0-3077 GCA_038199265.1 Actinomycetales bacterium | reverse complement strand
TGCTCCTGCTCGACGAGCCGTCGATGGGTCTCGCGCCCAAGCTCATCAAGCAGATCTTCGACATCGTCACGGAGATCAACAGCCAGGGCACGACGGTGCTGCTCGTCGAGCAGAACGCCGCCCAGGCGCTCAAGCGCTCACACCGTGCCTACATCCTCGAGACGGGTGAGATCGTGCGGGAGGGCACCGGCGCAGACCTGGCGGTCGACCCGGCGGTCAAGGCGGCCTACCTCGGTGGCGACGTCTGAGCCAGACCCAGCCGGACGGCATACCTGAGCAGGGCGTCATCACCACGGTCGTGGCCCCCTGGTCATCTCCGGCGAGTCGTGCACAGGTGGGCGGCCCGCTCTTCCGCCCGAGGACCGCTGCCCGTAGTCTCGGGCGGTGACCTCGGGACGGGAACCAGGAGAGACGATGGGTCGAACTGTGACGTCGGTGCAACGCGTGGACGAGAGCCTGCACTCGCCCTTCATCGAGCTGTGGATCACCCACCGCATCGCGAGCGGCACCACTCCCGAGGCCGCCCAGCGGCTCGCGCTCGACGGCACCTTGCGCCATGTGCTGCAGCGCCGCGACGTGGCCGCCTTCGTCGCCTTCGTCGACACCTGCCCCGCGGGCTACGTCGTGCTCTCCGACTCGACACGCAGCCTGCTCGTCGATGCGCCCTGCGTGTCCATCGACATGCTCTTCGTCCACCCCGAGCACCGTCACCTCGGGATCGGGCGCTCGTTGTTGTCTGCGGCGTCGCGGTATGCCGACCGGCAGGGCGCCGAGCACGTCGCGAGCCTCGTGCCCGTGCAGGACCGCGAGGCCAACCGGTTCTTCGCCCGGCTGGGTTTCGCACCCGAGACGGTGCGTCGCGTCACGACCTCGGCAGTGCTGCAACGGAAGCTGTCCGGGGAGCCGCGTCCTGCGCGCGCCGCCATCGACCAGGTGATGGCCCGACGACGGGACCTGCGGCTTCGCAGGCGCCACCAGCCGCCCCAGGTCGCAGGCTGAGCGGTTGGTCACCGGCAGTCGGCTGGGCGGCCGTTGCTGTGGGGCGGTTCAGGCGCCGGGCACCGCGTCTCGCAGCAGGCAGGTGATCCGCGAGGTGCACACGCGTCGTCCCGCCTCGTCAGTGAGGACGACGTCGTAGCTGACGAGCGTGCGCCCCCCGCTGAGCAGCGTCGCGGTGCCGGTGACGAGCCCGTCGCGGGCGGCGCGGTGGTGGGAGGCGTTGATGTCGCGGCCGACGGCGATACGGCCCGGGCCGGCGTGCAGCCCCGCCCCGATCGTGCCGAGCGTTTCGGCGAGCACGACACTCGCGCCGCCGTGGAGCAGGCCGTAGGGCTGGGTGTTACCCGCCACCGGCATCGTCGCGACGAGACGCTCACGCGTGGCCTCGACCACCTCGATGCCCATCCGCTCGATGAGGGTGCCGGTGAGGTCCATGCCGAGGGAGGAGACGTCGTCCGTGCCGGTGGGATTCGCTTCGTCCGTCATGGGCTCGATCGTAGGCTGCGGTCAGACGTCCGAGCCTGAGGGCGCACCGCCAGCACCCCGCCAGATGAACGGTTCATGCCCACCACCCGCACCACCGCGACCTGCTTGCCTTCATCTCCGACGAGCGTCTCGGGGAGAGCCGCATCTACTTCCTTCAACCAATCCAACCGCATCGACAATCGGATGCAGCCCGGAACTGGTCGAGCGGTCATCGAGTCAGGTGCGAATGACGAGACACTCGGTGTCGAGGCGACTGCGCGGTCGCGCCGATTTGAGGACGTCATGATGAGCTCGAGGCGGAATGCGCCTGACCTCAGGTCGAGCTTGGCTTCGATGCCGGTGGGGCGTAGGAAAGGACCTCGCCGGGTCCGCACTCACGTTCTCGACAGATCGCGGTGAGGGTGCTGAAGCGAACGGCCCGGGCAAGCCCACTCCTGAACATCGACATGTTGGCCAGGTGTCATTCCGACTCTGTCAGCGAGCTCAGTCAGCGTCATCTGTCGCTCTCTGAGCAGGTCATCGAGGTGAACATCATGTGGTGCTCGGCGCCAGCGACAGGTGGGTCAGTTCGCTGCTTCACACCAGCCCCTGCGTTTCCGCACGCAGCTGTGTCCCTCGTCGGAAGACCTCCGCTACGACCGCGATGCCGACCCCCGCCATCAGCGAAACGAACGAGATCGCTGGCTGATAGTCCACATATGGGGCCAGACCCCCTGCGGAGATGGACTTCGCCGCTGCCACGACCGCTGCGCTTCCGCAGGCTAACGCCCAGCCGCGTTGGGCATCGGATATTGCATCGATTTGGTCATCCTCGGTACGAGCCAGGCCTCGACGGAGTTCTCGGGGGGAGCCGCGGCCGACGGCACTCCGCGCGCTCCATCTCAAGGAGGCGGCGCAGTCTCTAGACGGGATCGGCGCGATGACGCTGGCGGCTGCCACGGAGTCGCTCGTCGAAGTCCTTCCACAGCTCTCGCGCGCCTCAAGGCATGGAAACCTCAACGCACTCATGTGCCGCGGACGGGCCGTCCGATCTTGAGGCTGGTGAGTCCTTGGTGCTTAGAGCTGAAGGTGGATGCGGAGGGCATCGTCCACGTGGGTCATCTGATGAGCGGGGACCCGGCCGATAACTGGCCCCAGGCGCTCCACGGATACCGAGCGGATCTGTTCCCCCTGTGCCTTTGAATCCATGCGAAGTCCGGTCTCCTGGGCGGTCAGCAGGATCTGGAACGGGTAGACGTGTGCGACGTTGCTGGTGACCGGCACGATCGTGACTACCCCGCGGCCCAGCCTCGCGGCACTGGCGTTGGCGCGGTCGTTACTTACGATGACCGCTGGGCGGCGCTTGTTCGCCTCGCTGGCACGTGCCGGATCCAGGTCCGTCAGGCGGATCTCACCGCGGAGCATTCGCTAGCCCATCCGCAGTGGTGACCTCCCAGGCGGTCGCTTTCCCCTGATAGCTGCCACTCGTCCCACGCGGCTGCGTAGGCAGCCTCCAGTTCTGGGTCCTGCAGCAGACGAATGGCACGCTGGATCGCAGCCGACCGAGACGGTTCACCGGCCGCCTGCACGTAGCGATCCAAGGCGGCGACATC
>JBBPZD010000041.1:0-2464 GCA_038199265.1 Actinomycetales bacterium | reverse complement strand
GCGCGCGAGGTGGTTCATCGCCCTCTACCCCGCCGTCGCGCAGCACTCCGAGTAGGTTGCGCATCTCGGTCATCGCCTGTCGCCCGGTGTTCTCGATCTCCGTGACCGCGGTCCGCGCCCGGTCCGGGTCGGCAGTGTCGAGGAGTCGTCCTGCCGCGCCAGCCTGTACGACCATCACGCTCATCGCATGTCCGATCACATCGTGCAGCTCCCGGGTGATCCTCAGTCGCTCCGTCGTCGCAGTCAGCGCTGCCCTTTCCCGCTCGGAATCAGCCCGTTCCCGCTCGAGCTCGACCCGCTGCTCCGCGGCGCGAATATCGGCTTCGGCAGCGTCACGGCGAGCCCGGGTGGAGGTGGCGATCAGCATGATGCCCGCGAAAGTCAGGCTGTTGAAGACTGCACCTTCACCGATCAGATCGACCGGGTCGAGGATCGCCGTCACCGCCAGCGCCAGTATCACAAGCGCGACCGCATACCTGGAGTTGCGTACGCTGCCGTAGGCGACGGCGGCGTATGCGGCGATGAACGGCCCGATCGTCGCAGTACCGACGGTCCCGTGCACAACGACCAGGCCCAGGACACCGGCTATCGCCACCGCCAGCGTGGTGAACGGGAACTTCCGCCGCAGGGCGATGATGCCGACCGACAGCATGGTCAGGGTGACGGTAAGCGCGTCGGGGTCGCGATTTGCGGCGACTGATTGGGACCCGTTGAGGTTGACGATCAACGTGAACGCGATGCAGAAAATGGCCAGCAGCAGATCGAATACTGTCTGTCGACGTGACAGCCCTGAGGCCGTACCGGCTGGGTACGCGAGAGGTTTTTCAGCCGTGGTCATCGGTCCCCTGACGTCGTGAAGTTCCTCACTGTAGGCGCGGCCTCACGGTGAACTCGTCGGCCTGGAGGATGAGATCACGTCGATGACCAGGGCCTGGAGTACCGGGGCAGGTCGAGTCCTGTGGGCGATGTCCACGTCCCTGGTCGACCGCCACTGTTGCCTCAGACGCCGGAACGACCCGCGTCATCGACCAGGGAGACGACATGTCCTCGCTTATCCAACACGTCCGCAGGCACCCGTTGCCCTGGTTCGCCGTCCTCGCCTGCGCCTTCGGCTGGATGGCCTACGGTCTCGCTGCCTTCGGAGTGGGAACCGGTCCGGAAAACATGCCGTTGGGCCCAGCGATGGCCGCGCTGGTCATCGCCTCATGCCAAGGGCGTGCAGCGCTCTTCGCCTGGGGCCGAACGCTACGCCGATGGACGGCGTCACCGTGGCTCTACGTTCTCGCCGTCGGCGCGCCAATCACACTGCATGTGCTCATCGTGCTGGTCAATCACCTGTTGGGTGCGCCGCTACCTACTACCGGCCAGCTGAGCGCCTGGCCCGAGATTCCGGTTACGTTCCTGCTGATGCTGTTCGCAATCGGCCTCGGGGAAGAGGCCGGCTGGACCGCCTTCGCAGCTCCGATCCTGCTGCGTCGCTACGGACTATGGGGCGCTTTCGGTGTGCTGGCGTCGCTGCGGACCTTCTGGCACCTCCCCCTGATGATCTCCGGCGACATGCCGGTGGTGATGGGTGTTCTCGGGAACGTCGGTTTCCAGCTCATCGTCCTGCAAGTGATGCGTCGCCGCCGTGGTTCCTGGACCCACATCGCGGTATGGCACGCAACCCTGAACGCATTCGGCGGTGCCTTCTTCTTCACCATGGTCACCGGTGCTGACAAGGAACGTCTCAGTCTGCTGCTCGGCCTGGTCTACGGCTTTGCCGCCCTGCTCACTCTGGCCCCGGCTTTGTCGCGCCTCATCCGGCGAGAGCACCACCCGATCGACCAATCAACCGTCGCCTCACCCCCGGAGCCCGCCCTCACCAGCATCGGGGACTGGTGCGGGGTGGGTCACCGGCAAACAGACTCGTTCAGACGAAGGCGCTCTTGCCGGTGATCGCACGCCCGACGATCAGGGTGTTGACCTCGCGGGTCCCCTCGTAGGAGTAGATCGCCTCTGCATCGGCGACGAAGCGGCCCACGTGATGCTCCAGCAGGATGCCGTTCCCGCCGAGCACCTCGCGTGCCCACCCCACCGCCTCGCGCATCCGCACCGTCGAATGCACCTTGCACAGTGACGCGTGCTCGTCCTTGAGCAGGCCCGCGTCCTGCAGCTGCGAGGCTCGCGCGTTCATGGCCGTGGAGGCGGTGACGTTGCTGAGCATCTTGACCAGCAGGTCCTGCACCAGCTGGAACGAGGCGATCGGCTTGCCGAACTGCTCACGCTGCTTGGTGTAGGCGAGCGCCTTCTCGTACGCACCGCGCGCGCAGCCGGCCGCCTGCCATGCCACGCCCATCCGGGTCACGCGAAGCACTGCGGCCGTGGACCGGAAGCTCGTGGCGTTCTGCAACCGGTTGGCCTCGGGCACACGAACGTCGTGCAGGTGGATCTCTGCATTTTGGACGACCCGCAGGGCGATCTT
>JBBPZD010000040.1:0-2494 GCA_038199265.1 Actinomycetales bacterium | reverse complement strand
GACGGGACTCGAACCCGCGACCTCCGCCGTGACAGGGCGGCGCGCTAACCAACTGCGCTACGGGGCCTTGGATGCTGCTTAAGCCAAGGCCTTCTTGCTCTTGCGTATCCCCAACGGGATTCGAACCCGTGCTGCCGCCGTGAAAGGGCGGTGTCCTAGGCCGCTAAACGATGGGGACCCATGTCTCTGGGACCGCCACTTTCATGTCGCAGCTGCGGCCCCGGTGAGGACGACCGCAACTATAAGCGTTCGGTAGGCGCGTGCCAAACCGGCGCGTGCGAACGTCATCCGGCTGCCCAGGCGAGCAGCCGATCAGCCTCCCAGGTGGTCACGATGCGGTCGGCCGGTACACCGAGGCGCTGGGCCCGCTCAGCTCCGTAGACCAGGAAGTCCAGCTGGCCGGGAGCGTGTGCGTCACTGTCGATCGAAAACAGGCAACCGGCGTCCATCGCCATCATGATGAGTTCGTCTGGGGGGTCACACCGCTCGGGCCGGGAGTTGATCTCGACGGCCACCTCGCTCTCGGCGCATGCCTCGAAGACGGCTGCTGCATCGAAGCTGGACTGGTCGCGGGTGCCACGGTTGCCTTCGACCATTCGTCCGGTGCAATGGCCGAGGATGTTCGTGTGCTTGTCGCGTACCGCGCCGAGCATCCGGCGGGTCATCGCGTCCTTGCTCATCTTGAGTTTGGAGTGCACGGAAGCTACCCGCACGTCGAGTTTCGAGAGCATCTGCTCGCTCTGGTCCAGCGATCCGTCGTCCAGGATGTCGACCTCGATACCCTTCAACAGCCGGAAGCCCGCGACATGCCGGTTGACGGTATCGACCACTTTCAGCTGCTCGGCCAGTCGCTCTGCCGATAGGCCGTTGGCGATCTTAAGGCGGGGTGAATGGTCGGTCAGAACGATGTAGTCGCGGCCCAATTCCATCGCGGTGGCCACCATCTCGGGGATCGGGGACCCACCGTCGCTCCAGTCGGAGTGGCAGTGACAGTCACCCCGTAAAAGTGCTGAATATTTCTCGCCACCTTCGACGAGCGGACCGGCGCTCTTCGCTTCGAGCGAGGTCAGGTATTGCGGCTGCTCGCCCGCCAACGCATCGCGGATGACCGCTTCCGTGGCTTTACCGATGCCAGGCATGTCCTGCAGCGTTCCTGCCGCCACTCGCTGGTGCAGTTCGGCACGAGGGGTCGCGATGACGGTTTCGACGGCCTTGCGGAAGGCCTGCACGCGATAGGTGCCCGCGCGGCTGCGTTCCAGCAGGAACGCGATCCTGCGCAACGCGTCGACAGGTTCGATCGGGGCATCGGTGCTGTCGGCCATTGGGTCAGCCTGCCCTACCGATAAGGACGGTGACTCCTCCAGGCCGCAGACCAGGGGGGCCGCGACTATGGTCGGGCACCGTGAGGATCCCCGTCGTGCTCGCCAGTTTCGTGCTGGTTCTGGGCTTGGTCTGGTGGGCGCGCTTGCGATTCCAGCGACGACACCTCGCCTGGCTCGTCACGCGAGCCAACGGCGACCCGCGCAAGGCCACGAGGATCACCCTCGTGCCGCAGATCTGCGCCCTGCTCCTCGCCTGCGTGACCCTGGCGGTGGCAGTCGTCAGCGAGCAGGTCTTCGGGTTGTTCTGGGTGCGGATACCGCTCGCGATCCTGGTTTTGGCGCTCTATGTGCCCTACGCGGCAATGTTGGCGCCGAGACGTCGGGTGCCGAAGCTGCGACGCACCCCTGTCGAGCGGATGGTCGACCTTGGCGCTTCCGAGCAGGTCGCTGCGCAGATCGCCCGGGCCGGCAAGCCGTTCGCCATCGCTGGAACCCTCGTCATGCTGACCGCGGTCTACGTCCTGTTCTGGCATCCCATTGCCGGCTGACGGGCGATCCAATGAAGCTCGGCTGGGCCAGGTGCGCGGTTTGCGTCGGTGGCTGTTGCGATAGCCAGGGACGAGGACGCAAAAGGTCGACCTAGGGCCGACGCCGAAGGTAGTGGTGGAGCTCAGGTAGCGAGAAGGGCCGCGTAGCGCTCGAGGTCGATGTTGCCGCCGGAGAGGATGACGCCGACCCGCTTGCCTGCGAGGCGGTCGCGCAGAGTGCGCGCGGCAGCGAAGGCGAGCGCACCCGTGGGCTCGACCACGGCCTTGCAGTTGGCCGCCAGCGACCGCATCGCGTCGACCAACTCGTCGTCGGTGACCAGCACTATGTCCGTGACCTCACGCTTGATGATCGGGAACGTCAACTCACCGAGCGCGGTTGTCTGCGCCCCGTCGGCGAGGGTCTGTGGCACGTCGATGCGCACGATGTGACCGGAGTCGAACGACTGCTTACCGTCGTCGCCGGATGCAGGTTCCGCGCCGAAGATCAATGCGTCCGGCAGGGTATCTCGCACAGCTAGACAGGTGCCCGCGAGCAGTCCGCCGCCACCGAGCGGGGCGATGACCGCGTCCAGTGGCCCGGCCTGCTCGATCAGTTCACGTGCAGCGGTGCCCTGCCCGGCGATG
>JBBPZD010000039.1:0-19306 GCA_038199265.1 Actinomycetales bacterium | reverse complement strand
TCTCCGACGTAGAGCACGAGTTGGCCGAGTGCCGAGGCGCCCTTGGCGTAGGAGATGCCGTCGAAGTTGCTGAGTGCCGAGATCGCATCAGGCGCGGGCGAGCCCGCGATGGGGTGCGTCGAGGGCGCCCGGTCTGCGGCGTATCCCCAGTTCTTGCGTTGGGCCGAGAACGCAACCCCGGACTCGTCGTAGTCGGTGGCGGCATCGACGGTTCGCCCGGCCATGTACTCCGCGAACGACTCGTTGAGCCACAGGTCGTCCCACCACGCCAACGTCACCAGGTCGCCGAACCACATATGGGCCATCTCGTGGGCGATGGTGTTCGCGCGCGACTGCAGTGCCTCGGGCGCCAACGTGCCCCGCATGATCATCTCGTCGCGGAAAGTGACGCAGCCCGGGTTCTCCATCGCGCCCGCGTTGAATTCGGGCACGAAGACCTGGTGGTAGTCACCCCACGGGTACCGGATGCCGAACAGCCGGTGGTAGTAGTCGAACGACTGCTTCGTGACCGCGAAGATGTCGGGTGCCTGCTCGCGCAGTTCCTTCACCAGCGCTGCACGGACGTGCACCTCGAGGTGGATGCCGTCGTGTTCGTCGGTGACGGTTGCGTAGGGGCCGCCGCAGACGCTGAAGAAGTAGGTCGACATCGGCGGTGTCGTCGCCAAGGTCCATTCGCCAGGCGCGGTCTGCTTCGAGTCACCGTTTCCGACGACTACCCACTCCTGGGGGGCCTTGACGCGAACGTCGTAGGGCGCCTTCAGGTCCGGTTGGTCGAAGCAGGCGAGCATCCGCGGAGCGGCATCCATGAAGGACATTCCGTAGACGTAGGCCTTGCCGTCTTCCGGGTCGACCGCGCGGTGCAGGCCCTCACCGTCGCGGCTGTAGACCATCGTCGCGTCGACGACCACCTGGTTTTCAGCGGCAAGATCGGCAAGCGTGACCCGCTGCTGCGCGCTGTCGAGGACGTCGGCGATATCAAGGGCTGAGCCGTTCAGGCTGATCGAGTGGACGACCTTCGCTTTGAGGTCCAGGAACGTCGACGCCCCCGGCTGGTGCGCGACGAACGCGATTGTTGTCACCGAGCCGAACTCGGTGTCTCCCTGGTCGAGGTCGAGCTGCACGTCGTAGGACGTGACCTCGATCAGAGCTGCGCGTGCTTCGGCCTCAGTGCGTTGCAGGATTGCCATACCGGCCACCCTTCCACGCCCATGCCGGTACTACGGCTCAAGGTCCGCGCCAGCACCGAGGTGTTCGGCCAGCCAGAGGTTCCAGCGGTTCACCTGGCGCCATGCGCAAGCCACCTCGTGGAGACAACCGGGGTTCTCCAGCCAAGAACCCGGCTCACGTCGCTGACCTACGGCGAGATGCTTCAGGCGCAACATCTCGATGCGGGGGTGGTCTGAGCTCCATCCTCGCGGGGCAGTCTTGAGGGAATCGCGCTCCATGATCGAAAAGCCCTCCGCGTCGAGGTCGTTCAGCAAGGTATCCATCGAGCGGACTGCCTGTTCTTCATCCTGCAACTCACGGAACCGGCCCAGTTGATCTTTCGCCGGCATATACATGCCGCCGCCCAGGTCGACACCGTCTGGAGAAGCCGAGAAGTAGAGCGAGCCACCGACAGTAGGGTCGCCGATGAGCGCCACGCTGGTCTTGTACGGCGTCTTGTCCTTGAAGAATCGCAGGTCACGGTGCGGACGCAAGGCTCTGACGGTTCCGAACTCCTGCGCCAAACCGGCAGCGAGCGCCTTCGCGGGACCGCCGACCTGCGTGTCGTAGATGCTGCGGTGGTCCTCCCAGTAGGCCTTGGAGTTGTCGGCGCTGAGCCCCTCGTAGAACTCCAGCAGGTCGGGGCCGAAGCCCTCGAAGTCGCCGGGCGCGCTCTTCTTCATGATCTGGCCCCTCGTGGGTAATGGTCTATCCCGACGCTCCTATCGTCTCCTGTACGACTCTCCGGACCGTGTCGCCGAGCGGACCCCATCCCGGTCGTGCCCGGAAACTTGCCATCGCCCGCAGGGCCTCCGCTGCCGACACCGTTCGGTCGCTGACGACGCGCTTCATCAGCAGCCCCACCCACCGCGCTGTTACTTGCTGATCGGGCCGTAGGCCATGTCCTCGAGCCGCTTGACGCGCTCGGCGGTCGGCGGGTGGGTGGAGAAGGCGCGCGAGACGTCTTGTTTGCGGAACGGGTTGGCGATCATCATGTGGCTGGCGTTGACGATCTTCGGTGCGGGCGCGAGCGGCGCGCGTGCGACTCCGTCCTCGAGCTTCTGCAGGGCGGAAGCCAAGGCGAGCGGGTCGCCCGTCAGCTTCGAGCCGTCCTCGTCGGCGTCGAACTCGCGGGTACGGCTGATCGCCAGCTGGATGACGGTTGCCGCCATCGGTGCCAGGAACGCCATCGCCAACATCACGATCGGGTTGGGCCGGTCGTCGTTGTTGTTGCCCCCTCCACCGAATGCCCCGAAGAACATCATCATCTGCGCCGCAGAAGTGATGATCCCGGCCAGCGCAGCCGCAACCGACGAAGTGAGGATGTCGCGGTTGTAGACGTGCATCAGCTCGTGGCCGAGGACCCCCCGCAGTTCGCGCTCGTCCAGCAGCGACAGGATTCCCTCGGTACAGCAGACAGCCGCGTGACTGGGGTTGCGGCCGGTCGCGAAGGCGTTCGGGGCCTGGGTCGGGGAGAGGTAGAGCGCGGGCATCGGCTTGCCGGCCGTCGTCGACAGCTCCCGCACGATCCGGTACATGGCGGGCGCCTGCGCTTCGCTGACCGGGTAGGCCTGCATGGACTTGATGGCGAGCTTGTCGCTGTTCCAGTAGCCGTAAGCCGTCGTGCCGAGGCCGATGAGCGCGAAGATCCAGATGAACCGACCCCCTGAGATCAACGCCCCGACACCCAACAGCAGGGCCCAGATACCGCCGAAGAGCAGCGTGGTCTTCAGACCGTTGCGATGGTTGTGCATGCTCACGAAACGATTATCGGCGGGTGCTTTGTTCCGCTATGGGCGACCCGCTGTGGTGGATCACGCGAAGAGCCCGAAGACCGTTTGCGGCAGCACGCTCACTGCGATCAACGCGAGCACCGAAACCGCCACCACGGCCGTGTGTACCGAATGGATTCGCTCGGGGTCTTCGGTTTCGATGCAGGCCCCGAGCATGATTCGAATCCATCGCAGATAGGCAGCGACCCCAAGCATTGCGTTCACCGCAGCCAACACAGCAAGTAGCCACAGCCGGTTGGTGGCGATCGGCTGCAGGGCCACGATCTTGGCGCTCAGACCGGCAATGGCCGGGGGCAATCCAGCGTAGGTGAGTAGCGCCAGTACCAACGACCCGCCCAGGAACGGGTGGCGGCGCAGCAGTCCGCCATAGGAGGGAAGTCGGGTGACGTGCTGGCGCCCTTCGGCGTGCGCGATAGCGGTGATGACCGCGAAAGCAACGACGGTCGCCAGCACGTAGACCGCGAGGTATTGGGCACTGCGCCTCGCCGAATCACTGGACGCCGTGGTGAACGGCAACACGATCCAGCCGGCCTGGGCGACAGTCGACCAGGCGAGGAACCGCAACGCGCCGTTCTCCCGCAGCGCCATCACGTTGCCCACGGTCATCGACAGAACCGCGATAACCCCGACCGAGATCAGCGCGGTCGAACTGACGTCGGTGATCGTCCGCAGTACAGCGATCAACCCTGCGACGGCCGCGACCTTGGAGGTGGTGCTGATCAGCAGACCCATCGGCACCGATGCAGCACCTACTGCTTCGGGGGTCCACAAGTGGAAGGGCGCCAGAGAGAGTTTGAACGCGAGCCCGGCGATGATGAAGCCGATCGCGAGCACCAGGATTCGCCGTAGATCCGGGTCGTTGCCCGCCTGCAGCGCAGAGTAGGTCTCCAACCGCGCGGTCCCGGTGGCCGCGAACCACAATCCCGCACCCATCGCCAACACGGCGAACGACACCAGCGACGTCGCGAGGAAGTTCAGCCCGGCATCGATAGCGCTACGCCGGGCACGCAGCACCACGAGAGCGATCGTCGGGAGCGTCGCGAGCTCGAGCGCGACCAGGAACGAACCGATGTCGTGGGCTCCCGCGACAGCTGTCGCCCCAGCCGTGCTGGTCAGCAACAGCGCAACCTGAATCGGAGCGCGTTCGTCCGGGATACGGATCGGGTAGGCCAACAGAGCCACACAGGCGCTGGCCAGCAACGCCGTGAGCTGAAGTCCGGCCCCGACGTGATCGACGGAATACCAGCAGGTGCTGCCGGTGCACAACGTCGCACGGGAACGGTGCGCGCTGTCGGCCAGGACGGGCGCCGTCATGGCAGCTCCCGACGCCAGCAGTAGAGCAGCCACCATCCAGTGCACCCGCCCGAGACGTGGGAACGCCACATCGAGCAACAGGACCCCTATCGCGCCGATCGCAGGAATAAGCACGGGCGCAAGGGTCAGCCAGTTGAAGGTCGGGTTCATCCGGTGCCCCCGGTGAGCAGGTGAGTCGCGGACCGCAACGCCGCTTGCGTTTGATCCATCACCGGTCCGGGCCACACTCCGAGCACGACCACAGCAGCGATGAGGACGGCGATGACGACCCACTCGACACCCTGCGCGTCGGCGGTTCCGGTCAACTCGTCACCGGCCGGCACCGACGCACCGCCTGCCCAGACAGCGCGCAGCACACGGACTGCGTAGGCAGCAGCCAGGACCGAGCCGAGCACGGCACCCACCGCCAACACCCGGTAGACCGCGACAGGACGGTCGGCGGCGGGACCCCACGCCGCGAAGAGGGCGAGGATCTCACCCCAGAAACCAGCAAGCCCGGGTAGCGCGAGCGACCCGGCGAAGCCCACGACGAGCGCAAGTCCGAGGCGCGGGCTGACCTGCCGCAGCGCGTAACGCGCTGTTTCGAGGTCATCGTCGCCCCACCGCTTCTTGAGTCCGCCGACCACCACGAACAACAATGCCGAGATCACCCCGTGCGCGATGTTGCCGTAGAGCGCGGCCTGCAGCCCAAGGGTTGTACCGGTGGTGAGTGCGAGCACCACGAACCCCATGTGCGCCACCGATGACCAGGCAACGAGCCGCTTCAGGCTGCGCTCGACGAGGCAGACCAACCCGCCGATCACTATCCCGATGACGGCGAAGACGGCTACGACCGGCGCAATGGTGCTCAGCCCGCCCGGCAGTGGGAAGACGATCAACCGCACTACGGCATAGGTGCCCATCTTCAGCAGGACAGCCGCGAGCAGCACCGAACCGCCCGTGGGCGCTGCAGTATGCGCGGCAGGCAACCAGGAGTGCAGCGGCCACAGCGGGACCTTGATACCCACGCCGATCATGAGCAGTGCAGCAACGCCGGCCTGAGTACTGGCCGGCAGTCGCGCGCCGGAGAGTTGGCTGAGGTCGGACGTGCCGGCCGAGCGCACCAGCACCAGGATGCCGATCAGCATCAGCGTCGAGCCAAGCACGGTGTACAGCACGAACATGGCAGCCGCCCGGTCGCGTTCGCCCGGATTGCGGGTGTCGCCGAACTTCGCGATGAGCAACCACATCGGGATCAACACGGTCTCGAACGCGAGGAAGAACGCAAGCGCGTCCTGCACCAGGAAGGTTGCGATTGCGCCACCGACGACCATCAGGAGTGCACCGAAGTAGGTCGCAGACGTCTGCTCCCACCCGGCATGAGCCACCACCACTACGCCCACTGCTGCTGCCAGCAGCAGCAGGGGGGCGCTGATGCCGTCGACTGCCAGGTGCAACCGCATGCCGATTGCGGGTACCCACTCGTGGTCGACAGTCGGACGCTGCCAGAGGATCAGGATCGATGCGATCAGCGCGACGGCAGCAAGCGCGAGAGCGATGCCGTGGGCCACGGCCCCCGACAGCCGCAGGCGACTGCGGTCAGCCGCGATCAGTAGCGTTCCGCCCAGCAACGGCGCCAGCGGGGCGGCAAAGAGTGCGGTCACCACAACGAGATTCCGATCAGACCGACCAGAACGACGCCGAGAGCCACCGCTACCAGCCCTGCAGTAGGCGTGCCGTTCTGCAGGCGCCGGCCGGCGGTGGTGAGTTGGCGCAGACCAGTGACACTGGAGTGGACGGTGGATTCGAGGTGTCTTTCGGCCTGCGCGACAAACCCAGCCAGCTCGACGACCGGTCGGACGGCCGCGACGTACACGTCGTCGGCGCCCAATCCGCGTTCGGCAAGGCTGCGCACCCTGGACGGCAGCCGCTTGGCAGCATCGCCGTAGGGCATACCCAGCGACTGCACCCGTACGAGCACCGCCACGGCCGCCATGAGCAGCAGGGTGGCGACCACCAGTGCCCAATTCGGGTTCTTCCAGTCGACATCGAGCAGCGCTGTTGCGACCACCACGGAGCCGAGGACGGCGAGCAGAGCCAACGCTTTGAGTCCGAACCCGGTCGCGCCGTCGGGTGCGATGACGGTATCGGGATCTGCCTCGACGGGGGCCGTGGGCACGGCCGGGGCAAGCGGCGCCTCGACCTCGCGACCGCGACGATCTACCTGCGCGCTGGTCGTGAAGAGTTCGACGATGCCGACTTCCTGTATCGAGATTGAATCGTCGACGACATCCTGGGCGACCCGACGTTCCAGCACCGACCGGTGATCCAGAATCAGCCAGGCCCGCATGCAGTACGCCGTGGTCAGCGCGACGGCTACGGCGAGGGCAACGAACGCGAACTGACTGACCGTGTCCCCATCGACTGCGCGGACGGCTGCTTCATCGATGATCAGGTCCTTGCTGACGAACCCGGCCATCGGTGGAACCCCGGCGAGTGAAAACAAACCGATCGCAACGAGCGCCCGGGTCGCGGGATGTGCGCGGGTGACACCGGACATTCGGGAGACGACAGTGCCACCTACAAGCAGCGACAGCCAACCGAACATCAGGAAGAGCAACGCCTTGAACATCGCGTGCGAGACCAGGTGGTTCAGCGCCAGGTCAGCGGACATGCCGACCGGAACGACGGCGAGCGCAATCAGCATCAAGCCGACCTGCGAAATCGTAGACCAGGCCAGCAGTCGCTTCAGGTCGGTCTGGCAGTAGGCGAGGAAACCCGCCCCCGCCATAGAGATACCTGCAACCAGGACCAGGACGGTGCGAGCGGCGTCGGACCGCTCCAGCAGCGGCAGCAACCGGGCCAGCACGACGGTTCCGGCCGCGACCATGGTGGCCGCGTGAATAAGCGCCGACGCCGGGGTCGGTCCCTCCATCGCATCCGGCAACCAATCCTGGAAGGGCACCTGAGCCGACTTACCCGCAACCCCGACGATCACCGCGATCATCGCCCCTGCCATGGTCGCCGTCGGATTTTCCGACCAGAAACCGGCGATCCCGGACAGCGCTGTGGTGTGGGCACCGGTGGCCAGTGCGATCAGCCCGATGGCGAACGGTGCATCCGCGAACCGGGTGACGAGGAAAGCCTTCAACGCCGCACGACGAGCCTTCTCGCGCTCGCTGTCGTGGCCGATCAACAGGTAGGAGCACCAACCCATCAGCTCCCAGCCGACAATCGTCAGCAGCACGTCGTCGGACAGCACAACCAGTTGCATCGCAGCGGTGAAGAGGCTGACGGTCGCAGCGAACGCAACGTATCTGGGGTCTTCGCGTAGGTACCACCGGGCGAAAAGCTGTACGACCAGAGCAACCAGCCCGACGGTGACAGCCAACAGCACCGAGAACCGGTCGACACGCATCTGTAGCGGAACTCGCAACAGGTCGCCCAACGGCAACGGGCCGATGGTGGCGACGACGGACGCCACGGTCCCGCGTAACTGACCTGCCATGAGCAGCAGCGCCGCTGCCAAGCCGCTGACTGCGCCCAGCGCCGCCAGCGCGAAGCCCAGTGCCCGACCGCCTGAACTGCGCCTGGCGAACACCAGGCTGAGCGCGGCGACGACAGCGGGCGCGAGAACTGTCAGCTGAGCGGGCTGCACCGACCAGCCCGTGCTGTCGGTGAAGGTATCGATCATCGGTCGTCCTCACCGGCGACGGTCACGTCGATGTTCCCGCGCGATCGCTGCACGGCGAGGATCACCGCGAGCGCGATCGCTATCTCTGCGGCGGCGATCGTGATCAGGAAGATCGTCAGGATGTGACCGGCTCGGTCGGTGTCGCGCACCGTAGATCCGAACGTGACGAAGACCAGTCCGGTTGCAGCGAGCATCAACTCCACGCCGACGAGTACCAATACGGCGTTACGACGGGCCAGGACGCCGTAGAGACCGGCGCCGAAAAGAATCGCGACGAGTAGCAACGGCGGCCACAGATGGATCACTGGGTGCACTCCGCCGCCGTCATGAGTCTTCCCCGACGGCCTGCTCGGAGGCTTCGTCGCCGGCGTCGGCGGGCACGAGCTTGCGACTCATCGCGAGCGCACCCACGACCGCGGCAAGCAGCAGCAACGAAAGCAGCTCGAAGGGCCACACCCAACTGGTGAACAGCTTCTGCGCCAATGCCTGGGTGGATCCGCCATGTACTTCAACGGTGCCCCCGCGCACCCCGGTGATGAGTACGGCCCCCAGGAGTACCGCCGAAGTGCCCGCGATCACGAGTGCGGCTGCGCGCTGCGCCATCGGGGTGTCGTGATCGTGGCTACGACCGATCGGAGCGCGAGTGAGCATCAAGGCGAAGATCACGAGCACGATGATCGCTCCGACGTAGACCAGCAACTGAACGAGCGCCACGAGTTCGGCACCGAGCACTAGGTAACACCCGGCCAGCGTGACAAGACAGACCGTCAACCAGAGCGCCGAATGCATCAGGTGACGGGTGAGTACTGCCAGAAACGCGCTGGCGGCGCACAGGACGCCGAGAATGCAGAAGAAGACGTCGTACGTCGTCACGGTGCCGGATCTTCATCGGACGGTACGAGCGCTTGCTCTGCAGACTGGCCGGCGCCGGGATCGATCGCGGGAGGGGCCGGGACGGTGGCCATCCACTGACCCAGGCGTTCCTTCTCGTGCAGCAGGTTGCGAATATCGGGCTCGGCGTATTCGAACTCCGGGCTCCAGAACAACGCGTCGAACGGGCACACCTCGATGCAGATGCCGCAGTACATGCAGAGGCTGAAGTCGATGGCGAACCGGTCGAGTACGTTCTCCTTCCGCTCGCGGCCGCCCTCGACGCTCGGCGGCACCGTCTCCTTGTGGGAGTCGATGTAGATGCACCAGTCGGGGCACTCGCGGGCGCACAACATGCACGAGGTGCAGTTGGACTCCTCGAGCGCGATGACACCTCTCGAACGTGGCGGCAACTGCGGAGAGACATGCGGGTACTCCTGGGTGTGCGCGGGCCGGATCAACGCGCGGGCAGTGGTGCCCATCCCCTTCAGCAGCCCGGGGACGAACCCCTTGTCCTGATCGCTCATGTCGTCAGCACCACCCCTCCTGCGGTCAGCACGATCTGCAGCAGCGCCAAGGGTACGAGGCCGATCCAGGCGACGCGTTGCAGTTGGTCCTCACGTAGCCGCGGCCACGACATCCGCATCCATAAGATGATGCAGGCGAAGAAGAATCCTTTGAGCAGGGTCCACAGCCAGCCCAGCTGGGCGTCGAAGGGGCCAGCCCAACCACCGAGATAGACCACCCCGAGCAGTAGCGACATCACCACGATGCCCGCGTACTCAGCCAGCAGGAAGAGCGCGAACCGTAGGCCGGTGTATTCAGTCCACGGGCCCATCACGACTTCGGAGTCGGCGACCGGCATGTCGAACGGGGGGCGCTGCAGCTCGGCGGTTGCGGCGACGAGGAAGACGATGGCCCCGGGCAACTGCCACAGCAGCCACCATGGCGTCCAGGCATCGGCAATCGCGACCAGCGACAACGAGCCTGCGGCCATCGCGAAGGAGGCTGCCGCCAGGATCAGCGGAACCTCGTAGGAAACCAGTTGGGCGGCCGCGCGCAGACCGCCGATGAGGGAGTACTTGTTGCCGCTGGACCAGCCCGCCATCAGCGTGCCGACGGTACCGATGGCGCCGACCGCGAGTACCCACAGGAGGCTGCCGTTGATGCCGGCCGCGACCAGATTCGGGCCGAGCGGGATGACCGCGAGCGCGGCCAGATAGGCGACGATCCCGAGCGCGGGCGCGAGCTTGAAGACCTGCCTGTCGGCCGCGGAGGGGACGATGTCCTCCTTCTGGGTGAACTTCACCCCGTCCGCGACCAGCTGGGCCCAACCGTGAAACCCGCCCGCGTACATCGGTCCGAGCCGACCCTGCATATGCGCCATCATCTTGTGCTCGGTCTGCCCGATCAGCAGCGGCAGCGTCAGGAACGCGATCAGCACACACATCGACCGCAGCACCACCTCCCCCACGGTGTTCACCGTGGGCCCCATGTGGGGTCGGGGATGCCGGGCGGCTGCATCCGGCGGCGCGGTGCGCGTGCGGGTTTGCCGTCTTTGCCCGCCTCGGATCCTGTCGGGGTGTCGGCAGGGTCCTTGGCGCCGGGCCAGGGCTTGCTGACCCGCGCCGCGAGAACGAAGGACTTGCGCAGCGGGGTGCCGTCGAAACCGTCCGGGAGCAGTAGCGGACGCAGCCCGAGGCCGGTGCCGTCGTCGAACCCGTCGAACGCGATCCCGAACATCTCGTGGGTCTCACGCTCGTGCCAGGCTGCACCGCGCCACAGCCCGGTGCAGCTGGGCACTGAGTCACCATCAGGAACCGTTGTCGCAACAAGGGTTTCGCGGAAGTGGCTCGGCCTCGTGTCGTAGAGGTGGACGACGATGTCAAATCCGGGGTTCTCAGCGCGATCCGTCTCGTCCACCGCAGTCAGGAAGTCGAACATCGTGAAGCCGCCGCTGCGGACATCCCGCAGGGTCTGCAGCCAGGCCGGCAACAGACTGTGCACACTCGGCACTTCGTAGGTCACGCGGTGACCTCGGGATCGGCCTTCTTCGCGGGCGGGGCCACCAGCGGGCGGCTGACCTCTGCGGCGGACGCGCGACGACCCGCGTAGGGGCCGAGCTTCTCGCGCAACGACGCGGTGGTGGGGCGTTCGTCGGCGATCTGACCCTGCAGCGTCAAGATGCCCTGCAGCAGCGCTTCGGGGCGGGGCGGGCACCCGGGCACGTAGACATCGACCGGGATCAACTGGTCGACGCCCTTGGTGACGCAGTACGAATCCCAGTACGGTCCACCGGAATTGGAGCACGCACCGAACGAGATGACGTACTTCGGTTCGGGCATCTGGTCGTACAGCCGGCGGATCGCCGGGGCCATCTTGTCGGTGACGGTGCCCGAGACGACCATCAGGTCGGCCTGGCGTGGCCCGGGCGCGAACGGGATCACCCCGAGCCGGATGAAGTCGTGCCGGCCCATCGACGCGGCGATAAATTCGATGGCGCAGCAGGCGAGCCCGAAATTGAAGACCCACAGCGAATACCGGCGACCCCAGTTCAGCACCAGCCGCATCGGCTTCGGAGCGGCGGCCTGCGCGGGACCCACCGTGGGCATGGGGAGATCAGTGCTCATCGCTGCGTCATCCCCTAGTTGTCGAGCGTCCAGCGCAGCAACCCACGCCGGGCGGCGTGCGCCAACCCGACCAGGATGACGGCGGCGAAGATGCCCATCTCCAGCAGACTCGCGTGGTTGATGGCCTTGTCGCGCAGCACCAACGCCCACGGGAACAAGAAGACGGAATCGACTGCGAACACCAGGTACAGGAACGCAAAGGTCATGTAGCGCACGTGAGTCTGCGCCCAGCCCCCCGCGACCGGGTCGACACCCGACTCGTAGGTGGAGGACTTGGCCTGGCTGGGCGCGATGGGTGCGAGCAGCCGCCTGGCCACCATCGCGGCAACAAAGAGCAACACCCCGCCGATGCTCACCCCGACGAGGACGAGGTACCCGCTCATGCCTGTGCTCACAACCGCAGCCTAACGAGGTACCCGGCAACGCCCCAGTAACCGTGGTCCTCGAGCCGTGTCATCCGCAGAAAGCACCCTTCCGCGATGACTGCCCTGGCACCGGTCCTCGACCCGTGCCACTCGGCGATCAGGGCAATCCGGTGACGGGAACAGGTACGGCACTACCCTCGTCAGTACCGTTTCCGAGCTCGCCCGAACTGTTGGAACCCCAGCATCTGACCGTGCCTGCGGACGTCACCGCGCAACTGTGGCCTCCGCCGGCGCTGATCATCGACACTCCTTGGATGGCGGTGGCCACGGCGACGGTTGCTGCCTTGCTGCGACCGCTGGATACGTCCGGATCGACTAGACCGTCGCCGAGCGCCGTCTGATTACCCCAGCACGCGACGGTCCCGGCTGCCTGTAGGGAGCAGCTGTGGAAGGCCCCGACGGCCACTTCTACGAGACCCGCACTCGGGACCGTGACGCGTGTCGCGGTCCTGGAGTTGACCCCAGTTCCGTTGCCCAGCTTCCCGTATCCGTTCTGCCCCCAACACAACACTGTCCAGTCGGCTGTGCTGGCGCAGGATGTGTCACCTCCGGCGGAGATGGACCGCGCCGACGAGCCGACACCTATGACGGTCGCCGGAGTGCTGACTGACGACGCTCCAGGGACCGCGATGCCGCCGTTGCCCACCTGACCGAAGTCGTTGAGACCCCAACATTTGACCGCACCGGGTGTCACCACGGCGCAGGTGTGGCTGCCACCCGCGCTGATCATCTCGACCCCGGATGTCAGCCCGCGGACCCCAACGGGGACCGCAGAGTCAGTGGTGCTGCCATTGCCCAGACGGCCGTCGGCGTTGGAACCCCAGCACTTGGCGGCGCCACTGGTCGAGACCGCACAGGAATGGTAGTCGCCGGCGCTGATCGTGGCTGTACCCGACGCGAGTCCGGTGACCGGGACAGGGGTGTTCGAGTCCGATGTCGACCCGTTCCCGAGCTGGCCCGTCACGTTGTACCCCCAACAACGGACCGCACCACTGGTCAGGAGGGCGCAGGTGTGATTACTCCCCGCGCTGACCGACGCGGCACCACCGCCGAGCCCGACGACGGTTCGCGGTGTACTCGCATTGTTCCGGGTTCCGTCACCCAGCTGGCCGAGCGTGTTCGACCCCCAGCACTTCACAGCACCGTTAGTCAGGACCGCGCACGTGTGGTCGCGGCCCGCGCTGACCTGCTTGACCTGCAGCGTGGAGCCACCCGACACAGCGATCGACAGTGTTCGGGATGCACTGGTGCCGTCGGCGTCGGTCACGGTCAACACAGCGTCAGCAGCGCCGCTGCCCGTGGGGACGCCGCTGATCGCGCCGGTGGTGGGGTTCATCTGCAGTCCGCTCGGCAAACCCTTGGCGCTCCACGTGTACGGCGCGCGGCCGCCGCTCGCGGCGACAGCATCGCGGTAGACGAGTGCGACAGAACCGTTGGAGAGTGGGGCCGCATCGATGGCGAGCGCGGTTCGTGGCGTCCGGAAATATCCGACGACATCGATGAATATCTGGGCGGTGTCGGGCTTCTGCAGCGCTGCAGACAGGAACACGTTCACGGAACCGTCCGCGCCCACCTTTACGGTGGCCGAGTTGGCCACGGTGCGTGTGGTGTCGGCGTTGTTGAAGTTCTGGGTAGAGGCGTTCGGCCGACGCACACCCGTCGGCCACGCCGTCGAATACCCCTGGTAACTCGCGGCTGTGACGGTGATGTTGAGTTCGACCGCGCTTACGCCGTACATCGGAATACCGTGCCTCCCGGTCAGCGGAAGCACGAGGGTGCGACCTGGCGCGTCAGCCTCTCCCACCTTCAGCGGACCACGAAAGCCCATTCCCGTCCGGCTGTCGGCCACCCGCACCGGGGTCATGGCGGAGTAGTCACTGACCAGCGGTATCCAACCGGCCACGTCGACGATCAGGTCGGTGGCGCTCGAGCTGTAGATGTCGACGCGCCCGTTCGTGCCTACTTTGGCAATGGCCATGGCCGCTCTGGCCTGACCTCCGCTGTAGTTCAGGGTCGAGGCGTTCGGGCGCGGGACGCCGGACGGGAAGATCGTCAACCAGCCCGAGTTGGTCGGGTCGATGTCGGCGATGTTGAGTACCACCGCAGCGACACCACTAGCAGGTACTCCCCCGACCCCGAGCACTCGAACGCCGGTCGTCGACGCGTTCCCCGGCCGCGTTGCTGCCGGGCGGGTGTCGAGCAGCCGTGACGGCGGGAGTGCCCGGTAGCCATCTCCGGCCGGGTAGTAACCGGTGACGTCGATGAACATGTTGGTCGAGGTGGAGGAGAACACGTCGATCACGCCGCCAGGACCGACCTTGACGACCGCCTGATTGGCGATCGTCTGACGCGGCAGGAAATTGACGTTAGAAGCAGTCGGGCGAGGTACACCAGCTGGCCATACCGTGAGGAAACCGCTGTCGGCTGGACCGTTGACGGTCACGTTCAGAACCACGGCAGCAACCCCTGAGATGGGCACCCCGCCCCGCCCGGCGGCCTGCACCTCAGTGGTCGACCGAGCCGCAACCCGCGCTTTCGGCGCACCAATTCCGACTCTGGTGTCCAGCAACCGGGCAGGTACGAGCGGTGTCAGTCCGCTCCCGACAGTCGCGACGACGGGATCTGCGACGTTACTGATTGCATCAGCTGTTGGTGGTAATGCCAGCAGCACCAACGCTATTGCGACTACTGCAGCCATCAACCAGGTGATCAAACGGTGCATTGTCATCGACCTCGCTCAGAACCTGCCCTGCGCGGCACCCGAACCCCGGTCGCCGACTTCTCACGATGGTAGATCCGATATGGCGTGAGTCACACAGCTGCGCGCTGCTTTGTTCACCCGAGAATCTTCCACGGTTTAGTAGCGCTCGCCCATCTTTGTGTTCGATGCTCGAACTACTGCGGTTCGACTACATAAGGAAAACCCATGCGTATTGGCGTGCCCTCCGAAATCAAGAACAACGAGTTCCGGGTAGCGATTACCCCGGTCGGTGTCCACGAGTTGGTGGAGGCGGGCCATCAGGTGCACATCGAGACCGGCGCCGGAGTCGGTTCGGCAATCACCGACGAGGCCTACGTCGCGGCGGGTGCCCAGCTGGTCGGCTCCGCAGACGACGCCTGGGGGGATGCCGAGTTGGTGCTGAAGGTCAAAGAGCCGGTCGAGCAGGAGTACCACAGGATGCAGCAGGGGCAGGTGCTCTTCACCTACCTGCACCTGGCGGCCAATCGCCCGCTGACCGACGAGCTTCTCGCGCGCAAGGTCACGGCCATTGCCTACGAGACGGTGCAGGCACCGTCCGGCGCATTGCCGCTGCTCTACCCGATGTCCGAGGTCGCCGGGTGCCTGGCCCCCCAGGTCGGCGCGTATTCCTTGATGAGAGCGCAGGGTGGTCGCGGGGTCCTGATGGGCGGTGTCGGCGGGGTGGCGAACGCGAAAGTCGTCGTCATCGGCGCCGGAGTCTCCGGGCAGAACGCCGCCAATATCGCCCTAGGGATGGGCGCGGACGTCACCATGCTCGACACCGATCTGGACAAGTTACGCATGTCGTTCTGGCGCTACGGCAACCGGGTACACGGCCTCGCATCGTCCGCTCTCGCTATCCGAGAGCAGTGCCTGCAAGCAGACATGGTCATTGGCGCGGTCCTGGTTGCGGGTGCGAAGGCTCCCACTCTGGTCAGCAACGAACTCGTCTCACAGATGAAACCCGGGTCGGTACTGGTCGACATCGCGGTCGACCAGGGTGGCTGCTTCGAGGACACCCACGCGACGACGCACGCCGATCCGACGTTCACCGTGCACGAATCGCTCTTCTACTGCGTGGCGAACATGCCCGGCGCCGTGCCGAACACCTCGACCTACGCACTGACCAATTCCACGTTGCCGTTCACCGTCGCGCTGGCGAACCAGGGATGGGCGCAAGCCATGCGCGATGACCACTCGCTGGCGCTAGGGCTTAACACGCATGCCGGTCAACTCACGAACGGACCCGTCGCTCAAGCCCATTCGATGCAGGCAACACCGCCGGAGTCAGTCCTGCCCTGACCCAGCCACATCAAGCGACAAGGGAGTGAACGTGGGCCCTGGTGGTTGACTGACGACGTGACGTTGGAGGTGTTTCTCGATGATTCGCTCTATGGGTGCTGTGGCAGCGATCTGGTCGTCGGCGGGCGAGTGGCCTGGCCACTCAACTTCGAGCTGCGGGACGGATTTGAAGCCACCCGGCTCACCGGGGTCCTCGAACCACCGTCCCCCACCGCTGAAGGCTTACCTGGCGGATTCTTATTCCGGGTCGGCGCCGCACAGTTCTACGTATCACACGACGCACTCCGGTGCGGCGAGGCGACCCTCACCGGCCGGGCGCGTTACATCGACCACGGATATGTCCCGCTGGAGTGGCCGCTGACTGCGGGCACAGTGCTCCGTATCAGGTCGGCGGACAACACTTTCCACCATCGTTGGACCAGTACCGACAGTCAACATGTTTGGGGTGGGCCGGGCACCCGCGTGACGGTGCAGCTCGAGCACTGATGACGCTCTGACCGTGTCGCCGTTCACTCCGGCGGGACAGCGAGGAGCGCTGCACGCTCGACTGCTTCAGCTGCGGCTTCATCCCGGCTGGGCGCACCGGCGATCAGATCCGTGAGCCAGCTGATCGGCCGCGTCCACTGTTGCTTGAAAGGATTCGAACGGTGGCTCGCCCGCACCTGTTTGGGCGAGCCGGGTTCGTAATGCCTGAACCAGGGCGATCCTGGGCGCGCCAGCCGCACAGCGCCGACCCACGCGACGGGAGGCACGATCACCGCGAGAATGACGAGCCGATATTTTCCTTTCGCGGCGCACACCAGGCAGGCTGCGAACGTCACCAGGAGGCTGGAGATCGCGGAGTAGCGAATAGGGGCCTGCGCGTCGGTGAGCTCCTCGAGCGACGTCGGCGTGAAACCGAGCAGTACCAGCCCCATGACCATTCCCGCGAGCGCGACCGCCTGGACCGACGCGCGACCCTGCCGGCTCCAGTAGACATCGCGCAGATGCAGGATCAACGCGAATTCGTCCAGCACGAGCGAAGCGCCCGCCCCGACCGCCAGACCCGCGATGTTCAGCGAGGTCGACTCGAACGCGGCAAGGGCGGTGACCGAGCCCGCCAGCAGCAGGACGAGACCCGGAACAGCATGGTGGATGTGCAGACCTGAGGCACTGACGGTGTTCCGGAACGGACCGCGTCCACTGCGGATCATCCGCGTGACGATGCGTGTCAGCAGAAACGTCGCGATGAAGGCGATCAAACACAGCGCCAGCGGTTCCTTACCGGCATCGACGATCCGGACCTGCCACCAACCCATGGCGATCAGCGTATGTGGCGGCTTTTGAGAAGACGTCCACAGCATGGGCGGCTGCGGGATGAAAACTCCTGCGGATTACCTTGTAAAAGGTAGACCTAAACCCCACGGAGTGTCCTCACTGATGAGTAGTAAGACCCAACAGACCCTCGATCGCGTCGTCATTCGTTTCGCCGGTGACTCCGGTGACGGAATGCAGTTGACCGGAGACCGCTTCACCGCGGAGACCGCGAGCCTGGGCAACGATCTGTCGACCCTGCCCAACTTCCCCGCTGAGATCCGGGCGCCACAGGGCACGCTTCCAGGCGTCTCGTCGTTTCAGCTGCACTTCGCTGATCACGATGTGCTGACCCCCGGTGACGCCCCAGACGTGCTGGTCGCGATGAACCCGGCCGCACTGCGGGCCAACCTGGGTGACTTGCCTCGCGGCGGGGTGCTCATTGCCGACGCCGACGAGTTCAGCAAACGCAACCTCGCCAAAGTCGGCTACCAGCAGAACCCGCTGGAGGACGGCTCGCTCGACTCATGGGCGCTGCACGCTGTGCCGCTCACCTCGATCACCGTTGCCGCACTCGCCGAATTCGACCTGTCCCGCAAGGAGAAGGAACGCGCGAAGAACATGTTCGCGCTGGGTCTGCTGTCGTGGATGTACTCACGGCCCACCGCCGGCACCGAAGGCTTCCTCAAGCGCAAGTTCGCTGCGAAGCCGGAGATCCTGGCGGCCAACCTCGCAGCGCTCGCCGCCGGTCACGCGTACGGCGAGACGACTGAGTCCTTCGCGGTCTCCTACACCGTCGCCCCCGCGAAGAAAGCTGCCGGTACCTATCGCAATATCACCGGAAACCTGGCTATCGCCTACGGTTTCGTCGCAGCAGCGCACCGTGCGGAGCGACCGCTGGTACTCGGTAGCTACCCGATCACCCCCGCCTCGGACATTCTGCACACCCTGTCCGGGATGAAGCGGTTCGGCGTCACCACCATCCAGGCCGAGGATGAGATCGCCGGGGTCGGCGCAGCCCTCGGCGCAGCGTTCGGTGGGGCGATCGGTCTGACCACCACGTCCGGCCCGGGACTCGCGCTGAAAGCCGAGACGATCGGCCTGGCAGTGTCGCTCGAACTGCCGCTCGTCGTGGTCAACGTGCAACGTGGCGGACCATCGACCGGGTTGCCCACCAAAACCGAGCAGTCCGACCTGTTGCAGGCCATGTACGGCCGCAACGGTGAGTCACCGGTCGCCGTGATTGCGCCCGCTACCCCCGTCGACTGTTTCGACGCAGCGCTGGAAGCGGTGCGCATCGCGACGACCTACCGCACGCCCGTCATCGTGCTGTCCGACGGCTCGTTGGCGAACGGATCGGAGCCGTGGAAGTTGCCGCACATCGGCGAGCTGCCCCACCTGCGAGTGGAGTCGGCGACCGAACCGAACTCCACCGACAAGGACGGCAACCCGACCTTCGCGCCGTTCCTGCGCGATCCGGACACCCTTGCCAGGCCGTGGGCGGTGCCGGGCACGGCAGGGTTGGAACACCGGGTCGGCGGCATCGAGAAGGCCGACGTCACCGGGAACATCAGTTACGACCCCGACAACCACGATCACATGGTGCGTGTTCGGCAAGCCAAGATCGACGGCATCCAGGTGCCCGATCTAGTCGTCGACGACCCGTCCGGCAAAGCACGCGTGCTGATGATCGGGTGGGGTTCCACCTACGGCCCGATCGCCGCGGCGACTCGGCTGTGCCGCGCTGCCGGATCGGACGTCGCACAGGTGCACTTGCGGCACCTTGCGCCGTTCCCGTCCAACCTCGGCGAGATCTTGCGGTCCTACGACCGAGTGGTCCTGCCCGAGATGAACCTCGGTCAGCTCGCTCTGCTGCTGCGGGGCACGTTCCTCGTAGACGTCCGCAGCCACACCGCTGTTCGCGGGCTTCCTTTCACCTCAACCGAACTCGCAACCGTCAACAACACCCATCTGGAGGAGCTGCAATGAGCATCGACCTCGGAATGCCGCCCATCGGCGTTCAGCACGGCACCGCCGGCGTTCCCCGCCTGGCTGACGGC
>JBBPZD010000038.1:0-16874 GCA_038199265.1 Actinomycetales bacterium | reverse complement strand
TCCTCGGCATCGGCGCCGGCCTCGCGGCCGCGGCAGCTGCTACGGCAGCCGGGGTGTCTGTCGATCGTCTGTGGCGCGCGCGACGCACTGCGATCGCGCTGGGCACTGAGGCCGACTACGTCGAAGTGCCCGACAGGGAGCAGGTCGTCATCGCCGAGGACGGTGTGCCGTTGCACGTCGAGATCGACGAACCGGACGGCCATCACGGCCGTCCGACCATCGTTCTGTCGCACGGTTACACCCACAACCTCGGCGTCTGGGTGTTCCAGCGCCGCGCGCTGCGCGCCGCCGGGTACCGCATCGTGCTCTGGGATATCCGCGGGCACGGACGCAGCGGGGACGCCGAGGAGTCGACCTACAACGTCGGCCAACTCGGGCGCGACCTGGCCAGCGTCATCGCGGCAACCACGCCGGTCGGCCCGATCGTGCTGGTAGGGCACTCGATGGGGGGCATGTCGATCATGTCGTTCGCCAAGGCCTTTCCGGGCGTGCTGCGAGATCGGGTGATCGGCGCAGCGTTCATATCCAGCAGCGCGGGCGACCTGACCAGCGTCAACTACGGGCTGGGTCGCCAACTCGGCACGATCGTGCACCGGCTCGGCCCGTCCGCGATGCTGCGGTTGGCCGACCAGGAAGAGTTGGTTGCCAGCACCCGTCTCGCCGGGAAGGACATCGAGGCCTACCTGGTGCACCGCTGGTCGTTTGCGTCGCCGGTACCGATATCCCTCGTACGGATGGTCGCGGACATGATCTTCGCAACGAACCTTGCGACCACGTCCGCTTTCATGACTTCGCTGATGGTGCACGACGAGCGCGCTGCACTGCGTCAGTTCATCGGTATCGAGACGTTGGTGATGCACGGTGATCACGACCGGATCACGCCGGCCACTCATTCGGAGGCCATCGTGAAAGCGATTCCCGGGGCGGACTACGTGCTCGTGGAACGGTGCGGTCACATGCTGCCGTTGGAGTACCCGGACATCGTCGACGCACACCTGCTCGCGATGATCGATCGGGCCTGCCGGGCGCTGTGCGACGTCACAGCCAGCACATCGAAGAAGCCGAAGGCTCGTCGCGTCCGACAGCGGGTGTCCGCCGCTCCCCGTCGACCGGCTGCGTCGAGGGCTGGTAAGAGCAGCGACACCACCACGCCATGAACGTAGAAGTCCCTCTCATCTTCAGTACCGCAGAAGCATTGCAGCAGTGGGGTGCCGGCCTCGGCTCGTTGCTGCAGGCAGGCGACCTGCTGATCCTGACCGGTGGCCTGGGGGCGGGTAAGACGACCCTGACCCAGGGCATCGCGCGCGGTCTGGGGGTGCGCGGCCCGATCACGTCGCCGACCTTCGTCATCTCCCGCACCCACCCTTCACTGGTGGCGGGGCCGCCACTGGTGCACGTCGATGCCTACCGGTTGGACGGGGCCGCGGAGTTGGACGACATCGACTTGGACACCGATCTGGAGAGCGCCGTGACCATCGTGGAGTGGGGCGGCGGCATCGCCGAGAGTCTGTCGGAGCAGCGATTGGAACTCGAACTCTCCGGTGCTGACGCCCGTGCGGTGGTACTGCGCCCGTTCGGCGACCGTTTTGATCAGTTGCTCACGGCACTACGGTGACCTGCGTGACCACGACGCGCACTCTCCTGGCGATCGATACCGCCACCTCGGCAGTGACGGCGGCCGTTCAGGTCGGTAACGCCGTGGTCGCAAACGTCTCGCGGCCTGAAGCTCGCCGGCACGCCGAGACGTTGGCACCCGCGATCGACGTCGCGATGGCGCAGGCCGGTCTGGTGCCCTGCGATCTCGACGCGGTGGCCGTGGGTGTCGGCCCCGGTCCGTTCACCGGCCTCCGGGTGGGGGTCGTCACCGCGACGACGTTGGGTCTGGCGTTGGGGATACCAGTGCACGCCGTCTGCAGCCTGGACGCCATCGCCCATCAGGTTGCAGCACTCGGTGGGCACGACGACTTCCTGGTGGCGACCGATGCCCGGCGCAAAGAGGTCTACTGGGCCCACTACCTGGTCGTCGACGGAGCAGTGCAGCGACAGGGTGAACCTGCTGTCTGCCTGCCCGCAGACCTCGATGCTGCCTTGCGCGTGCTGCCTACGGCCGGTCGCGGACCTCGGCTCTATCCGGACCATTTCGGGTCGCCCATCTCGGTCACCGATGTCGATGCCGGGGCGCTCGCGTCCCTCGTCGCCCACCGGTTGCAGAACGGCGGCGAACTGTTGCCCCCGACCCCGCTCTACCTGCGGCAACCGGACGCGAAACCATCGGTGGCGGTCAAATCGGTACTGACGTGACCACGTTGCGGCCGATGAGTTGGACCGATATCGAGATGCTCGTCAGGTGGGAGAAGCAACTGTTCCCGGACGACGCCTGGACTGAGCGCACCTGGTGGAGTGAGTTGGCCGGTCGTCCACAGCGCAGCTACATCGTGGCCGAGGAAGACGGCGAATCGATCGGCTACGCCGGTCTTTCGGTGGCCGGCAGCACTGCGGACGTCATGACGATCGCAGTTCCCCCGCTCGCCCAGGGGAGCGGTGTCGGGAACGTGCTGCTCCAGGAGTTGTTGTCGATCGCGACAACGGCCGGTGTCGACGCCGTGCTGTTGGAGGTGCGCGAGGACAACGTGCCCGCCCGACGGCTGTACGAGCGCAATGGATTCGAGCAGATCAGTGTGCGTCGCCGCTATTACCAGCCGGGCGACGTCGACGCGCTGGTGCTACGCCGACACATCGCAAAGGACACCCATGCAGGCTGACGGCCCATTGGTACTGGGTATCGAGAGCTCTTGCGACGAGACGGGGGTCGCGTTCGTGCGCGGTACAACGCTGCTCGCCGACGCCGTGGCCAGCAGCGTCGATGAGCACGCGCGTTTCGGGGGAGTGGTGCCCGAGGTGGCCAGCCGCGCGCACCTCGAGGCAATGGTTCCGATGATCGAACGGGCCTGTACTGAATCAGGATTGAGCCTTCGCGAGATAGACGCGGTCGCGGTGACGTCGGGGCCCGGCCTCGCGGGCGCGCTGATGGTGGGGGTCGCGGCAGCGAAGGCGATCGCCTGGTCGCTCGGCAAGCCGTTGTACGGCGTCAATCACCTGTGCGCACACGTCTGCGCCGATGTTCTCGATCACGGTGCGTTGCCCGAGCCGACGATCGCACTGTTGGTTTCGGGCGGGCACACCGATCTGCTGTTGGTGAACGACATCGCGTCCGACGTGCGCTCGCTCGGTGCGACCATGGACGACGCGGCCGGTGAGGCGTTCGACAAAGTCGCCCGACTGCTCGGTCTGCCGTACCCGGGCGGCCCGAGCATCGATCACCTTGCCGCGAAGGGTGATCCGCGTGCCATTGCCTTCCCTCGGGGCCTGACGGCCCGTAAGGACATGGACAGACACCGCTTCGATTTCTCCTTCTCCGGCCTGAAGACCGCTGTTGTCCGCTGGGTGCAGGAGCGCGAGCGCGACGGGCGATCTGTGCCGGTCGCTGATGTCGCGGCCAGCTTCAACGAGGCGGTGGCCGACGTGCTCACCCGCAAGGCCATCGACGCGTGCCGTCGATACGGGATCGACGACCTGCAGATCGGCGGGGGAGTGACGGCCAACAGTCGGCTGCGAGCGATGGCCGGGCAGCGGTGCGAGGACGCGGGCATCAGCCTGCGGGTGCCGCGGGTGCGGCTCTGCACCGACAACGGCGCGATGGTCGCGGCTCTCGGAGCGCAGATCGTCGCCCGTGGCCACGCGCCCAGTGCGCTCGATCTGCCGACCGATTCCTCGATGCCAGTGGAGCTGGTCCAAACCCCCTGAACGCCACCTCCTGGATCGCGTCGGGCAGGGCCGTACGGTGGCTGACGTGGCGCAGGACGAATCAACGAGGATCGCAGGTGGGGCGCTCGCTCCACCCCTTCGCGACCCCGCCCAGCGCCGTGTGCTCGGCACCCTGGTCATCTCGCAGATCCTCGGCGGCGTCGGCCTGTCAGGTGGTATTGCCGTAGGGAGCCTGCTCGCCGAAGACATCCTTGGCGACGCTGAGTTCGCCGGTCTTGCCAACACCGCGCAGATTCTCGGGGCGGCGCTCATCGCGCCCGCGCTTGCTCGGCTGATGGCCGCCCGAGGGCGGCGCGTCGGCCTCAGCACGGGTTACCTGCTCGCGGCGCTGGGCGCGGTGATCGCTCTCGTGTCCGCCCAAGCGAGGTCGTTCCCACTGCTGCTGCTCGGGGCCTTGCTCTTCGGCGCCGCCACGACGTCGAACAGCCAGTCCCGGTTCGCCGCCATCGACCTGTCCCAACCGGAGCGTCGGGGACGTGACCTGTCCATCATCGTGTGGGTGACGACCATCGGGGCCGTCGTCGGTCCGAACCTCCTGGGACCGACCGCCCCGCTGGGCGAAGCGCTCGGCCTCAACCCTGTCGTCGGCGTGTGGGTCGTGAGTTTCGTCGTGTTCGTCCTTGCCGCCGGGTGGCTCACGTGGCGGCTCCGACCCGACCCGCTCCTGCTCGCCCGGGAACGCGCGGAAGCCGACGGCAGTGCCCACACCCCGCACGGCACGATGGGGCGTGCCCTGGCCGTGGTGTTCCGCAGCGCCAACGCGACCGCCGGGATGCTGACCATCGCCCTCGGCCATGCCGTCATGGTCGCGGTCATGGTCATGACCCCACTGCACATCACCCACAGCGGTGGCGGGTTGGAGCTGGTCGGGTTCGTGATCAGCATGCACGTGCTGGGTATGTACGCGTTCTCCCCGGTGACCGGGATGGTCGTCGACCGGTTCGGCGGCCGCATCGTCGCCGTCGTCGGTGCGTCGATCCTCCTTCTCGCGTGCGCCCTCGGTGCAACGACCTCCGGCGACGGACCCACGTTGACCGTCGCGCTCTTCCTGCTCGGGCTGGGGTGGTCGGGCACGCTCATCGCCGGAAGCACCCTCCTGACGCAGGCTGTACCCGCCGAAGAGCGGCCCGGCGTCCAAGGCGCGGCCGACCTCGTGATGGGGCTGTGCGCTGCGGTCGCCGGCGGACTGTCGGGCGTCATCGTCGCGACGCTCGGTTACTCCTGGTTGTCGATTCTCGGCGGTGTCATCGCCGGCGTTCTGCTGGTCATCCTCGCCGTCACCGTCCGGACGTCTGCCCGTCCCTCCAGCTCGAGGTAACGCCCAGGGACCGAGCGAGGCGAGGTGGGACGACGGCGACAATTGCTCGATGCCCGTGGAACTCGTTCACGTTCGGCGGGCATCGGTCGCGCGTGCGTGGAAACTCTCGGCCTTCTCGTCACCGGGTGCCCGCAGGGCGGGTGCGCCGAGGCCAGCTTTGCTGAGGATCTTGCCTGTCGCCACGCCGAGAACGCAGACAACAAGGCCCACGATATCCAGTAAGTGACGACCGAAAGCCACCCCGAAAGCGATCAGGAGCGATCCGAGCATGATGAGGGCGACCATCGTCCAAGCCGCGATGCTGTTGCCGTGATCGCCTGGTTCCTCTTCTTCCATCGCCGTGCCTTTCAGGTGCTGTCGTAGGTGCGGTGATCAAGTCAAGTCAAGGCAGGGTGCATCAGGCTCGCCGACTTGCGTATACGTGGTGTGCACACGAGGGGCAGCGGCAGTGAGATGAGGGCCATGGCTCTCCCGCGCGCGGCCACGAATCACCCAAGTAGGGAGTCGTAGCTCCGCACAGCGCCCTGACCTGCCCCACGTATATTGCGTGGGCCATTTTTGCGGTGCCCGGACCATGCGGATTCGCCGCCCAGGCAATTCTCGGTGTTGAACTCGTCGAGTTCATCTCGTCGGCCTCCTCCGTGACCTCGGCGGCGCGGATGCGCTCGCCAGATGACCAGCCAGCGCGCGCCAGCCCCGGGCCGACTGTTGCGATACAACAATAGTAGGCATCAGGTGAATGTAGTAGGGGCTACAGCGAATATTTCCCATCGTTGGTCATCGGGCCTTGTGGCGGATTGCGTCTTCGGACGCCACGGCCGTCGCCACGTCGCGTGGGTAGGTGCGACGCCCGACGAACAGGAGCAGCAGGCCCGAAACGGCCAGTGGGATCAGCATGATCAACAGCGTGCGGTCCAATCCGATCGCGTGGTACGGCTGGGCGGCGTTCGGGTGTCCGAATCCACCCCCGCTCCCGCCCAGTTGGGTCGATACCCACCCGAACAGCAGCGGTGCGCCTGCCTCGAGGGCCTTGCGCAACACGCTGCGGATGCTCTCGGCACGCCCCCACAACGGTGACGGCATGATGTCCAGGCGTGCTGCGTCCAGGGGTGGATTGGCGCCGCCGATGCCCATGATCCCCAGGAAGATCAACGGGAAGGCAATCAGTAAGGACGTGGTCAGCAATGCCGGGACGAACAGCACCACCGCCAGGAGAAAAGCGCAGGCCGCCACCAATGGTCGCGCGGCGACGTGGTGGCGCTCGATGAGTGAGTCGCTGAGCCTGCCGGCGATCAGCAGTCCGACGACAGACCCCCCTCCGATGAGTACCAGCATGAGACTGGCTTGGTTCTGGTCGAGTCCAAAGCGGCCGCGGGCGAACAAAATGGCGTAGGTCTGCATCCCGGACAGGAAGAAGTACCCCAGCGATGAGGCGATGATCAGTACGACGTTGGTCCGCACGGACAGCACGTAGCGGATGGCCCACCAGATGGAGCGATGATCTGGCGCTTCGCGTAGTTGGAGACCTTCGTGGGGTGGTATGTGTGCACGGCGTACTTCTTTGTCCAGCACGGTCTCCTTGGCTACGACGGGGTCGTCTCCGTGCTGGGAGTGCGCCACGTCCTGGGCGGTGGGTATTTCGGTGGCGCCGACGGCCAACCGGCTTGCGCCACCCCTGGCGGGCTCGGGCAACACCCCTCGGATCGCCCACGCCAGTCCCAGACCGAGCGCGGCCATCAGGGCAAACGGTGCGCGCCAACTGACTGCGGCCGACAGGTCGCCGCAGATCAGTAGCCCGAAGCCGGCGCCCACAAGTTCGCCGCTGAGGATGTAGCCGTAGATCCTGCCTCGTTCGGAGGGTTCGAACAGGTCGCCGGTCAGTGAGGCGATCAGCGGGCTGGCTCCGGCGATAGCGGCCCCGAGCAGGAGTCGAAAGACCAGCAGCCAGGAGTAGCTCGGCGCAGCTGCGCACGCGGCCACCATCACGCTCCAGACCACGATGCTGATCAGTAGGAGCCGCACTCGTCGGACTCGGTCGGCGAGCATCCCGAACGGGATGGTGGTGAGCGCTCCGATGCCGCTGGAGGCGGTGACCAGGAGGCCGATATCGGTGTTGTTGATGTGCAGCGCCCTTTCCAACTGTGGCGCGGTGGCGCCGATCGTGGAAAGGTCCGCCGTGGTCAGCGACAACACGGCCGCCAGCAGCAGGACCACCTTGAGCCGTGCGGCTCCACCGACGATCCGTTCCGCGCGGCCCTGCACGCGAGCGGCGACCTTGGCGGGGCGCCCGCGGTGTTGCTGGTCTGCCATGGCAGCGATCCTGAATGTCGTAGTGGGGCTGGGGGACCTGGAGCAGCAGGGGATCGATCGGTTGCTGCAGGTAGCGCGCCTTGCCGTCAGCGGGACAGTTGCGGTAGGACAAGAGTAGTGCTCTTGTTCGAAGGTAAAGGAATCCCATGTGGTTACGCAGCACCACCATGGACTTGGCGGACTGCACTGCCCTCGATGAAGTCCGTCAGGCGTTAATATTTGCTATGAGACAATTATTGTCGTTGGCTGTACATAAACCGAGGAGGAGTACATGACTCAATCTGGCAATCGGCCCATCGTCGTGATCACCGGAGGCAGTGCCGGTGTCGGCCGGGCTACCGTCCGGGAGTTTGCGGGTGCCGGGTACGACGTGGCGATCCTGGCTCGAGGCGCTGCAGGACTCGCAGGAGCCGCCAAGGACGTCGAGTCCGCCGGTGGAAAATCACTCACCATCGAGTGCGATGTCGCCGATCACGAAGCGGTCGACGCCGCGACCGATCAGGTGGAGGCCGAGCTCGGGCCGATCGACGTGTGGGTCAACGTCGCGTTCGCTGGATCCCTCGCCTACTTCTGGGACACCGATCCTGACGAATATCAGCGGATGACGCAGGTGACGTACTTCGGTCAGGTCAACGGCGTCCGGTCGGCGCTGCGGGTGATGCGTCCGCGCGATCGTGGGGCGATCGTCAACGTGTCCTCGGCCATGGCGTACCGATCGATTCCCTTGCAGTCCGCGTACTGCGGCGCCAAGCATGCGATCAAAGGGATGACCGAGTCGGTCATCACCGAGCTGAAGGCGACGGGCAGCAACGTCACGATCGGGCTGGTCACCCTGCCGGGGGTCAACACCACCCAGTTCAACTGGAACCTCAACAAAATGCCGGACCACCCGATGCCTGTGCCACCGATCGTGCAGCCCGAGGTGTGCGCGAGCGCGATCCGGTTCTCCGCAGAGCACCCGCGCCGCAACATGTGGGTCGGCATTTCCACGGCGTACACGGTGATGGGCAACCGGGTCGCACCGGCTTTCGTGGACTGGTACCTGGGCAAGAAGGGGGTGAAGTCCCAGCAGGTGGAGAAGGATTATCCGCGGTGGGGTTCCAACGTCTTCGAGCCGCAGGACGCCGAGCACGACCGGGGCGCACGAGGGGAGTTCAACTCCACGGCTGCGACCCGCGATCCGGTGTCGTTCGTCGCGAAGAACCGGATTGCGACCTTGGCCGGTGCCACTGCTGTCGTCGCGGGTGCGGTGACCGCTCTCGTTCGCCACGCCGGCCGCTCCTGATGGGGGAGCGGCTGAGTCGAGATGTCGACGGGTACGCACCGATCGGTGCCTACGCCGTGTTGGGTGATGGCCGAGGTGTGGCGCTGCTCGCCGCAGACGGCGCCATCGACTGGTGGGCAGTGCCCCGGCTGGATTCCGCACCACCCGTCGCAGCATTGCTGGACCCAGAGCGTGGCGGGCGGATTCGGTTGTACCCGAGTGATGCGCAGGCGACCTACGAGTGGCGTTATCTGCCACACACCAACCTCGTGGAGACCACCTGGAGCACTGCCACCGGCCGGGTCCGGGTGACCGACTCGCTGAACTCTGGGCGGGCCGGTGCGCTGCCGTGGGGCGAGCTGGGCCGTCGCATCGAGGGCCTGGAGGGCACCGTGGCGATGGCGCTGCTGGTGCAGCCCGGCGACGGGATGCGCGAGTGGCAGCCCTGGGTCCAGGATGACGATCGCGGCCCGGTCGTGCATGCCGGAACTCTGATCATGGGCGTGTGCTGCAGTGAACAGATTGAGTTGGACGTCTCGCACGCTCAGGTCGATGCGACCTTCGAGGTGGCTGCAGGTGAACGTCGGGTGATCGGCGTCGTGGCAGCCGATGGCGATCCGCTTTTCATGTGCGATACAGATGCCATCGATGCGCGGATGGACATCAGCGCACAGGCGTGGCGGGAGTGGGCCTCCTCGGTGCAGTGGGAGGGCGCCGGGCGCGAGCAGATCCTTCGCAGCGCGTTAGCTCTGAAGACGTTGGTCATTGCCGAAACGGGCGCCGTGGCGGCTGCCGCGACCACGTCATTGCCTGAGAGCATCGGCGGGCCGAAGAACTGGGACTACCGCTATTCCTGGATCCGAGACGCGGCCTTCACGATCGACGCCTTGTCAGTGCTGGGTTTGCAGGAGGAGGTTCACTCCGCGACCACCTGGTTGTTGAACGCGATCCACGACAACGGCCCCGACGTACACGTGATGTACACGTTGAGTGGCGGCGAGCCGGGCGGTGTCCGCACCCCCGACATTCCGGGTTATCAGCACAGCCTGCCGGTCCAGCTCGGCAACAGCGCCTCGGGGCAGAAACAGCTCGGGGTGTACGGCGACCTGTTCGGCACCGTCGCGGACTGGGTCTTCGGTGGTCACGTGCTCGACGTCGGGTCGAATCGTGAGCTGGCCGATCTGGCAGACCTCTGCGCGGACCAATGGCGTCGCGACGACGCCGGCATCTGGGAGTTGCACACCAACCGGCCCTACACCTCCTCCAAGATGAACTGTTGGCGTGCGTTGAACGCCGCGGCCCGGCTGGCCGAGAACGGTCACCTGGTCGGATCGGGGGGGCGCTGGCGTGCTGAGGCCGAGGTCATCAAGGCGTGGGTGAATGAGAACTGCTGGTCGAGCGAGAAGCAGGCATACACGTTTTACGCCGGCAGCGAAGACCTGGACGCGTCCGTGCTCTTGGGGGCTCAGATGGACTTCGACACCGGCCCGCGGATGTCCAGCACCATCGACGCGCTGAGCGCGGAGTTGGGCGCCGGACCGATGCTCTACCGCTACACCGGCGTGCACCGTGAGGAGGCCACGTTCACCGCGTGTGGTTTCTGGCGCGCACATGCGCTGGCGCTGGTGGGTCGCGTCCAGGACGCGCAGAGCATGCTGGAGCAACTGCACGTGGTGTCCGGGCCGTTGGGCCTGATGTCCGAGATGTGCGCGCCCGGTACCTACGAGCAACTCGGCAATCTGCCGCAGGCCCTGAGCCACCTCAGTCACATCCAGGCGACTGCCGCCATCCGAGAGGCAGCGGCGGCGAAATGACCGCGACGTCCCCACGATCAGCAACTTCCACCGAAAGGCGTTGTCATGCAGTACAGGGCAATTGAGGTCGGACGAGCCATCTGGGGCGGCGCATTGCTCGCAGCCCCCTCGGCCACACTCGGCACGATTCACGGGCTGCAGGTCGACACGAAGAGCACGGTGATCGCCCGCGTGCTGGGTGCGCGTCAGTTGACCCAAGCAGGCCTGTCCGGGATCGCGCCGAGCCCGGAAGTCCTCGCCATGGGCGTATGGGTCGATATGGCGCACGCCGCCACTGCGTTCGGGTTGGCGCTGGCAGACCGGTCTCGAGCGCGTGCCGGGATCACCGATGGCGTCGTGGCTCTCGCGTGGGCGGGTATCGGTTACCGCGACCTTTTGCACGACAAAGCCACCCCACCTAGCCACGACCGGCGGCGGGACCAGCTGGCCTGCACGGTGCTCGGACTGGTTCCCGGTGGTGGTCCGCTCCTGCGGATGATTCGCCGTGACCGCTAGTTGGGAGCGTGCTCGCGCTGACCTCCTGCAGGGGCGGGGGCCCGGGGCTGACGACCAGGAGATAGCCGAGCACACGCGCAATCGCGTCGTGGTGGCCGGTATGTCGGCCACCCGGCGGCTGGAATTGGCCGCCCGCGATACAGCGCGGGCTCGGGGGGACGCGTCGCAGTTGACCGACGTCGTACAACGGCGTGAGGCCGAGCGTGCTCATCCGCAGCAGAGCCTCGGACGCGATTACCCCGTAGGTCATCAAGCAGCTGTTACCCACGAGATCGCAACCCGCCCCGCGGTAGGGAAGTCCGGTAGCAAGCACGTCGTCCTCGGGGTCGCCGCACTCCTTATCGGGTGGCGATTTCGTCGTGGTCTTCGCCCCGGGGTCGGCGCAGCAGACGCCGCGTCAACAGCGCGAGCACGGCGATGATTACCGCGATTACGAGGTAGACCAGATAGCGGCTGATCGCGCTGTAGACCGTGTCGATATGACGGCCTGACACGTACCCCACGGTCAGCCAGGCGCCTACCCACAGCACGGCGCCCGCAGCGTTGAAGATCAGGAAGCGCAGCCACGGAAGGCCGGTGATGCCGGCAACCCAGCCGTTGGCCTGGCGTAGGCCTTCGACGAACCGTGCGACGATCACCACTTTGCCGCCGTTTCGCGCAAACCACTTTTCGGCGGCCGCGAGGCGTTTTTCGGTCAGGAAGACATAGCGGCCGAATCGCAGCACCAGGGCGCGGCCGCCGAACCTGCCGAGGCCGTAGCCGACGTTGTCTCCGAGGACAGCTGCGGCGACCGCCAGCAGCCCGACCACCACGATGTTCAGCTGTCCGGCCCCTGCGTACACAGCGGCAGCGATGAGGATGGTCTCGCCTGGGACCGGAACCCCGAAGTCTTCGAGTAGAACGAAGCCCGCCACCGCGAGATAGCCGTGATGATTCAGCACCGGGGTGAGAGTGGCGAAGACACCGGGAAGCTGCGGGCTACTCACAGGCCTCCGCTCCTGGAAACTTCCGTAGAATCAGATACCGGCGGCGTTGGCGTAGTACTGCTGGTCCTCCCGCCAACCGCCTTGGCCCTGACCGATGTCGTCGGTGTCGGCGACCAGCTCGATCGCCTTGACCCACTTGACCATTTTGAACCCGAGCTGGGTCTCCAGGCGCACTCGGATGGGCGCACCGTGCTCGACCGGCAACGGAACCCCGTTCATCTCCAGAGCTAGGATACTTTGCGGATTCGTCGCGATGTAGAGCGGGATGCTGCCGTAGAAATAGCCGTATCGTCCCTCGCCCTCGGTGAGTCCTTTGTCGTCGTAGGCGTAGAAGACGACGTGCTTGGCCTCGTCGGTCGGGACGACCAGATCCAAAATTGCACTGATCGGAACACCACCCCATTCTGCGACCGCGCTCCACCCCTGAATGCATTGGTGTTTGGTGATCTGGTCGCTCGTACCGAGGTCCCGCAGCTGCGCCAGGGACAGGCTGACCGGGTTCTCGACCAGCCCGCCGATCTGGAGACGGTAGTCCTGGAAACCCGCTTCGGCCAGGTCGTTGTATTCCGTTGATGGTGGTGGGTACCCGTTGACCCGATGGTAGGAGGAGATCTGGTCCCGGCTGTAGTGCTCGCGAGAGGTCAGCGTGCGGGAGATGGCGGCTTCGAACGGGTTCACGATCTTCCCGAGCGCTCGCTGCGTTCCCCGTGGTCGACGTATCGAGAACATGGTGACGGCGATGTTGAAGAACGCGACGAAGAGCAGCGCGGCCAATCCGATCCACAGGGCGAGGGTCTCGTTGTCGTGGCCCGCGAGGACGGCTTTGGTGAACTCGTGGGGTAGGCCGTTCACGATGACCATGAAGACGTGAATCGCGATGAACGCCGCGAACGAGCACAGCCCGAGGAAATGCAGACTCCGGGCGCCCTGCTTGCCGCCGAAGATTTTCCCGTACCAGGGGAATCGGGCCAACACGGACGGAGACATTGCCGCCCCGGTCGCGATCTGTAGCGGCGAGAGCACGAAAATGACCAGGAAGTAGGTGAGCTTCTGGGCCGGTTCGAACGGCTGGCCAGGAATCTTCGCGGGGATCTTGAATTGCAGGTAGGTGCCCACTGCATGAATTGAATCCGGCACGATCGACCAGCTGGTCGGGATGAGGTAGTGCCAGTAACCGGTTGCGAAAACCAGCACCACGTAGACGATGCCGGTCAGGATCCAGAACTGGATCGTCAGGAAGTGCCAGTGTCGGCCGAGCCCCAGTTGTTTGCGGCCTGGCAGCGCCACGATGGGGGACCAGGATTCTTCCTCGTCCATCGACGACCAGGGCTGACGGGAGTCGGCGGCGAATGTCTTCTTGCTGAGGCGTAGCCATTCTCGTCCTGGTGGGCAGTCGTCACGCCAGTAGAACTTCGGGAACGCCGACAGCACCTCCAGGCCGCTGCGGAACAACAACACCATGAAGAAAATGTTCAGGAAATGGGTAATGACCACCCACCAAGGGAAGAAGCTCGGCATCTGACGTCTGTCCTCCGTCTGGGAAAGATTGCCGTACGGCAAATATTCTGCGCCCGCACGAGCGGGAACGCAAGGCGCTACTTGGCGGCGGGGCCCCCGCACGCTAACGTTTGCTTAATGACAACTGTCTGAGATTTTCAGCTGTCACCACGTCACGAGGAGAAGACCCGATATGGCCACCAATGTCAGCGACTTCGTCATTCAGCGCATCCGGGAGTGGGGGGTCAGTCGCGTGTTCGGCTTCCCAGGGGACGGCATCGGGGAATTCGACGGCGCACTCGGCGCAGCGCAGCGAGAGGGGGACGGTTTGGACTACATCCGCCCGACCCACGAGGAGATCTGCTCGCTGATGGCGACCGCGCACGCCAAGTTCACCGGTGAGATCGGCGTATGCGTGGCTACGTCGTCCCCAGGCGCGTTCCACATGCTGAACGGGTTGTACGACGCCAAGAGTGACAACCAGCCGGTGGTTGCGATCGTCGGCCAGCAGGCACTGAGCTCGCTAGGCACGTTCGAGCAGCAGGAGGACAACCTGGAGCGCACGATGGAGGACGTAGCGGTCTACGTCCAGACGATCGTGACACCCGAGCAGGCTCAAGCCGTTATCGACACGGCATTTCGGATGGCGCGGGTACGTCTCGGTCCGGCCGTGGTCGTGCTACCCCACGACGTGCAGGGCATGGACATGCCGCAGCTTTCGCCCGAGGGCGGGGTCTCCCGATCCAGCGCGGTTGCCCCGTCGATCGCGGTGACCCCGCCGCAGAGCGGGATCGCCAAGGCGGCCGAGATCATCAACGCCGGTGGCAAGGTCACCTTCCTGGTGGGGCACGGTTCGAACGGCGCCACCGAGGAGGTGATGGCCGCCGCGAAATTGTGCGGGGCTGGCATCATCACCGCGTTACGCGCCAAGCAGGTGATTTCCTCCGATGTTCCGTTCCACACCCAGCAGCTGGGTTTACTCGGCACCCGCGCGAGTCAACATCAGATGGAGGATTGCGACACGCTCGTGCTGCTCGGCACCAACTACCCCTACTCCCAGTTCCTACCCGAGAGTGGCCAAGCCCGCGCGATCCAAGTCGACCTCAAACCGGAGCAGATGGGCCTGCGCTACCCGACCGAACTGAACATCTGGGGCGACGTCAAGCAGACGCTGCTCGCACTCATCCCGCTGCTGGAGCAGAAGACCGACTTGTCCTGGCAGGAGGGCGTCGTCAAGGACATGATCGAGTGGGAGAAGGAGATGCAGGCTCAAGCGATGGTGAACTACTCCGACGGGGTCAACCCCCGGCGGGTCTACCACGAGTTGAACAAGCGCCTGCCGGCCAACGCGATCGTCACCTGTGACGCCGGCTCCACCGCCGACTGGTACGGCCACCACATCCGCTTCCGCGACGGGATGACCGGCGATCTGTCGGGTCGGTTGGCGAGTATGGCGGCCGCCATGCCGTACGCGACCGCAGCCAAGTTCGCGCATTCCGACCGCTGCGTCGTGTGCACGATCGGGGACGGAGCATTCCAGATGCTCGGGATGAACGAACTGATCACCGTGAAGAAGTATCTGAGCAAGTGGAACAACCCGCAGTTCATCGTCATGGTGTTGCACAACAACGATCTGACCCAGGTGTCCTGGGAGATGCGCACCGAAGACGCCAATCCGGTGTGGTCGGTGTCTCAGGACGTGGAGACGGTTGACTACGCCGGGTGGGCAGAGCTGCTCGGCTTCAAGGGCATCCGAGTCAAGAGCGACAACGATGTCGAAGCGGCCTGGGACGAGGCGTTCGCGCACCAGGGTGTCACCTTGATCGATGCCTACACCAGCAAGAACGTGCCGCCGTTGCCGCCGAAGATCACCGTCGAGTTTGCAAAGAACACTGCGGAGGCACTGCTGCACCGGGATCCAGACGAGGTCGCCGTCGTCAAGGACTCGGCCAAGGCGTTGGCTGCCGAGGGAGTCGAACGGGTGAAGGGCAAACTGCACATCGGTCAACAGGACGGGTGATTCGCCGCTGAACTGCCATCTGCGCTGCTCGCCTTCATCGACTGGTGACGGCGCGCAGCTTGGTCGCCCAGGTATGCAGCTCGACTGGCGTGGCCCCGGCCACCACCATCGGGCTCCCGGGGCCGGTCCAGTCCAAACACAACACCACGGCGTCGTCGTCGAGGTCATCGTCGCCTCGGTGCTCGTACAGCACATCGACGATGCGGCGCACCACCCGCTCGGCCGATCCGTCGGCAGTTGCCGACACCAGGTCGGCCAGCCGGATATCTCCGAATCGATCGCTGTTCGCCGAACGTGCCCCGTGTACGCCGTCGGACACCATCACGACCCGGTCGCCGTGGGCGAGAGCGAGCTGCTGCTCGACATAATCGGTGCCCTCGAACATACCCATCGGAACCTGTTCGGTCAGCCGTGGCTCGTAGACCTGACCCTGGCGCAGGATCAGCATCCGCGGCGAACCGGCTAGGACGACGTCCGCGAGACCGGTGCTCAGAGCGATCCGGAACAGCAGGGCGCTCACGCACTGATCGCCTTGGTGATGGGCGTACACGGCCTGATCGGCCAGGAGTGCCTGGTCCGCGATCGACAGTCCCGCACGACGCGCGTTGCGCAAGGCGGTCAGGGTGAGGGTGGACAGCAGCGCGTGTACGCGCCCGCCGTTCGAACCGTCGATGAGGGTGAGCGTGAGGTGGTCATCGTCCTGGGACCAGTCGAAGGCGTCCGCATGTACGTGGTAGGCGGGCTCGAGGTGCCCGGCGATGTCGTACTCGGGCGCTCGGCAGCCGCGCCCGGGGAGCAACTGCCATTGCAGTTCTGCGGCGAGAGTGAGCCGCTGGGTGCGCCCGGATCGCTCCAGTGCGTCCGTCTGTCGGCTGGATGCTCGCAGCGAGAGAGCGACTGTCTGTGCCAGTCGGGTCAGTTCATTCAACTCGGTCTGGTCCGGCCGCTGCGGAAGTGAGAGCTGCAGCACGCCCATCCGGTCGCCGCGGGTGCTCATCGGCAGATTCACTTCAACCGCGTGACCCTGCACCTCGTGAATCACCGGGCGCTGGCTGACGAAGGCGATTCCCGCGGGTGTGGTGCTGAGCTCCGCCGAATTGTCCTGGTCGTGGATGGGGTGCAGCGCCGTCAGCTGGTAGTTGGCCATCAACAGGTGCACCTCGGTGGCCTGCAGGTGCTCGGCCAAAAGCTGCTGCAGAACGGCCAGTACCGCGCTCGGGCGTGCGACCTCGAGAGCTTCGAGGATGGAGTCGCGAGTTTCAGCTGAGAGCATCCGGCACCACCTCGACGTAGCAATAGGACTCGAGTATGACGACTCTGCCGATGTACAGCCAGGGGCTGGCGT
>JBBPZD010000037.1:0-17178 GCA_038199265.1 Actinomycetales bacterium | reverse complement strand
GCGGTCATCACCAGCACGTGGGGACTTCGGGTCGCCTTGGCCCGCAGTGCATCCCGTTGCTCGACACCGAATCGGTGCTGTTCATCGACCACTACGAGGCCCAATTCCCCGAACGTCACCGTGTCCTGGATCAGCGCGTGTGTGCCGATCACGATCCCGGCGTCCTGGAGCAGGACCTGCTGCAGGACGGCTGCGCGCTGCGGCCTGCTCATCGACCCGGTCAGCAAGGCAACCCGGGTACCGTGTTCGGCGCCGCCGAGCATCCCGCCCTGCGCGAGATCACCGAGCATCGCTGTGATTGATCGGTAGTGCTGTTGGGCGAGCACTTCGGTAGGAGCCAGCAGCGCTGCCTGAGCCCCCGCATCGACCGTTGCGAGCATCGCCCGCAATGCGACGATGGTCTTTCCCGAGCCCACCTCGCCCTGCAGCAGTCGGTGCATAGGGGTGGTGCGCGCCATGTCAGCAGCGATCTGAGCGCCGACCTCCTGCTGGCCGGCGGTCAGTTCGAACGGAAGCCGCTCGTCAAAGGCAGCCAACAACCCGCCCTCCCGGATGGGCCGGGCGGTCGCCTCCGCGGCGTCGTACTCCGCACGCCGCTGGGCGAGCACCGTCTGCACCACGAGCGCCTCGTCGTAGCGCAACCGGCGGCGCCCTCGACCAGCTTGGCCGAGGCTGCGGGGCAGGTGGATGGCCCGGTAGGCACCCACCTGATCGACGAGGTCGTGCCGGTCGAGGATCTCTGTCGGCACCGGGTCGTCAGCGCCCTGCAACTGGTCCAACACCAGCCGGTAGGAGCGGGTCAGCTGCATATCAGTGATGCCCTTGATCGCGCGGTAGAGCGGCACCAACCCGCCGTCGTAGATCTGGTCCTCACCGGCGGCATCGAGCAGCGAGTAGTCGGGATGGGTGAGTTGCACGCTCGCGCTGTATCGACCGAGCTGCCCGCGGAAGACTCCTCGCACCCCAGGCTGCAGGCGTTGTTCGTGACCGTATTTGCTGAAGAACACCAACTCCGCTTCGGCGCCGTCGGCGTCCTCGATGCGAACCTGCAGCATCTCGCCGCGTCGCTGCCGCATCCGCCGTGTGGTCGAGGCGATCACCGTAGCGATCAACACCGCCTGATCCCCCAGCTCGAATTCGGACAGGTGCCCGGACGTCGTGGCGTCGATGTAGCGACGCGGCAGGAAGTCCAGGAAGTCGCCCACAGTCCGCAGATCCCGTTCCTTGGCGAGCTTCTTCGCCGCAGCCCCCAGCACGTCGACCAGCTTGGTGCTGCGGTCGATGCCGTTCGCGCTCACCACCGCCCGCCGGTCACTCGCACCCCACGTCCAGCACCACACCCGGCCGGAGACCCACGAATGAGGTCACCTGGACCTCCGGGTGCGCCGAGGTGAGTTCCTGGATGAGTTCAGGCAGCAGACCGTCGGTGGCATCCGCCCCGCCGACGAGGGTCACGAGCTCGACCTCGTCGGTCACTACCTGGTCGAGAAGCTCTCTGCATGCCGCGAGCGCGTCGCCAGCCCCCTTCGCAGTTCCCTCGACGGTGTACGTCGACACCGCTGCTGCAGCCTCATTGCACTCGCGATGCAGTGCGCCGAGATCAGCGCAGTCCTGGGCGCCCACCCCGATGGCGAGCATGGACAGCAGTTGAGCCGGGTGTGCAGCAGCACATACGAACGATCCAGGTCGTGCAGCCGCAGTGCGCTGGGCCAGTGCACGCAACAGCTCGGTGTCTGCCACGACCACCCGGCAGATCGGACCTTCGAGCGCATCGGCAACGGCCTGTTCGTCAGGTGCGATCAGCACCTCGGCGTCCGCATCGGCCCCGCGCACCAGGTCGGCCAGACCCGGCGACGCCATCAGGGCGAGAATCGGCGACCGAGTGTTGGGGACCGGTTCGGGTCGATCCTGCGGTGACTCGGCGTGATCGGCGAACCTGGTGAGGACGAACCGGTCGGGCCGCCCCGCAACGACTGCTGCGTTGATGGCGGTAGCGGCATCGTCCAGGTGGACGTGCACGCTGCAGAGTTCGGGACCGCCCGCGACCACCACGCTGTCGCCGAGCGATTCCAGAACTGAAACGAGCTGCGCGACGCGCTCTTCGTCGCTGTCCTGCAGGACGAACATCAACTCTTGCGACGGACCTCCGGCCAGAAACGCCACTCCGCCTGCTCCCATGGACCCGGTGGGGCACTCGCGTTCCGGAGCTCGCAGCCAGGAGGGTGTTGCACCGCCCGCAACTGCACCGGGATCCTGGAATACGACGTGTCGCAGCGAGCACAGCACCAACCAGTACCCCACGGCTCCAGCGTCGACCACGCCCGCCTCGCGCAGGACCGGCAGCTGCTCGCGGGTCGCGGCCACTGCATCACCGGCGGCATCCACCACCCGATCGACAAGTTGAGCCAGCGGGAGATCTCTTGCCGCACTCGCTGCATCTGCCGCGGCGTCGGCCACCGAGAGCATCGTTCCCTCCACCGGGGCGCGGACTCCGCTGCGGGCCCTGCTCGCCGCCTCGCGAAGCACGTCGGCAACGTCCGGGGATCGCAGCGGTGCTCCGTCCAGTGCGGTCACGACATCCGCGAGACCACGGGCCAGCTGGCTGAGGATGACACCGGAGTTGCCACGCGCCGAGACAACCGTCGCGCGGGCCAGCACCTGGACGGAGGTCAGAAGGTCGACCGGCGCCTCGGCCGCCAGAGCGTCCACGGCCAGGTTCATCGTGACGCTCATGTTCGTGCCGGTATCGCGATCGGGCACCGGGAACACGTTGAGCGAATTGATGATGCCCGCGTGCTCGGACAATGTTGCGCGAGCGGTGATGACCCAGCGACGCAGGGCCTGCACGTCGAGCACGTCCAGCGGCATACGGAGGGTGATTCCTTCGGTCGAAGATGTACGAACGAGTGCAGTCGTGTGCCAGAGGCTAGCAATTTGGGATGTATCGCGCGGCTCGGCTACGATCCTGGGGTTTGCGGACAACTGTTCTGCAGGTGCACTCGATGCATTGCGGGCTGTAAGTTCGACCTTCGTACCTCATTCTCGAGACACCAGTAGGAGACACCGTGGCTGCCACGTGCGACGTCTGCGGCAAGGGACCAGGCTTCGGCCACAGCATTTCCCACTCGCACCGACGGACCAAGCGTCGTTGGAACCCCAATATCCAGCGCGTCCGTACGTTGGGCGGCGACTCGGGTAAGACCCCGATGCGCAAGAACGTGTGCACCTCCTGCCTCAAGGCTGGCAAGGTCACTCGCTGACGCGATCCCTTTCCCATCAGAAAAGCCGACCCTTCACGGTCGGCTTTTCTGTTATCCGGGCACGACGGGTCCTACCTGGATACGGTTCGGGCAGCCGCCTGGTAAGGAGCAACAGGTATGACTCCCAGCCCCACCGACAGGTCACGCGTCCTCATCGACCGGATCAGGCCGCTGCTGCCCGATCCGAACCCCAGAGAAGTGCCGATGTTCGGCGTGCGTGCACTGATGGTGGCGCAGGCCATGGCCGTGGCCGTGCACAACGACGGCAGTCTGCTGGTTCGGGTGGACCCCGCCGAGGATCCCGAACTGGTTTCCGCGCCCGGCGCCTCGCGCGCGGAAATGGGAACAGGTCGCTCGATGGGGGTGGGGTGGATTCGAGTAGAGGCGGCAGCCCTGCAGGACGACGAGACCCTTGCCGGGTGGGTTGAGGCCGCCCTGCGAAATCTCGCTCGGCGTGGGCAGACCGAGAGCTGAGTCGGCGATGGACCTCAAGGTCGCCGTTATGCACCACCGCCAACTACCTCCCGCGCCGAGTCCGGCGGTCGAGCACGGACAGCCTTCTCCGATCACATCTGCCAGGGGCCTCAGCCGGTCTTCACGTCGTAGCGGTCGGCCATCATCACCTTGTCCCAAACTGCGACGAAGTCGCGTACGAATCGCGGTTGGCCGTCGCTTCCCGCGTACACCTCGGCAACCGCGCGCAGCTGCTGGTTGGAACCGAACAACAGGTCGTTTCGGGTGGCTCGGTAGGCCAGCTCGCCACTTGACCGGTCAGTGAGGGTGAAGGCGGTAGCGGTCTCATCGTCCTTGCTCCACTCGTAGTCCATGCTCGTCACCGCCCGGAAAAAATCGGTGGTGAGCTCACCAACCCGGTTCGTGAAGGCCCCGGTCACCGACCCGTCGTGGTTGCAGCCCAGCACCCGCATACCGCCTGTGAGGGCCACCCACTGCGGGGCGGTCAGACCCAGCAGCGCTGCCTTGTCCAAGAACATCTGCTCCGGCGCAACACTCGACATCTGGGCATAGTCGTCCTTGACGTAGTTGCGGAAGCCGTCGACGACCGGCGCCAGCCACTCGAAGGTGGGAACGTCGGTCTGCTCGTCAGTGGCATCGACCCGGCCTGCCGTGAAGGGCACCTGGACCTCTTCACCTGCGGCTTGGGCCGCCTGCTCGATCGCTACGCAGCCACCGAGCACGATGAGGTCGGCGAGGCTGACCCTCTCGACCCCGGAGGAGTTGAAGTCGTGCATCACGTCGCGCAGCGCAGCGATGACGGGGACGGTGCGGCGGTTGACCGCCCAGTCCTTCTGCGGCGCCAGTGCCAACCGGGCGCCGTTGGCGCCACCGCGCTTGTCCGAATCGCGGTAGGTCACGGCCGAGGAGAATGCCGTGAAGACGAGATCGGAGACGGACAGGCCGGTGCCAAGGATCGCCTGCTTGAGACGGTCCACTCCTGCTTCATCGATCACCTTGTAGTCGAGAGCGGGCAGCGGGTCCTGCCAGGGCAGGTCCTCGGCAGTGACCTCGGGGCCGAGATAGCGCGACTTCGGGCCCATGTCGCGGTGCGTCAGCTTGTACCAGGCCTTGGAGAAGGCGACGGTGAACGCGTCGAAATCCCCGAGGAACTTCTGGCAGATCTCGGCGTAGACCGGGTCGACCTTGAGCGCGATGTCGCTGGTCATCATCATCAGTGGGTGCTGCATGCCACCGAGGTGCGCGTCGGGTGTGGTCGGCGCGTCCAGCGCGATCGGCATCCACTGCAGCGCGCCAGCGGGGCTCTGTGTCTTTTCCCACTCGAGACCGAACAGGTTTTCAAGGTAGGAGTTGTCCCATTGGGTGGGGTCGGGTGTCCAGGAGCCCTCGATGCCGTTGGTCATCGTGTACTCCGCGAAGCCCGTGCCCTCCGGGTTGGCCCAGCCCAGGCCCATCGCCTCCATCGGGGCGATCTCCGGCGGAGGGCCGACCTTGTCGGCCGAGACCTTTCCGTGGCTCTTTCCGAAAGCGTGCCCGCCGGCGATGAGAGCCACAGTCTCCTCGTCGTTCATGGCCATCCGGCCGAAGGTGATGCGGATGTCGACCGCCGAGTCCGCTGGGTCACCGTTCGCGTCGGGGCCCTCCGGATTGACGTAGATCAGCGCCTGGTGCGAGGCGGCCAGCGGCTGTTCGAGTTCGTAGTCGGCGTCACCGGGCTTGCCGCGCCACCGCTTGTCACGCATCACCATCGCGTCGAAGGACTCCGGGTCGCTGTTCTGGATGTACTCCGCGCCCCAGTAGGTCGCGTCGTCGGCTTCCCACGCATCGCGGCGCCCTCCGCCGAAGCCGTAGGTCGGCAGCCCCATGATCTCCAGCGCGCAGTTGCCGGTGAGGATCATCAGGTCGGCCCACGAAAGGGCGTTGCCGTACTTCTGCTTGATCGGCCAGATGAGACGGCGAGACTTGTCGGTGTTGCCGTTGTCCCACCAGCTGTTCACGGGTGCGAACCGCTGCAACGCCTGCCCGGCCCCACCGCGACCGTCGGCGATCCGGTAGGTGCCGGCCGCATGCCAGGCCATCCGAACCATCTGCGGTGCGTAATTGCCGTAGTCCGAGGGCCACCACGACACCGAAGTGGTCAGGAACCTCTTTATGTCGGCCTTGAGCTCGCCGAGGTCGATCGCGTTGAAGGCGGCCGGGTAGTCGAAATCCGCCAGCGGGTTCGCCGCTGCTCCGTCGCGGTGCAACTGCTCGACCCGAAGGCGATCGGGGTACCAATCCGAGAGCGTGGGCTTGGAGGTGTGCGCACCTCCGATCGTGTTCCCACCGAAGGGGCATGCGCCGTCCAGGACCTCGGAGTACGTTGCGTATTCAGTCATCAGGGTGGGCCTTCCGTCAGGGGAGCTGCGAAATGTACCGTCGACGACCGTTTCGGCCGCAGTAGCGACTCAACGGCCGCTCGATAGCACATCTAAGCACCAGCGGGGCGACACTACGGATTAGCCTGCCCGCACGGCATCGCGCGCAGGTCGCCCTGCTCAGCCGAGCCCCTAACCAGCGAAGTGGTCCCAACCTCCAGCCACCAACACCTCGCCGTCGAGGGTCACTCCAGCTCCGTCGCCCACCTCGCCGATCTGCCTCCAGTTGCTGGGCAAAGACGTGTTTGGGGGAAAAGTCGCCAACAGCGTGTGTTCCTCTCCCCCGTTGAGCACGCAGTCCAGCGCTGCATCGCCGACCGCAGGACTCAGAGCGGCCACGTCAGGCGAAAGAGCCTCGGAGTCGAGATTCAGCGCCACCCCACTGGCGATCGCGATGCGCCCTGCATCCCGCACGAGCCCGTCGCTGATGTCGAGCATGCTGGTCGCACCAGCCGCCCGCGCCGCAGGCCCACGGGCGTACACCGGCTGCGGGCGCAGGTGATATTCCACCTCTGGTCCTTTGGCTGCGGCATCACGCTGCAGGAGTAGCAACCCCGCACCCGATCGGCCGAGGGCATCGCTCACCGCAACCACGTCGCCGGTCCTTGCACCGCTGCGCAGCACCGGCCCACCCTCCGCCCGACCGTCCTGGTCCAGTTCGCCGATGGCGGTGATCGACACCATCCGGACGCCCGGAGGTGCCGATGACAAGTCACCGCCGAGTACCGCGACCTCGTAGGCCGCACAAGCCTGCGCGATCGCCTGCGACAGGTCGCGGGCCCACGCCAGGGGCGTTGCCACGTCAGCGGCAAGCGTCACCACTACCCCGGTGGTGATGCCCCCCATCGCAGCGATGTCGGCGAGATTCTGAGCCACGCATTTGGCCCCGACGTCTGCAGCGCTGGACCACTCGTCCAGCCAGTCGCGGCCGAGCACCATCGCGTCGGTCGTCACCAACGCTCGACCCGATGGCACCGCCAGGAGTGCGGTGTCGTCGCCGGGACCGACGAGCATCTGAGTCTCACGAGCAGGACGGGACAACACCTCCCGCAGAATCTGTTCCTCGTCCAGATCCGCGAGCGTCAGCTCCCTCGCACGACCGTTCATCCCCTGAGGAAAGTCGTCGTCCACCTGTCGTCCTATCGCCTCTGTCATGATGCCCGCACGGTAGCGTCTGCCGCGGGCCGACCATGGTGTCGGCTCCCGCCCGCACCGGGGGTGCAACGACTGACGGAGGCATTTTCATGGTCCAGGCCTACATCCTCATCCAGGCCGACGTGGGCAAGGCCAAGCTCGTCGCAGCTGCCTGCACGCAGCTCGCCGGTGTCCAGGCAGCCGAGGACGTCACCGGCCCGTACGACGTCATCGTGCGCGCCGAAGCAGCAACTGTCGAAGAGCTCGGACGGTTGGTCATCTCCAAGATCCAGGACGTCGGCGGGATCACCCGCACCGTTACGTGCACCGTCGTCGCCTGAGTCGCCTCCTGCCGTTGGCGGCTGCGGCCGCCTTCGGCCTGAGCGGCTGCAGTGGGGCACCTGCAGTGCAAGCGAAGGTCGCACCTAGGGCCTCCTCAGCCCTTTGCGCGAAGGTTGCGACGAAGTGGCCGAAGCTCGTCGCCAAGCAGCAGCCGCGCGACACCACCGCGAAGTCCGACACGGTTCGTGCCTGGGGAGATCCAGCGATCGTCGCCCGTTGCGGCGTCACTTCCCCTGGTCCTACGACCGACCCGTGCGTGAACGTCGACGGCGTGGACTGGGTGGGTCGACCGCTGTCGGATGGTTTCTCTTTCGTCACCTTCGGGCGATCTCCGGCCATCGAGGTACTGATTCCCACGAAGTACGGGGCCTTCGACCTCGCCGCGTTCGGTCCAGCTGTGAAGGTCCTCCCGCGGGGCTCGAGCCGCTGCACTGCGCCGTCAGCGCAGCCCAACCCCACGGTTCAGGGCTAACTCGATCAATTCGGTGATCAGCTTCGGGTAGTCCAGCCCGGTCTGCGCCCACACCGCCGGGAACATCGATTGTGGAGTGAAGCCGGGCATGGTGTTGATCTCGTTGAGCACCAGGGTGCCGTCCGGGCAGTACCACCAGTCGACCCGCGCCAAACCCTCACAGCCGGCAGCCTCGAACGCCCGCAACGACAATTCCTGTATTTGCTTTTGAACCGCTTCGGGAACGTCGGCGGGACAGATGAGCCGAGCCGCGTCATCGATGTATTTGGCCTCGAAATCGTAGAACGTGTGGTGCCCATCGGCGACCTCGATCTCGCCGATCTGAGATGCACGAGGCAGGTCGGATCCACGACCTTCCAGGACCCCGCACTCGACCTCCCGGCCTTGCACGGCAGCCTCCACCAGCACTTTCGGGTCGTGTTCGCGGGCAGTCTCGATCGCGTCTGAGAGATCGTCGGGACCTACCACCCGCACCACCCCCATGCTCGAGCCGGCGCGAGCAGGCTTGACGAAGACCGGCCAGCCGAGGGCACTCGCCGCATCGAGACAAGCGGCCTGGTCTCGGCGCCATTCCTTGTCGGTGATCACGGTGTACGGGCCGATCGGCAGTCCGCTGGCGGCGAACACCACCTTCATGAGGGCCTTGTCCATCATCACCGCTGAAGCAGCCACCCCGCAGCCCACGTACCGGACCTCACACAGTTCGAGCAGACCCTGCAGCGTGCCGTCCTCCCCGAACGGTCCGTGCAGCAGCGGGAACACCACGTCGACCCCGCCGAGTTCGCGCGGAGCCGCGCCCGGCTCCAGCACCACGAGCCCGCTGGCGCCGGGGTCGACCGGCAGGGTCACCGCCACCCCGTCAGTGATCTGCGGGGTACGTCCAGCGCTCAACCGCAGAGGTTCGGGGTCATCGTCCACCAACACCCACCGGCCGTCTTTGCGGATGCCGATCGGGAGTACGTCATACCTTTCCCGGTCGATGCTGCTCAGCACGCTCGCGGCCGTCGCGCACGAGACCACGTGTTCAGAGGATCGCCCCCCGAAGATCAATGCGACTCTCGGTTTCCGCGGCGCAGCGTGGTCATGGAGTGAAGGACTCATCGGGGTAAACGTAACGCGCTTGGCCTCCTTTGGCGCCGCACCTCGCGTCGGCGTGCCACGCTGGGCCGATGGCCAACGATGCCGGCGACCTCGCGGCCGCCACCCGTCTAATCGGTCTCGGCCGCCCACCACGCGTCCCCGGATCCGGGGTGAACCAGGGGATCGAGCTCAGCTCCACCTACGTGGCAGGCGGTGACACGGTGTACGCGCGATCGGGGAACCCGACCTGGAGTGCGTTCGAGGAGGTGCTGGGCTCCTTGGAGGGCGGCGCGGCGCTGGCCTTCGCCAGCGGTATGGCTGCGGTGTCCGCGTGCATGTCGCTGACGCCGCACGGCAGTGTCGTCGTGGCACCCGTGCACTCCTACAACGGCACCGGCACCCTGCTGGATCAAGCTGGTGAACAGGGTCGATTCGTGGTCCGCCGTGTCGATATCGCAGACACTTCCGCCGTCTTTGACGCCATGGACGGCGCGCACCTGGTCTGGCTCGAATCCCCCACCAACCCCATGTTGGAGGTGGCCGATCTCCCGACCCTGCTCGCCGGGGCACGCGAACGAGGCGCCATCAGCGTGGTCGACAACACCTTCGCCACACCTCTGCTGCAGCGACCACTCTCCCTCGGAGCTGATGTCGTGATGCACTCGGCGACCAAATTCATCGCCGGTCACTCCGACGTACTCCTCGGCGCGACGATCACCGCTGATCCAGCTGTCCAACGGAGACTCTTCGAACAACGCGTGCTGCACGGGGCCATCCCCGGGCCGTTCGAGACCTGGCTGGCCCTGCGCGGACTGCGCACCCTGCACGTACGCCTGGAGCGGTCCTGTGGCAGCGCCGCCGACCTCGCGATCCGCCTCGCGGACCATCCGGCCGTCAGCCGCGTCCGTTATCCCGGATTCGGGGCCATCGTGAGCATCGAGGTCGCTGGTGGCGCAGCCGCGGCGAGTCGGGTGGAGGAGACAGTGCGGGTCTGGCTTCCGGCGACCAGCCTGGGCGGGGTCGAGTCACTTATCGAACGACGCCGCCGGATTCCCACCGAACCGCGAACGGTCCCCGAGGAACTCCTGCGGCTGTCCGTCGGCCTCGAGGACGTGGACGACCTGTGGCGCGACCTGGACGCCGCTCTTCGCGCCTGAACCTACGTTCAGGCCTTCTCGTCTTTGCGCGAGCGCGACATCAGTGCCTCCACCACGGCGCTGGGCTGACGGCCCTCGTGGACCACGGCAGCGACGTTCTCCACGATGGGCACGTCGACGCCGACCGATCGGGCGAGTTCCAGGATCGAGCGGCACGATTTGACGCCCTCCGCTGTTTGTCGGGTTTCGGCAACGACCTGCTCCAGGCTCTTGCCGGCTCCCAACTGGAAGCCGAACGTTCGATTACGCGACTTCGGCGAGGTGCAGGTAGCGACCAGGTCGCCGACCCCGGCGAGCCCGAGGAACGTCGCCGGATCGGCGGTGAGCGCGGTTCCCAGCCGCGCAGTCTCAGCGAGTCCACGGGTGAGCAGGCTGGCCATCGTGTTCTCGCCCATGCCCATCCCGCTTGCCATCCCGACCGCGAGAGCCACGACGTTCTTGGTAGCGCCGGCCAGTTCAGTGCCGATCACGTCCTTGCCCAGGTAAGGCCGGAAGTACCGGGTCGCACAGGCTTCCGCGACCCGGGCCCGCATCCTGGAACTAGACGACGCCACCAGGGCCGCAGCAGGCTGCTTCTCGGCAATCTCCAGAGCCAGATTCGGCCCGGAGATCACGACCACCCGGTCACTGTCGACGCCGCCGGCTTCGCTGATCACCTCGCTCATCCGCAAGGTGGTGCCCAGCTCGATGCCCTTCATCAAGGACACAACAGCGGCGTCAGAGGGAACGCCCGATCGCCACTGAGCCAGGTTGGTGCGCAGACTCTGAGCCGGAACTGCGACCGCAACGACGGTGGCGCCGTCCATCGCCTCGTGTGCGTCGCTGGTGACCCGGACCTGATCAGGCAGCCGCAGATCGGGTAGATAGGCCGAATTGATCCGGGTCTCGTTGATCTCGTGAGCGACCTCGGATCGACGGGCCCACATCGTCACGTCGTTACCTGCGTCTGCCAGAACGGCGGCAAAGGCCGTTCCCCAGCTGCCACTTCCCAGTACTGCAACACGACTCATCGGTGGCCACCTCTCCTGGCGTCGTCACTGCTCAGATCGTATCGGTCGGGTGGTGGTGCAACCCCCCGAGCAAGCGACACCTGCTCGGTCACTGCGTCCATCAGGCGGTCGGTGGCAACGCTCAGTGAGACGGTGTCGATCGGCGTATGGGCCAGGTCGCTGAGATCGACCGGTGGCCCGGCGTAGACCTGGACCTTCTTGCGCGGGAACACCCGTGGCACCTTCTGTTCATAAGCTTTCAGGATGTGCTGGGCACCCCACATGCCGACCGGTACGAGTGGCAGCCCTGTCTCCAGGGCAAGTCTCGCGGCGCCGGTCTTCCCGGTCATCGGCCACATTCGCGGATCCCTCGTGACAGTGCCTTCGGGCATCACGCAGACGCACGCTCCCTGTCCCAACGCGTTCAGCGCAGCGGAGTATGCATCGATGGCGCGATCAGACTGTCGGTAGACCGGGATCTGGGCGGTGCCCTTCATGATCCGTCCGAACACCGGAACATCGAACAGGGTGCTCTTCGCGAGGAACCGAGGCGCGCGGCCGACCTCGACGAGGTAGTCGCCGAGGATCAGGGGGTCGATGTAGGAGATGTGGTTGGGAGCGACCACGAATCCACCCGTTGCAGGGATGTTGGCTGCACCGCTCCAGTCGATTCTGGTCGCGACCCGCAGCACCGGCCGCATGACACCCACGATCGCCCGATACGTCGGCCCGATGTCCTCGCGCAGCCTCGGATGACGCCGTAGACGTCCTGCATGCATCCCGTCTCTCTCCTTCACGGTGCAAGCACTATCAGAAAAGGCCATGCGTAATGAGCCATGCGGCTACGCGACGCGCGCAGGTCGAACTTCTGACACGATCCGCTACGTGACGATGGCAGGAAGCTCGGCGTGGCGCGTCGTCATGCCCATCAAAGATCGGGCCAGGTCCAAGACCAGACTCCGGACGCCATCAGGGGTTTCACGCGCTGAGCTGGCGCTCGCGATCGCCCTGGACACCCTTGCCGCCCTCTACGAAGTAGTGCCGCCCGACCAGGTTTTCGTCGTGACCGACGACGACGAGGTGTCGTGGTTCGTGAGCCGATCAGGTGGGACCCCGGTACGAGATCCTGGTCGGGGCCTCAATCCGGCTATTGCCGCAGGTATCGGTGCCGCCACCCCGAACGGCTTGACTGCCGGGCGTGCCTCGGCGCCGGGCGCAGTACTACTGGGCGATCTTCCTTCGCTGACGCCACAGGAACTGGTGGCTGGGCTGCGGATCTGTGCGGTCGCTGAGTCCAGTGTGATTCCGGACCACGACGGGTCGGGCACCGTACTGCTGACCCACCACGACCTACGCTGCATCACACCGCGATTCGGTGCGGGGTCCGCAGCGCGGCACGCGCGAGCAGCGCAGACGATGACACCTGCGCTGCCACGGCTGCGGACCGATGTCGACACCGAGTCGTCGCTGGCACAGGCGGTGTCGTTGGGCGTCGGTAAGCACACGGCCGCCGTGCTGGGCATCGCCGCATCGGTAGGCTGAACACGTGCAAGCCACCGTCCACTCCTTCGATTTCGAGACCGCCCTTGGAAGCGTGATCACCGACAACGGCAGAGTCCTACCGTTCGGAGAGCAGGTTTTCGCCGCTTCCCGGTTGCGTCAGTTGCGGGTGGGTCAGCGCGTCAGCATCGAGGTCGGGCCTGGTGAGATCACCCGACTCTGGATCGTCGGTATCGGCCCGAACCAGCGCATCGCCTGACGCATCTGCCCCTTCGGGCCTCTCTTGTCGCTAGCGCATCACGGCCTGCCTACCCGCTTCTGCTGGCCCTGCTCTGGACCTCGGCTCTGCAGCGTGTCCTACTTGTCCGCGGCCTTCTTCGTGGCTGTCTTCTTGGCGGTCGTCTTCTTGGCGGCGGCCGCCTTCTTGACCGAGGTGGCCTTGGCAGCACCGGACGTGTTGGTAGTCGCTCGGGCGGCAGCGGCCTTCGCAGAGGTTCCAGCCGCAGCCCGGCCGCCGGCGTTTCCTGTCTTCGGAATCGATTTGGGGTCGGCTACTCCGGCTTTGAACGCGGCTCCCGGCTTGAACTTGGGCACTGAGGTCCGTTTGATCTTCACCGTCTCACCGGTACGCGGATTGCGACCGGTGCGAGCTGCGCGACCGATCTTCTCAAAGGTGCCGAAGCCGGTGATGCCCACCTTCTGCCCCGCGGCCACCTCACGGATGATGATGTCGAAAACACCCTCTACGGCATCGGTGGCGGCCTTCTTGCTTCCGAGTCGGACCTCTAGGCTCGATACGAGATCAGCTTTGTTCACGTGTGCCCCTTCAGGGAATTCGGCCGGCTGCTCACCGATCCGGTCATGGCGTCGGACAAACTGCCCGGCATGACCTGACCGTAGGGCGACGGGACCCTGGAAACAAGCGTTTCGCCTGAATTCGCCGGAACAGCAACGTGATTGGCAGCCGGTCGGGATGCGGTCGGATCTTCACCGCACAGCCAGCAACACATCAATTTCTCGAACAGTCATTCGCAGCAACGTGATTCGCGCCACAGGCTATGAATCGTCGTTGCTGGCAAGCCAAATCAGCCAGCAGGCTGGACTACCGGCTTCCACGATGGGCGGTGTTGCTCGAACTCTTGGACCGTGTCGGCGTGCCGCAGCGTGAGGCTGATGTCATCCAAACCCTCCAGCAGGCGCCACCTGATGTACTCATCGATGTCGAACCCGAAGACGTGCTCACCGACGATGACGGTCTGCTCCTGGAGGTCGACCGTGATCTGCAGACCAGGCTCGTTGTCCAGCAGCTTCCAGATCAACTCGATGTCCTGCTGCTGCAGTTGCGCCGTCAGCAGGCCCGCTTTGCCGGAGTTGCCTCGGAAGATGTCCGCGAACCGCGAGGAGAGCACCACCCGGAACCCGTAGTTCATCAGGGCCCAGACAGCGTGCTCGCGCGACGATCCGGTGCCGAAGTCGGGCCCGGTGACCAGCACGGAGCCCTGTGCGTACGCGGGGTTGTTGAGGACGAACGACGGATCGCCCCGCCATGCCGAGAACAACCCGTCCTCGAACCCGGTGCGCGTCACCCGCTTCAGGTACTCGGCGGGGATGATCTGGTCGGTATCGACGTTGCCGCGTCGCAGCGGTACGCCGATCCCGGTGTGCTGAACGAAGGCATCCATGAGGGGGTCCTCTCTCAGACTGAGGTGGTGGTCAGGTCCGCCGGACTGGACAACGTCCCGCGGATAGCAGTCGCCGCTGCCACGAGCGGGCTGACCAGATGGGTGCGCCCGCCCTTGCCCTGTCGGCCTTCGAAGTTGCGGTTCGAGGTTGAGGCCGCCCGCTCGCCCACTGCGAGCTGGTCAGGGTTCATCCCCAAACACATCGAGCATCCGGCGAGCCGCCACTCTGCGCCCGCGTCGACGAACACCCGGTCCAGGCCCTCGGATTCGGCCTGCAGCCGCACCCGCGCCGATCCAGGTACGACGAGCATCCGCACCCCCTCGGCCACGTGCTGGCCTCTGATGACCTCGGCTGCAGCACGAAGATCCTCGATCCGACCGTTGGTGCACGAGCCGAGGAATACCGTTTGGACTGCGATGTCACGAAGCGCGGTGCCCGGAATGAGTCCCATGTACTCGATTGCGCGCTCAGCGGCAGCTCGGTCGCCTTGATCGACAATCTGCTCCGGGTCCGGCACCGCCCCCGACAACGGTAGGCCCTGACCGGGATTCGTCCCCCAGGTCACGAATGGGGTGAGCTCGCTGGCATCGAGGTCGACGACCTCATCGAAGACGGCGTCGTCGTCGGTGACCAAGCCGCGCCAGGCTGCGACCGCCTCATCCCAGTCGGCACCCTCGGGCGCGTAGTCGCGGCCCTTCAGATAGTCGAAGGTCACATCATCCGGGGCGATCATGCCTGCCCGGGCGCCACCCTCGATCGACATATTGCAGATCGTCATCCGAGCCTCCATCGACAACGCTCGGATTGCCGATCCGCGGTACTCGATGACGTAGCCCTGCCCACCGCCGGTGCCGATCTTTGCGATCACGGCCAAGATGATGTCCTTTGCCGTCACCCCGGCTCCCAAGGTGCCCTCGACGTTCACGACCATCGTACGAAACGGCTTCAGCGGAAGCGTCTGGGTCGCGAGCACGTGCTCGACCTCACTGGTGCCGATACCCATGCCCAACGCGCCGAAGGCGCCATGTGTGGAGGTGTGGCTATCGCCGCAGACGATTGTCATGCCGGGCTGGGTGATACCCAACTGCGGACCGATGATGTGCACGATGCCCTGCTCGGCATCGCCCATCGGGAAGAGCCGCACCCCGAACGCCGCACAGTTACGTCGCAGAGTCTGCACCTGGGTGAGGCTGACCGGATCGATGATGGGGCCAGGGGTGGTCGGCACGTTGTGATCCTCGGTAGCGATCGTCAGATCCGTGCGGCGAATACCGCGGCCCTCCAGTCGAAGCCCGTCGAACGCCTGCGGACTGGTGACCTCATGCAAAAGATGCAAGTCTATGTAGAGCAGGTCCGGTTCGCCCGGTGCACTACGTACGACGTGGTCCCGCCACACCTTCTCCGCCAGAGTGGTTCCCACCAGGTCCTCCTTGATCGCTCTCAGGTTTGCGCACACCTATGTGAGCAGCGTCTCGCCACGGGTTTCGCGATGAACTTGCGTCTCGCCGGTTGAGACGCCAGTATCAACACATGGACAACTCTAGCGGTGTCGGCGTGCTCGACAAGGCGGCGGTCGTGCTCGCTGCCCTCGAAGCCGGACCCTGCACTCTGGCCCAACTCGTCTCACACACCGGACTGGCCCGCCCCACCGCCCACCGATTGGCTGTGGCCCTCGAACATCACCGCCTGGTCAGCCGCGACCTGCAGGGCCGCTTCGTGCTCGGCGCCCGCCTCGGCGAACTCGCGTCGGCCGCCGGCGAAGACCGCCTGCTGGCGGCAGCCGGCCCGGTACTCGGAGCGTTGCGCGACCACACCAGCGAGAGCGCGCAGCTTTTCCGCAGACAAGGTGATCAGCGCATCTGTGTCGCTGCAGCCGATCGCCCCGTAGGCCTTCGCGACTCCGTTCCCGTCGGTTCGACCGTGACGATGCACGCCGGATCGGCTGCCCAGGTGCTGCTCGCCTGGGAGGAGCCCGACCGGCTGCATCGCGGTCTGCAAGGCGCCCGCTTCACCGCGACCATGCTGTCCGGCGTTCGCCGCCGAGGCTGGTCCCAGAGCGTCGCCGAGCGCGAGCCCGGCGTCGCTTCCGTCTCGGCGCCGGTACGCAGCCCCTCCGGCCGGGTCATCGCGGCCGTGTCGATCTCCGGTCCGATCGAGCGCGTTTCGCGCCAGCCCGGTCGGATGCACGCCGCCACGGTGGTCGCCGGAGCGAACAAGCTGACCGAGGTGCTGGCGCGCGCGCATGCCAGCCAGAACGGCGGCGCCCGTCGCGCGGAGCAGTCCGCCTAGTAGAAACTTTGCTGCCCGCCCGCAGCGACGGCGTAGGTCTCGTGCCAGTTACCCGACCGCGCCCTGCGCTCCACCGGCGCGACGTCGAACCCCTTCCACGCCGGGCGGTAGGCCGGTACCCGATCGGCGGGCCCCCAGGCATCGGGCCGGTGGCAGCTTGTACGACGACACGCATGTAGATCGGGTCCGACGCGTTCGCGCGCTCACCGACTTCACTGGGTCGGACCTGAGTGCCGTGCGAAATGTAGGCAGTGAAAAGCGGCCCCCAGCCGAAACTGGGAGCCGCTTTTTGCTACTGACGTAGCCCCGACGGGATTCGAACCCGCGCTACCGCCTTGAGAGGGCGATCAGACGGTAGCTGGCAACGCATGGAAGCGCGCG
>JBBPZD010000036.1:0-7229 GCA_038199265.1 Actinomycetales bacterium | reverse complement strand
TAGGAGGATCCGATCTTGTTCATCGACACCTTGGAGTTCAAGGTCGGGAAGATGATCAGCGGCAGAAGTGCCGTCGCAGCGATCGGGATGGCCTCGGTCATCCACCAGATGCCCATCAGCAGCGCGGTCGCGGCCGTCAGCTTGGCCGGGTGACTGACGCTAGCCGGCATGATCAGGTAGACAACGACCGCGACCACTAGTCCAGCCGCCAGACCTATCCACCGGTTCCGGGCGGTGCCTGCCGGAACCTCGTCCGCTCGTTCGCCGGCCGATTTGGTCTCGATCTCCTCGAACCCATCACTGGAGGACCCGGTGGCTCGTTCGGTCTTCTTTGCAGTGTCCTCTGACTCGCCCATAAGGAGGACCCTAGTCAGGACCGGACATATTAACTGGATGTCGCCTGCATCTGATCTGAGTGAAGGCTGAGCAAAATGCCCTCACGTCCCGGGCAACACGTCAGACCCCGTGGCCGGATGCTGGACCTGATCTACCGGTGCCGGCAGCGATCCAGGCACAGACCACAGACCGCCCGGCTCAGGAAGTAGAACCCCCGAGCGATCGCCGGGGCGCAGTGTGGTGCCACCTCGTACCTCGACCACGACGCGCAGCTGCGCGCCAGGGCGAGCGCCCGACACCTCGATCACGACGTCCTGATGCGGGCCCGACTGCCGAATCTGGACCACCTGACCGACCGCCGAGTCGGCATGCCGCGGCGCCACTAGTTCCAAGCGCTCCTTGCGCACGAGCAACACTGCATTGCCCAGCGTCCTCATGGCTCCGGGCAGGACGCCACGGCCCAGAACCGAGTGGTGCACCCCTGCCTCGATGATGCCGGGGATCTCGTTGAATCCCCCGACGAGCCGGGCGACGGCAGCACTCTTCGGCGTCGAGTAGAGAGCCCGGATCGTGTCGAACTGCTCGATGCGACCCTGCACCAGGACCGCGACGTGATCAGCAAGTCCTGCCTCGTCGAGGTCGTGGGTCACCAACAGGATCGTCGGATCGAGAGCGGCACGAACCTCCCCCAGCAACTGGTACATCGAGGCTCGTAGATCGGAGTCCAGCGCGCTGAATGGTTCGTCCAACAACATCACCCGCCGTCGGGCAGCGAGTGCTCGAGCCAACGCAACGCGCTGCTCCTGCCCCCCGGACAGTTGCCGTGGACGTCGCCGGGCTAAGTCACCGAGATGCACCAGTTCGAGGTAGCGCTGGGCGGCCGTTCGGCTCTGCGCTCGACTGTCTCCCCGCAACCGATCTGCGAAGGCCACATTGTCCAACACGTTGAGGTGCGGGAAGAGGTGCGCCTGCTGAAACATGACCGTCAGATCGCGTCGTTCTGTCGGAACGTCCAACACGCTGGCCCCGTCGAGCTGCACGTCGCCTGCCTGGGGCTGTTCCAACCCGGCGGCTACCCGCAGCAGCGTGGTCTTGCCCGAGCCCGACGGCCCGAGCACCGCGACCATCTCGCCGGCCCGGGCAACGAGGTCGACGTCGACCAATGTCGGGTGATCGGCGCGCGCATGCCGATGGGTGATCCCCGACAGTTCCAGGACCGCGGTCATCGACGTGCCACCTTCCTGCGCAGGGCGGCTCCATAGGTGAAGACCGCCAGTGCAGCCAGCGGAGGCAAGCTGGCCGAGATGGCCAGTACGCCGGTCAACGCATCGTTGCCCGATCCTGCTGCGGACGAACCAATCAGCATCGGCGCGGTGATGATCTGGCCCCCGCCGATCAGCAGTGTCACGGCATAGTCACTCCACCCGACCAGGAAGGCGAGTCCGGTCGCCGTGATGAGTCCGCTGGCTGCGGCCGGAACGGTGACGCGCCGGCGAGCCTGGCCCGGGCTGGCTCCCAACACCCTGGCCTGCTCCTCCAGGCCGGGGTTCAGGCGTAGATAGGTGGCTCGCATGGTGAACGTCGTGTAGGGAAGCGCGAACACACTCAGTACGAGGACCACCGCAACCTCACCCGGTACCCCGACCCGCAGGATCACCACGTTGAGACCCATCGCCACTGCGAAAGGAGCCAACACGACGGGAGCCAGCAGCACGACGGACGGTAGTCCTGGCCGCCCGACCAGCCGCCACCCCAGCGCGCGACCCGCCATCGCGCCGAGTGGCGTTGCTATCGAAGCGACGAGCGCGGCGACCATCCCGGCATCCAACGCATCCCGCCACCCGCCTAGCCCCAATTCCTGCGGAAGGCGCACAGCCCCCGTCCACCGGTTGGCTACAGCCCACAACACCAGCGGTACCAACGGAGCGATCAGCAACGCCGCGAGCACCGCCGGCAGGACACCTGATCCGCGACGGACTGGGTTCCCCCGCAGCCGCCCCGGTCGCTTCACCGGTCTGCTCCGAGTCGTCGGATGAGCGGGAGGCAGACAAGCGCCGCACCCGATGCGAGCGTCGTCGCGATCACGGCTGAAGCTGCGGCTTGCGGCCGCGATGTGACGTCGATGTCGGTGAAGAGCCGGTACGCCATCACCGGCAGTGGTTCGGGATAAGCACGTCCGAGCAGCCGTGGCACCTCGTATGTGCCCAGGGAGTAGACGAACACGATCAGTGAGGCCGAACCAAGGGCGGGTGATGCCAGTGGCAGCATCACCCGTCGCCACTGCGCCCAGCGAGACGCACCCAATACCGCCGAAACCTCGCGTAATTCGGAGTACCGCCGACCGACCGATGCAGTCACCACGAGTGCGACGAAAACCGATTCCTTCCACGCCAGCTCCCCCACGGCGGCCCACGGCCAGCGGCCACCGACCAGCTCCGGCCATGACCCTGCCGAGATCCCCGACCATCGCTGGACGAGACCCTCGTCAGACAGCAGCAAACCGACCGAAGCAGCTCCGACGAGGTGCGGAATGGTGAGCACCGCGGCGACCATGCCCACGAGGAAGCGGACACCCCGACCCGCGCGCAGGACGACTGTCGCCAGGAACAGGCCGATCGAAGCCGCCAACGCCGTCGCAGCTGCAGCGAGAACGAGCGACTCCTGCGCAGCTGCGCGCAGATCTGGGGCCACCGAGGTGAAACCGTCGGTACTCAGGCGGGGCTGCCCGATGAGCGGGAGCAGCCCGAGACTCGTGGCGACCACTGCGACAAGCGCGGTCCCGGTGACGACGGCAACGAGGAGGACGGCGGGCAGCACCAGCCGGGCACCCTCGGACAACACCCTGCCGCGGCGCACCTCACGACCGGGTTGAACGCCGCCGTCCGAGGTCACGACCCCGCGCCGAGCACAGCTCTACGCCAGCCCTCATCCAGCTTCGGTACCCAGGACGAGGCGAGCTCCGGGTTGGCGTTGCGCGACAGTACGTCGTAGGACGGCACCACCTTGGAGGTCGGCAGGGCATCGAAACGGGCCTTGTCGGTCGAGTTCAACAACCGCGCATCCAAGACTGTGAACTGCCCCCAGGTGCGCGGATTGGCCTTGATCGCCTGTTGCTCGGGCGACAACGCAAGGTTCGCCACGACCTTGGCGCCCGCAGCATCATTCGCCGACGCCGGGATGGCCAGGAAACTCGAGTTCCCGATCGTTCCCTCCTTCAAGGGCAGAATCCGGGTCGTGGCAGGGAAGGTTCCGTCCGAGACCAGTTTGGTGAGGGTGGCCGGGCCGTACGTCATGGTCATGTCGACCACCCCGTCGGCGTACAGCTTGTCCAGCGCCACCGTGTCACGGGGATAGGTGCGACCTTGCCGCCACAAGGACGGTGCCACGTCCTTCAGCGTCTTCCACAGCTGCGGTGTCAGCTTGTCGTAGGCCCCTTGAGCGAACTGGGACGGAATCTTCGCGTAACCGCCCGACGTGCTGTAGAACGCCTCCCGTACGAAGACCGAACCGGTGAAGTCCGGGGGTGCCGGATAGGTGAACCGCCCGGGGTGGTCTTTGGCCCACTGCAACACACCCGCCATCGAGGTGGGCGGCTTCGTGACCCGCGCGGAGTCGTAGACCAACGAGAACTGAGCCTTGTGCCACGGAGCCTCACAGCCCGCCACGTCGATGCCGAAATCCCTGGTGACCAGCGGATCGCCGGCCGCGACGTACTTCATGTTCGGCAACCCGGCAGACCACCCGCAGTTCCAGGCACCCGCCTGTTTGCCGGTCGCGAAGTTGTCCCCGTTGATCCAGACCAGATCGACAGTGCCGTCCTTCTTCCCGGCCTGGCGTTCGGCCAGGATGCGGGTCATCGCGTCTTTCGTGTCAGCGACGGGAACACGCCGCAGCGTCACACCGAGCTTCGAGGCAGCGGGGGTGAGCACGTCGTCGACGTAGGCGTTTCCCTGCTGGTCGCCGCCGTACATCCACAAGTCAACTGTCTGGCCTTTGGCGGCCTGTGTGATTTGAGTCCAGGACTGGGCGCTGGTCTTCGGCGCCGCGCGCCGCTGCGGTGCCGCGCACGCAGTAACGGCGAGGCCCAGAACCGCGACCGGCAGGACCAGCCGGGTGCGTCGCAGATACATCGGACCTCCAGAGCAGCAGATATCTCACGTCGGGAACACTTCGAGGTGCGCGAAAACTTCCGGGAGGTGCGCAAGGTCCATGCACCGAGACGTCAGGATCATCATGAACCCAGCAATCCCTCTCACCTCACCCGCGTCCCGACTGATTGTCTCGGACCTGATCGATGTTTGACGCGGCAGCCCGGCAGTTTCTGAACAAGCCGCTCGCGCGGCTCGCTGGACACATCGATCTCCCGTGGGTCAGTCCGATCCGGCTGACGCTGCTCGGGCTCGCCACCGGACTCGTCAGCGCGGCGGCCGCTGCGGTGCACCTCTGGTGGTGGGCGTTGGTGTTGTGGCTGTTCTCCCGAGCCATGGACGGGTTGGACGGGCCTCTCGCGCGGCGTCGTGCTGCCAGTCCTCTCCAAGACACCAATCATTCGCAGGCCGGCGGCTTCCTGGACATCACAGCGGACTTCATCGTGTACGGCGCGGCGGTGGTCGGCGTGGCCATCGGCGCTACGTCGGAATACGGCGTCGCCTGGTGGCCCTTCCTCCTGGTCCTGCTGGCCTACTACGTGAACGGAACCGCGTTCCTGGCATTTTCCTCCATCGCGGAGCGAACGGGCCGGCAACGCGACGACGGTCGGTCGCTCAGCTTCCTCGGCGGAATAGCCGAAGGAACCGAAACCATCGTCGTGCACTCCCTCTGGCTCATCTTCGCTGCCCAGGCCGACGTGATTGCCATGGTGTGGGCAGTGGTCGTCGGAGTCAGCGCCGCCCAACGCATCATCGCGGGCTTCCGCGACCTGTCTTGATGAGTGAAGGCCGCTGGATCAGGGGATGTCCCCACCCTCCACAGCAAGAACGTCCCGGGCGCGGTCAGCCGAGCAGGACAGACCTGCGCACACACAACAGTTGCACGCTCAGGTGAACGGGGCTCGCGTCGATCGACCGGCGGTAAGTTCTCAGGCGTGATCTTGATCGACCCCCCGACCTGGCCGGCCCACGGACGTTTCTGGTCCCACCTGGTCAGCGACACCTCGTATGACGAGCTGCGTGAGTTCGCAGCCGCCGCCGGATTACCGGACAGGCTGTACGACGGCGACCACTACGACATCCCTCAGGAGCGCTACGCGGCCGTTGTCACGGCTGGGGCGCACGAGGTGGCGGGACGAGATCTGATCCGAAGGTTGCTCGCGAGCGGTCTGCGCAGGCATCAACGCAACCGCTGACCCACCCCAGCCCTACCCTGGTGCAGTGCCCCACGATTTCCTCACTATTCGCGCTGCGCGCCTGGTATCGGTCGGTCCTGTCGCTCCCGCCGGACCGGTCGATCTGCGGATCACCGATGGCCAGGTCGTGGAGGTAGCGAACTCGTTGCCCGACAACGGTTCTCGCGAGATCCACGCGAATGGTCGCTGGTTGATTCCGGGACTGTGGGACAACCACGTCCACATGACCCAATGGGCGCATAATCTGACCCGGCTCGACGTCAGCGCGAGCGCCAACGCGGCCGACGTGGTGCGCATCGTCCGTGCTCATGACGCGGTGCACCCGGGTCGCACCACGACGATCATCGGGTTCGGATTTCGCTCGGCCGGCTGGGCGATCCAGCCGACGGTGGCTCAATTGGATCAAGCGGTACCGGACCGGCCCGTCGTACTCATCTCCGGCGATGCTCACAACGGATGGTTGAACTCGGTGGCGTTGTCGATGCTGGGGCTGCCCGCGCGCGAGAATGCGATCAACGAGAACGCCTGGTTCGACGTCTTCCCGCTGCTTTCGAAGCTGCCCGGTGTGGAGCGGGACCCGGTCGACGCCTACCGAGCCGCGCTCTCCCTTGCAGCCCGCAGCGGCGTCGTCGGCGTCACCGACAAGGAGTTCGCGAACTCCGTTGCAACCTGGGGTGAACTGGTCCCCAAGGGGCTCGACACACTGCGAGTGCGCGCGTCGACCTACCTGCACGGACTGGAACAGACCATCGCCAGCGGCCTGCGGACCGGCGAGCCGATTCCCGGTGGTGGTTCCACCGTCACGATGGGCCCGCTGAAGATCATCGCCGACGGATCGCTGAGCACCATGACGGCGCTCTGCTGCCAGCCGTACGCCGGTAGGAGCACCCGGGGGGCGCACAACGTGTCGCCCGAGCAACTTGTCGATGCGATGCACCTCGCCCGTGCCAACGGACTACAAGCTGCAATACACGCCATCGGTGATGCGGCCGTCACCATGGTGCTCGACGCGTTCGAGGCCAGCGGCATCCGCGGGTCGATCGAGCACGCGCAGCTGATGGACCCGGGGGACCTGCCGCGGATGGCTGCACTCGGGGTGACTGCTGCGGTACATCCGGCTCATATCTACGACGATCGGGACCTGTCTGACCAGCTGTGGCCCGGATGCGCGGAGCGGTCCTTCATGCTGCGTTCGATGCTCGATGCCGGGGTGGATGTCACGCTAGGTTCGGATGCTCCGGTCGCCCCCCTCGACCCCTGGCTCACCATGGCGGCGGCCGTGCACCGCAGCGCCGACAGTCGCGAACCCTGGGGCGCAGGACAGGCGATCACACCCGCCGAAGCCCTCGCCAGCAGCACCGACGGTCAAGCGACCATTGACGTAGGATCGCTCGCCGACCTGGTGCTGTTGGATGCCGATCCGCTCGCCGACAGCCCCGACACGATGACCGCATCGCACCGGTTGCGCACGATGTCGGTCGCGACCACCATCGTCGGCGGGCGCGTCGTGTACGACGCCCGCTGACCGCCCCTCCGCCGAGCACGAGGG
>JBBPZD010000035.1:0-12838 GCA_038199265.1 Actinomycetales bacterium | reverse complement strand
GCCCAGACCGAGCGGTTCACCCTGGCGGATGAAGTGCACGTTGCCGAGGTTGGCCGACTTACGGACCCGGTCCAGTCGAAGGGCGTCCCCCTTCTTCTCCAGCGCCTGCTCCAGCTCCCAGTGCCGGTCGAAGTGGTTCTCCATCGCAACCTTGTTACGGCCGGTGATCGTCAGGATGTTGTCGCACCCGGCCCGAATGGCCTCTTCGACGACGTACTGGATCGCGGGCTTGTCCACGACCGGCAGCATTTCCTTGGGGATGGCCTTGGTCGCGGGCAGGAAGCGGGTTCCCAACCCCGCCGCGGGGATCACTGCCTTGTGCACATCGGAGTTCTTCGGAGCCGTCATGGCGGAAGGTTATCCGTTGGACGCCACCGCGCAGGCGGCCCACTCAGCGGTACCGACCCGGACGGCACACTGGGTCGCATGTGGCATGACATTCCGCAGGACAAGCGAGCGGCGCGGGCGCAGATCCGGGCAGCACGACGGATGCGGGATCCACGGCAGCGAGCCGCCGACGGGGCTGCGCTCGCCCGCCACCTCGCAGCCACAGCCGCCGGTCTGCCCGTCGGACACGCCGCTGTCTACACCTCCCTACCGACTGAACCGCCTACCGACCAGGCCGCAGCGTTGCTCCGAGGCCTCGGCTGGCAGCTGATGCTGCCGATCCTGCTCCCCGACAAGGACCTCGCCTGGCGGTCCTTCGACGGGGACGGCGGGGGCGGTGAGATCAGCCGCGATCACGGCACCGACCGCATCGGGCTGGCCGGGTTGGTGATCGTGCCGGCGTTGGCCATCGACCGCCACGGCCTGCGGCTCGGGCAGGGCGGGGGTAGCTACGACCGCGCTCTGGCCCGCCGCTCCCCCGGCACTCTCACGATTGCTCTGGTCTACGACGACGAACTGGTCGACGTCGTCCCCAGTGAGTCGCACGACCTCGGCGTCGATGCCGTGATCACGCCACGCGCAGGACTGCTGCACCTGAAATACTGACCGATCGATCCCCCGTAGAAGGAGCACTGTGCTGATGGCAGCAGGTTCCGTAGCGAGCAGCTTCGGAACCGACGACCTGGCCATCGCGCTGCTCGTGGGGTCCGTGGTGTTACTCGTCTCGGTGGCAGCAGTGCGGCTCGCCAACCGGTCCGGCCTGCCGTCCCTGCTGTTGTACCTGGGTATCGGTGCCGTCGTCGGCGAGGTCGGCTTCGGTGTCGAGTTCGACGATCCGACCCTGACACGGGTGCTCGGCTACGCGGCGCTCGTGCTCATCCTCACCGAGGGCGGTCTGTCGACCCGGTGGTCCACCATCAAGGACTCAGTGCCGGCCGCCGCCATGTTGTCGACCGTCGGGGTACTGGTGTCGATCTCGATCGTGGGGGTCGCGTCCCACTATCTGCTGCACGTGTCGTGGCAGATCGGCTTCCTGCTCGGCGCCGTCGTCTCTTCCACCGACGCAGCGGCCGTCTTCTCGGTGCTGCGCAACGTGCCCCTGCCGGCGAAGCTCAGTGGAGTGCTGGAGGCAGAGTCCGGGTTCAACGACGCGCCCGTGGTGCTGATCGTCGTCGCGCTCGCCGAAGCGGCAACTCCCGGTCAGCCCGGCAGCGCGTGGTGGGTCGTGGTGCTCATCGCGGTGTTCGAACTCGCCGGCGGGTCGATCATCGGACTGGGTATCGGGTGGGGGCTCGGGCAGGTGATCAAACGCGCCGGAGTCGGTTCGTCCGGACTGTTCTCGATCGGCGTCGTGGCGATCTGTGTGCTGTCCTACGCGGGGGCGACGCTGCTGCACACCAGCGGCTTCATCGCCTGTTATCTGACTGCGCTCGTGTTGGGCAACCTGCAGCTGCCGCACCGGTCCGCGACCCTCGGCTTCGGGCAGGCGCTCGGTTGGCTTGCGCAGATCGGTCTCTTCGTCCTGCTCGGGCTGCTCGCCTCACCCTCGCGCCTCGGTGCCCAGATCCTGCCCGCTCTCGTGATCGGGCTGGTGCTGCTGTTGGTGGCCAGACCGGCATCCATCCTGGCCAGTACCCCTTGGTTCGGGTTCCGATGGCGCGAGCGCGTGTTCCTCTCGTGGGCGGGCCTGCGGGGCGCGGTGCCCGTGGTGCTCGCGACCGTCCCGTTGACGTTGAAGACGCCGAACACCGAGTGGATCTTCGACCTGGTCTTCGTACTCGTCGTGATGTTCACCCTGTTGCAGGCACCGACACTGCCCGCGCTGGGCCGACGACTGGGCCTGATCGACGACTCTCTGGCTATGGACGTACAGGTCGAATCGACTCCACTGGAAGACCTGCAGGCCGAGATGCTGCAGGTGCGGGTGGGCCCTACCTCCCGCCTGCACGGTGTCGAACTGCACGAACTACGGCTGCCGGTAGGTGCCAACATCACGATGATCGTGCGCGGAGACAGTAGTTTCGTGCCCGATCGTCGCACCGTCTTGAGACACGGTGATCAACTGCTCATGGTGACCACGAGCAGCGCCCGATCGGCTGTCATCACGAGGATCGAGGCCGTGAGCGACGACGGGCGACTCGCCGGGTGGACCGCCCACACTTCGAAGTCGCCGTAGCTGGTGCACCTGGGGCGTCCTACACTTGGCGCCCGTGCCCACCTACTCGTACACGTGCAAGGACTGCGGCCACGCATTCGACATCTCGCAGGCTTTCACCGACGACGCCCTGACGGTCTGCCCCGAGTGCAGCGGCAAGCTGCGCAAGGTGTGGGGTTCGGTCGGCGTGGTCTTCAAGGGATCCGGTTTCTACCGCAACGACAGCCGCGACGCCGATGCGAAGAAGTCGAGCAAGGCCGATCCGGCGGGGTCCTCGACCTCGGCCGATTCCAAGTCCTCGGACACTACGTCCAGTGAATCCAAGCCCGAGTCGGCACCGTCGAAGGACTCCTCCTCGACCAGCACCGGTTCGGCCTCGAAGTCGGACTCGAAGAGCTCGACCGCCGCGAAGTCGCCTGCTTCCGCCTCGAGTGGCGCGAAGTCCATACCCGCCTCCTGATCGCGTTCTCCACAGCCTCGGTGAGGCTGTCGCTCCATCCACAGCGCTCTGGACGCCGCTTCGTGGTGTCGGCCCGGCTCGATAGCGTGGCGTCATGACTACTGCTGCAGCTCCCGCGGATCTCGGCGTCATCGGCGGTTCGGGGTTCTACTCTTTTCTCCAGGACGTCGAACACGTCAAGGTGACCACCCCGTTCGGCGATCCCACCGACGACATAGCGATCGGCGACGTGGGCGGGCGCCGCGTCGCGTTCCTGGCCCGACACGGGCAGGGCCACCGGTTCCCACCGCAGCACCTGAACTACCGCGCCAATCTGTGGGCGCTTCGATCGGTCGGCGTTCGCCAGGTTCTCGCGCCTGCAGCCGTCGGATCGCTGATTCGCAACCAGGGTCCAGGCACCGTCGTGGTGCCCGATCAGGTGGTCGACCGTACCTACGGTCGTGCTCAGACCATCTACGACGAACCAGGAACCGTGGTCCACGTCAGCCTCGCTGATCCCTATTGCCCGCAGGGGCGTTCGGCAGTCCTTTCTTCCGACGCCGCAGGTTTGAATCTCGTCGACGGCGGCACGATGGTCGTGATCAACGGACCCCGTTTCTCCACTCGCGCCGAATCGCTGTGGCACCAGGCCGCCGGATGGAGCGTGGTCGGTATGACCGGCATGCCCGAGGCTGCGATTGCCCGTGAGCTCGCCATGTGTTTCACCTCCGTGTGCCTGGTGACCGACCTCGACGCAGGGCTCGATTCCGGGGAAGCGGTCAGTCACCAGGCCGTCCTGGCTGCTTTCGAGAGCAATATCGGCGGGCTGAAGACACTCCTGCTCGACACCATCGGGCGGATGCCTGCGGCGGTCTCGGACGCCGACGCCACCTGCGGGTGCCGCCGAGCCCTCGATGGCCTTGCGCTGCCCTTCGAACTGCCGTGAACCGCGCTCACGCCGTGTTGCCACCGGCATGGCGTGGGCACAGTCGAGCCGCAGCCTGGCGTCGAGCACGTGCCCGGCGCGTACTGAGTGTCGGGTTACTGCTTGTTGCAGGGTTCATCGGATGGAGCGCGTTCCAAGGCCCTGCAGCGGCGTCTCAATCGGTCGTGGTCGCTGCTCACGATTTGCCCGCAGGGCACCGCGTGACCGCCGCTGACCTGCGAGTGGTGGCATGGCCGGTCGGCGCTTCGTTGCCGATCAGCCTCAGCTCGAAGGCTTGCACCGGGTCCGTCACCACCGCCGCGATCTCGGCAGGGGAACCACTGACGTCCTCCAGGGTGCGCACCGGTCGCACCTGGCCGGGGGTGCGTGACGGAGATGTCGTGGTGTCCGTCCCTGTCGGCGACCCGACCATCGCCAGGTTGGTCGGCGCCGGCGATCGGGTCGACGTGCTGGGTGCCGATGCGTCGCTGGGCTCGGATCTGCCGGTGCTCATGGTCACGACAACAGCCAAGGGAAGCGACGGCGGCACGGGAGCAGTGTGGGTCAGCGCGCCCGGCGTAGTCGCAACACGCATAGCTGTGGCAACGGCCGGCGCACGGACAGCCGGTACTCAACTCTCCATCGTCATCCGTCCAGCCGGCTGACTCCCCCTCATTCCGCGGTGATCGGTATGCGGAGTTACACCTCCGGATAGCCACAGCTGGCCCTTCGAACCGAGGTCATCGCCTAACATCCAAGCGAGCTGATCCAACTTCCAAGGAGTAAGTCGTGAACGGTTTCAAAGATTTCTTGCTGCGCGGGAATCTGATCGAGTTGGCAGTGGCGTTCATCATGGCGGCCGCGTTCGCCAAAGTCGTCACCGCGATGGTCAACCTGATCATGGATCTCATCGGGAAGGTCGGCGGCACCCCCAACTTCTCCGACTACGCGCCGGGCGGGGTTCACGTCGGCGCTTTGCTGACCGCGTTGGTCAGCTTCGTGATCCTTGCTGCGGTCGTCTACTACGCCATCGTGCTGCCGTACACCAAGGCCATCGAGTTCCGCAACAGGGACGTTAAGGTCGAGGCCGACCCCACCGAGCTGGAACTGCTGGTGCAGATCCGCGACGAACTGCGAGCCCGCCAGAACTGATCGCCGATCAACGAGGAATGCCCGACCGCGCAGCTACGCAGTCGGGCATTTCTTCTACTCCCAGTGCGGCGGCCGCTGTTCGTGCCACCACTGCTCGTCGCGTCCACTCGTGCCACCCGGACCTTTCAGGCCACCTGTTGTGCCCGAAGGGCCTGTGGCTCCTTCCTCAGGGTCGCCGGTGACGACGGAGAAATCACCGCCCGGTCCCAGGTCGGCACCGTGACCCACCGGAGCATTCGTGGGCGGGCGAATCGCTCGGCGCGACCCCCGGGAACTCCCGGTCATGGACGGGAGCCCTCGTTATCTTCCCTCGTGGGAGACAGGCCCGGCGTTGCGTTTCGACGAGCCGAGGCCGTGTTCGCAGCGCGTACCAACCGAGCTACTTCTTTGGCCGGATCGCGGAAAAGGTCCCGGGTGAGTACTCGTTCGTAGGCCCACCCCCGCCTGCGCAGCTGGGCAGGCCGGATACGTTCACGATCGCGCGTGAACGGCATCGCGCCGTAAAGTGCGCCGTCCGTCTCGACTGCGACCAGCAGTTCGCCGCCGCGGTGCGGGTCCTCGATCACCAGGTCGATCCGCGGCTGTCCCAATCCGTGGGCGGTGTGCACGCTCAGACCTTCAGCCGTGAGGCGCCGCGCAAGATCCTCTGCAGCCACAGACGAACGTCCTTCGCCGACTGCAGGTGCGATCGGGGTGTCCAGCACGCTGCCCGTCGACGCCGTCCGGCGCCTGCGTGCCGGCGTTGCGGACACCGCACCTTCAGTGACCCGCCGCGTGGCTGAACCGCCGGACGCCGCGTTCAGCAGATAGTCGCGCAGCAGCAGAGCGCCGTGCGACCGCAGGACCGTCGGGTCGAGATCCTCACCGGAGATCCCGGACACGACGACCACGCGGCGTCGGGCGCGGGTGACGGCTGTCGTCACCAGTCGCTCCCCACCTGCCTCGCTCACCGCGCCCAGTCGACTGGGCACCCGGCCGCGGGCGTCGCGACCGACGCCCGTGGCGATGATCACTGCATCCCGCACCACTCCCGAGGAACGCGCTGCGGTAGTCACGACCTGAGCCTCGTCCAGCAATCTGGCCGCACTGCGGTCGGCACGCGCGACCCCGCGCAAGGCCTCCAGGATGTGATCGGCGTGCCGGGTGTCGAAGGCGATGACCACCACGCTCTCCTGTGGGTGGGTCCGCCACTGATCGAGCAGCACCTCGACGACGCGATCGACCTCAGCCGGCGATGTGCCGGCCTCGTACCGGGCGGCGCTGACGACGTCCAACCGGACTCCCCCTGACAGGTCTGCAGCGGGGAAAGTCACGATCTGCTCGCCGTAGACGCGCGCCGCAGCAAACCCGAAGAGGCGTTCGTCCAGTGAGCGGTAGTGCGTGGGCAACGTCCTGACAGGGAAGAGGTCCCGCGCGCGATCCAGCAGCACCTCGCCGACCGGCACGGCAGGGCCGGTCGGGAACGGCAGGGGTGCTGCCCCGGCGGCGTCGCCCAGCACGACCAGTTGTCCACCTCGCGCGATCGCGGGAACGGCCTGCGCCGTCCCGACGGTCGACGCGTCGTCCACGATGACGACGTCGAACCACACGCCCGGAGGCAGGTGGTCGGGCACAGCGAAAGGCGACGTTGCCCAGCACGGCGCCAGTGCCGTTGAGAGCTCCGGTGCCATTTCAAGCAGGTCTCCCGTTCGGCCTCGGTGTCTTTTGAGTACACCGACCTGCTCGGGCAGATCCCGCTCGGCGTCGGCCCGTTGGGCAGCGATGGTCGCCTGCAGCCGAGTCGAACTGGTGGTCAAGTGCTGCTCGTCAGCGTCCGCGTACTTCTGCGCCGCAGCCCTGATCTGTTCGCCGCTGAGCTCGTCGTAGTCAGGTGTGGACGCCGCGACGTGGTCGATGATCGAGGCCCACCAGATGAACTCCAGCTCCAGCGCGGCCTGCGGTCCAGGCACTTGTCTGGACGCGACGTCGGTGAGAAATTCTTCGAGCCCGTACTCGCGCAGCGTGTCCGAGGTCGCGAGCGACGATCCCGCAGCCTGCAGGCGCTCAGGCTGCGAGGCCAACATCTCCAGCCGGCTCTGCAGCTGGTCGAAGGGCGTTTCGAGCAGCTCCCCACCGTCCGCGGTCGCCGTCAGTCGACCGCCCAACCACTCCAGGTCCTCCCGCAGTGCTTCGGTGCGACGGGCGAACTCCGGCACTGTCGTCCTCGTCGTCGGGCGAGCGCCGGGGCCGGCTGCCGAACGCCATTCCTGACGTTGCTCCAGAGCTCGAACGAGCACCGCTCGTAGGTCGCGAGGGGGAGCACCCGGGCGTAGCAACCCGCGGGCCTGTCGTTCCAGCCGTCGCCGCTCCATCGGCCCGATGCGCTGCGCGGCGCTCGCGCGGTCGCGGCGAGCCGCCATCGCGCCCACCATGTCGTCCAAGGGCGCGTCGAAGATTTCCGGCTGGAAGATCTCGAGGGTCTGGTGCACCTGCCGCAACAATTGCAGCAGCTGTTCCTCCTCGACGAGGTTGCCCGGCACCTGCAGACCGAGGTCGGCGCAGAGCTTGTCCCAGCTGGAGCGGTGCGTTCGCAGCTCGCTGCGGGCCAGCCTCTCCACGAGGCCGCGTGACCGATCGAGTTGGTCCCGCCCGATCAGCCGGGCCCCGAACCACGCGTCGACCTCGCCCTCCGTGGACCAGGCACCGGCAGCTACGACGCTCGACAGCTTGTCCTGCAGGTCGCGCCGACGCCGTTCATCGATACCAGCGAGGGCGGGACCGGTCAGCCGTACTCGCGACCGAGGCGGTGTGTCGTTCGCGCTCAACTGCGTGAGTCGGTCCTGCGCGGCGTCGAGAGTGACACCCCACGGCTGCAGCTTTTCGTGCATCAGCGCGTGGTGCTGCTGGATGCGAGAGCGCAACGCGGCGACATCGACGTCCATGTCGGACACCGGGCCGGTCACGCCCGCAGCACTGTGCAGGGTCTGGCTCAACTCCTGCACCACGTCGCGAGCGCTTCGGTCGGCTCGGCCGAGGTCGAGGACCAGATCGCCCAGTCCCACCCGCGTGAGTTCGTCCTGAACGGCCAGTACCGAGGCCCGGGCATGGGAGACATACAGCACCCGGCGCCCCTGATCGGCCAGCGCTGCGATCAGAGCAGCAGCGGTACGCGTCTTTCCGGTGCCCGCTGCTCCGAGCACGCACACGTTGGCGCCCGAGACGACAGCATCGACGACGTCCTGCTGAACCGCGTCGAGATCGACGGGCAGCAACTCGCCGCGCGGATCGCGTTCGGCGAATTGCGTTGGCAGAGCTGCAACTTCGTGCATCTCCTGCAGATCGCCGGAGAAAGCCGCCACTAGATGATTCTGCGTCAGGGTTTCGCCCTGCTCAGCGAGATCGCGCACCAGCGGCACCTTGAAGTGGCTGAAGACGCCGACCAGGAGCACCGGGTCGATGCGGAAGTCCATCAGATCGGCCGCAGCCGTTCGCACGATTGCGTAGGCCCCGCGCGGGTCGAAGTTGGTGCCGACCGAGCCGGCCTTGCGCACCGCCTCTGTATCGAGGTCGACACCCAGAGCGCCGAGGGTTGCGGTCAGGACCGGGTTGACCTCGACGGCGTCGGAGACGACAAGGTGGACGTCGTCCGCAACAGACCGCAGGGTGGCGCGGCGCAGCAGGACCGGCGAACGCGGGGTGCGGTCCGCGCCGGCCCAGGACCAGCTCGCAGTGCCTGCGGCCAGGTAGCAGGAGGCCAGACCGAAGTCGTCGTGCAACCGGTTGGCGAGCTGCGCAATCTTGCGGGCCTGGGCGATCACACGTGCTCGCGAGGCCGGCTCACGGAACAGTTCCGACACCCGCACGTCACCCGATGACAGCAGCCGGGCCATTCCGGCCGGGTGCGCCGTCGTCAGGTCAAGACGCTGGTCGGCGCTGTTTCCGGCGTCCCACAGCAGGGAGTTCGGCCCGCCCACGGCGGCCAACTGCCGTTGCCACCCCTGCACGGCAGCCGAAACCAGAGCTGACCGTGCCGATTCGTCGTCTTCGGGGGCGTCGGCAGTTGTCACCACGACAGGTTAACGGTGGTCACTGGCCCATACCCGCCACCGCCGACGGCTGTCATCAACCGCCCCGAGCACGACCGGTGCGTAAAATCGGCCACCTGGGGGCCGGGCCGAGACGGCCCACCCCCACCCCGGGAGTCACCTGGTTGGCTTGGCAGCACACAGCACTTCACGAATACCTCCGAGAGGGAGACATGACCAAAAGGCCGGGTCCGGCATCGCTGGAGATGCCGAACGTCGAGGAGCGGAGTGCGGGTTCGCGCCAGGAGGCGCTGGACCGCTCCCCCAACACCGGCCTGGACCGTTCCCGCATCATCAGCCAGGGTTTGCGCTGGACGGCGAGCTGGTCGCTGCGGATGGTTGTGATCCTGGCCGGTGCGTGGGTGCTGCTGAAGCTGATGGGGATTTTCTGGACGGCGATTCTGCCGGTCCTGCTCGCCCTGATTGTGTCAACAGTGCTGTGGCCGCCGTCGCGCTGGTTGCGACTGCGCGGGTTCCCGCCTGCTCTGGCTGCCGCCGCCACCATGATCGGCATGTTCGCGGTGATCGGCGGGGTCTTCACGTTGATCGGCGCCAACGTGAACTCGCAGTGGCCGGCGCTGACCTCCAAGGCCATCGCCGGGGTGAACGACCTGCAGAAACGACTTGGTGAAGACCCGTTCAACATCACGTCCAAGCAGCTCAATACCGCTGTCGACGCCGTGACGGGCAATCTGCAGGCCAGTGGCGATCGCATCACGAACGGGGTGATTTCCGGTGCCACGGTCGCCACACACCTGCTGGTGACCGGCGTGGTGGCGCTGATCTTGTCGTTCTTCTTCATCAAGGACGGCCCGCGCTTCCTACCGCTGGTCCGCCGGACGGCCGGACGCGGCGCCGGTTCGCACCTCACTGAGGCGCTGACCAGGGTCTACAGCACTCTCGGCGGCTTCATCAGAGCGCAGGCAATCGTCAGTGCGATCGACGCGATCTGCATCGGCATCGGCCTGTGGTTGCTGGGGGTTCCGCTCGCCCTGCCGTTGATCGTATTGACGTTCTTCGGTGGATTCATCCCGATCGTGGGTGCGTTCGTGGCCGGTGTTCTGGCAGTGCTGGTCGCGCTGGTGACGGTCGGCCTGACGAAGTCGTTGATCCTGCTGGGCATCATCCTGGCCGTACAACAGCTCGAAGGACACATCCTCTCGCCCATCTTCCAGAGCCGATCGATGGAACTGCACCCGGGGATCGTCTTGTTGTCGGTGGCGTTCGGCGGCGAGGAATTCGGCATCATCGGTGCGTTCCTGTCAGTGCCGGTTGCAGCCACAGTCACCGTTCTGTTCCGTTATATGAACGAACAGATCGATCTCCGTACGGGGGACGTGCGGGCCGAACAGCTGGAGCCGATCACCCCAGAAGGTGTGATGACCGCCGAGGACGGCGAGGGCCAGGGCAGGCTGCTGGCCATTCGTTCCCGCGAAGGGCACCCCCCCGATGCCCGCATCGACGGACGTGACCGGCGTCGCGGCATTCGGGACCGGCTCCGGCGTAGGAGAACTGACGTGGCGGACGAAGACTGACGGAGCTCGGTCATTACTCCTGCTTGCGCAGGGCGGGCACAATGCCTCTCAGAAGGTCGATCCTCACTCGGCGTACCCGGAAACTGACGAAAATGAGCGTCGCGGCAAGCGGTATCTCGATCAGCAGAGCAGTGGTTGCGCTCACCACGAAGTCCATCCCACCGACGGAGGTCGTCACGTCGAACCATGCGTCACAGCACAGCAGGGTCGCTGCGACCATCGTGGCCGAGATGGCGACGGGCTGCTGACGCCACAGGGTCCAGGCAGCCCACGCGAGGGCGACAAGTAGTGCCGTGTCGAAGCCAATCCAGGTCAGCCGCCACTGGCTCGCGACGTACTGACGCGGCAGCCGCACCGCCAGGGCGACGATCCACGGCACGAGCAGCAGGCAACCAAGAGCGAGCAAGCGCAGGAACCAGCGACGGGCGACCTGCAGGGACCGCGATGGGCGGTATTCGGCAGCAGCGAGTTCCTGCAGTCGGGCCATCACCTGGCTGCGTTCGGCAGCCGAGAGGGCGATCAGCGCCTCGTCGTTGATCTCAGCCATGCCGAGTTCCTGTTCCTGACAAACCTGCGCGATGGGGGCAATACATGTCTCGACCCTTCCACTCGGCCCTATTCCTGCGCTGGGAGACGGTCTCACCGTCGTGCGGTTGGCACCAGAGCCGCCTCCACCCACCGGTACAGTGGCGCCCAGCCCCGCCCTCGTAGCTCAGGGGATAGAGCACCGCTCTCCTAAAGCGGGTGTCGCATGTTCGAATCATGCCGGGGGCACGACATGTTTGCGCAGGTCACAGCTGTATGGACGCGACATTTTGCGTCACGCGCTCCGGGCTTTCGGAGGGTCGGGTCCCTGTGGAGTCCCCGCGGCCGACGCGGGCCTGGGAGCGGTTGACTCTGGCGATGGCGGCCCGGTCGGCGTCGGTGCCCATCAGGTGGCCGTAGGTGTCCAGCGTCAGCTTGGCGCTGGCGTGGCCCAGCCAGCCGGACACCGTCTTGATGTCGACGCCGGCGGCGATCCACAGGCTTGCTGCGGTGTGCCGCAGGTCGTGCGGCCGCCGTCCGCGCCCGGTGGTCTCCCACCGGACCATCCGGCGCCAGTTCTGCGCATGCAGGTAGCCACCCTCCGGCGCCGGGAACAGCAGGTCGTTCGGCTCGCGGTCCCGTGCCCAGTCCATCACCACCGGCAGGATGAGGTCGGACAGCGGCACGACCCGGGTGCGGCCGCTCTTGGTCGTGGACCGCTCGATGACCGCGCCGGTGCGGCCCGACTGCGGCAGTGACCGTCGGACCACCAGGCCCGGGTAGGGCGCCTCCATCACGTCCTTGGCCCGCAGTCCGCGCAGCTCCCCCATCCGCACGCCGGTCAGACCCAGGACCAGGGTGAGCTCGGCGTACCTGCCGGCGGTCGATCGCTGCTGCTCGGCGACGTCGAGCATCTGGGCCAGGGTGAAGGGCTCGAACTCCACCACCTGGCCGGTGCGCGAGTCCGGACGTGGCAGCCGGACCCGCTCGACCGGCGAGGTCCGCAGTCGTCGGGTGCGCACCGCGTAGTCGAACAGTCCCCGCAGGGTGGTGCGGATCTTCGCTGCGGTGGGGACCGAGCGGGTCACGGCCAGGCGGCTCAGGAAGCGCTCGACCTGGATCTCGGACACCGACGAGATGGGCATCTTGCCGAACTCGGGCACCACGTGCACCCGCAGATTGGACTCGTCGGACTCCCACGACCGGACGGCGACCTGACTACGGCGGGCTTCCCGGTATTCGTCGGCAAGCTCGCCGACCGTCATCCTGCCCGCTGACGGAAAAATGAAGTCCCCGTCCTGTAGGCGTCGCTTCTGCTCGGCCTCCCACAGCAGCGCGTCCCCACGCCGGTCGAAGGTCCGGTCGGCCACGACGACCCCGCGGTACTTGACCCGGACCCTCCAACGGCCACTGGGCGAGTGACCGATCACGCGGTTTCCTTCTGCTCCGCCAGCCAACCGAGCAGGTCCTCCGGCATCCAGAAGCAGCGCTTGCCGACCTTCACCGCCGGCGCGAACCGGCCGTGCGTCCGCAGGTGCTGCAGGGTGCCCACCGTGATGCGACACCATTCCGCTGCCTCGACAGCAGTGAGCAGCTCAGGTGCCTTGGTACCAAATTCGTGATCCATCACAGTCCTCCTCGATCAGTGGTGCGTCG
>JBBPZD010000034.1:0-4808 GCA_038199265.1 Actinomycetales bacterium | reverse complement strand
GCTCGATCGCGGACTGGTGGCTGATCGCGGCAGCCTCGACGTCGGTGTTCGGCCCGAGTCGTGGGTCGTGGCCGGGGACGATGAGCGTAACGCGTTGGAGTTGACGGTGGACATCGTCGAATCGTTGGGCTCGGAGTCCTTCGTCTACGGGCACCCGACCCACAGCACGGCTGCTCGTGCCATCAGCACCCAGGACGAGCAGGACGGCGACGTCGAGTCCGACCGTATCGGCGGCGGCGTCCCCAGCGTGACCGTCCGGCTGGGACGTGAGTACCGACCATCGGTTGGCGACACCCTGCGGGTCGTTGCGCGGCCAGAGGAACTGATGCTTTTCGACACCGAGTCCGGGCATCGCTTGAGCGCCACCACTGGCCAGGTCAGGCCGGCGCTGATGAAACCGTCGTCGGGAGCCACTGCGGTCTGACCCGCTGTCGTTCGCGCAGGCACCCTGCTCACCCCCGGCCGAGCAGGGTGCCTCCGTTGATCTGCAGAATCTGGCCGGTCGTCCAGCCCGCGTCCTGGTCGGCCAGATAGGCGACCGCCGCTGCTACCTCCTGCGGCGTACCCGGCCGATTCATCGGAATCGGCGCCGTGCGATCGGCAACGATCTTCGGGTCCTGCTCGATACGCTCGCGCCAGAAATCCGTGGCCGGAACGAATCCCGGTGCCACCACGTTCACGGTGATGCCGTCTGCGGCAAGCCGGCCGGCCATCCAGAGCGCCCATGCGTCGACCGCTGCTTTGGCCCCACCGTAGGAACTGCTACCGCGCAGCGCTGCGATGGAACTCATGGCGACGATCCGGCCGCCAGGCCTGGTGAAGTGATCCAGCAGGGCCTCGGTCAGCAGCACCGTCGGCAACACATTGCCGTCGAAATCGGCACGCCAGTTCGCGGCCACCTGATGCAGGTCACCCTTCTGCAGCCCGAAGTTGCCTCCGGCGTTGGCGACGAGGACGTCCACCCGGCCGCCGTCGGCGATCTGCGCGGCGAGGGCCTGCACCGCGTCTGGGTCCATCAGGTCACAGGAGTAGGTGCTCACCACGCTGTCCGGGTCCGCACTGCGTAACGCAGCTGCGGCATCGGCTAGCGGTTGTTCGCGCCGACCGATGAGAATCAGTTCAGGATGTTCGGGCAGAAACCGCTCGGCGATTGCACGACCGATGCCGGTTCCGCCCCCGGTCACGATGATTCGTCGTCTCATGTCGTCATCAGATCACCCTCGGTCGTCTCTCGCTACTCTGGAGGAGTGCTGCAAGTTGGTCTGACCGGGGGAATCGGTTCGGGGAAGTCGTCCGCGTCACGGTTGCTGGCGAAGCATGGGGCAGTCGTCGTCGATGCCGACCTCATTGCTCGTGAAGTGGTTGCCGCCGGCACCCCGGGGCTGGCGCAGATTGCACGTCGCTTCGGCCGGGAGGTGCTCACCGCGAACGGCGTTCTTGATCGGCAGGCCCTGGGCGCTGTCGTCTTCGCAGACCCTTCTGCCCGGCGAGACCTCGAGGCGATAACCCACCCGTTGATCGCAATCGGCACAGCTGAACTGATCGACGCAGCAGCGTCCGACGCGATCGTCGTGCACGATCAGCCGCTGTTGGTCGAGATGGGGTTGGCGGCGGGGAACCACCTGACAGTGGTGGTAGGTGCCTCACAGGCCCTGCGGATGGAGCGCATCGTTCGAGACCGGGGTATGACCGAACGGGATGCCCAAGCCCGCATCGATGCTCAAGCGGGCAACGCGGCGCGGCACGCCGTGGCCGATGCCTGGCTGGACAACAGCGGCGATCTTGCTGAGCTCGAGGCGCGGGTGGCGTCGCTGTGGGAGTCGCGCCTCGTCCCCTTCGAGGCAAACCTCCGCGCTGACCGGCGAGTACGCCGCGACATCTCGATGCCGGTCGTCCTGCACGAACCGGACCCCGAGTGGGCCGGTCGCGCTGCACGGACCATCGTTCGTCTGCAGCATCAGCTCGACCGAGCGGGCCTTGCGTACTCGCATATCGACCACATCGGATCCACGGCGATCCAAGGGTTGATTGCGAAAGACGTAGTCGATCTCCAGCTGCAGATCGCGCATCTGGAATCGGCCCGGCAACCCGCCTTCACGCGGGCACTGAGAGCGGCCGGAATCGTGGGTGTCGAGAAACTCGACGACACGCCGCATCCCTGGGCTCCGGACCCCCGGGACTGGGAAAAGTTCTTCGCCGGGGGGGCAGACCCGGCGATCATCGTCCAGGTCCACATCCGGGCGTCCGGCTCGCCAGGTGCGCAGGGGGCCCTGTGCTTTCGTGACTGGCTGCGCGCCGTCCCGCACGAGCGCGCGGCCTATGCCGAGTTCAAACGGGCTGTGGCGCAGAGCGTCTCGGCAGCGCAATACCCCCACGCCAAAGAGCCCTGGCTTGCGCAGGCATTCCCTCGAGCCCGTGCCTGGGCGGGGTCGACGGGGTGGTCGGCAGCCAGATAGACATCTAGAGAAGGTGTCGATCTCGGCGGGTGTTCGGGGTGGAACCTGCGCGAAACTGACGACTCGTTTCTTCGCTGCTCCATCGAGACGGGCTACGAGGTCAGGTTCAGGCAGTTCCATAGCCGATGACGCCGGCTTGGTTCAGCTGTGTCTCCATGACGGTCACCGATTGAGTGCCGACACCGGCGAACTGGTTTCCGCCCACGGTGCGGATGCGATCACCCACGGCGTCGATGACCACGTTGGTGTGCTGCCCGAACTCTCCGCCGTTGTAGATGACGATGTCTCCGGCGCGAGGCTGGTAGCCATCTCCGACCGGGCGGAAGCGCCCCTCCTTCTGCAGGTAGGACTGCAGCGTCAGGACACCTGGAATGCGCCACGACCCGGAGTTCGGGTTGCTCATCGGGTAGCCGGCACGGCGCAGCACCCAACTCACGAAGTCGGCGCACCATTCCTCTTCGATCCCCTGGGAGTATTTGGTTGCGGTACCGGGGTTGTGCCACTCAGTACGCGCGACGTCGAGGATCTTGCTCTGACGCGCCGTGAGGTCGGTCGCGGCGACAGGAAAAACACCCCGGGTCGGCCGCACCTGCTGATAGCAGAAGTAGCCGACGACCCCCACGACCAGCGCCACCGCAAGCACGATCGCAGCAATCTCGCTGCGGACACGTCTGGCCCTGGGTGACGTGTCGGTCATGGCGCTCAGCATACGTTCAGGGTCTACCGAGACTGCGCCGAGAAAGGTCGGGCGACCAGTCAGGCTCAAGAAGTGGTGGCGGCTACTCAGCCTCGGCGCCGTTCGGCTCGGCCATCGTGTCGAGGGCCGCAGTGAGCCGGCCGTGGTGACTCGCGCCGAGAGTGCGCAGCGCTATGGCGTCGCGGGCGACGAAAGCGGCCAGCATCCTGGTGTGGTCGTCGCGCAACTCCTGCTGGATATGTGCTTCGACGCGAGTCATCGTCTGGGCGGGCTCGGTCAGGTTCCACGCCGTCTCCAGCATTCCGAGCAGACGCGGCATGCGACAGGAGTGCAACAAGGCGAGATGGAATTCCCTGCTGGTGCGCTGGAAACCGGTGGAGTCCTGGTGGTCCACAGCGCGTGTGAGGGCTTCGTGGACGGCTGTTGCTCGCGCATCGTCCTCTGCAGATGCATTCGCCAACGCCGGTTCGAGCGCCGCAGACTCCAGCGACCCTCGGACCAGGTAAAGCTCGTGCAACTCTGCTTCGGACAGGCGGGTGACCAGGTACCCGAATCGTGCCTCGTGGGTGATCAGGCCCTCGCCGATCAGGGTCTTCAGCGCTTCGCGCACCGGGATCCGACTCAAACCGAACAGGTCCGCGACGTCGTCGACCGGCACTGCGGCATCAGGCTCGACCGCACCGGAGGTGATGACCCGTCGCAACTCGCGCAGTACGTCCGGACCGGTGGGTGGAGCGTCCGGGGGGCGGAGCGCCGACAAGAATGCCCTGCGCTGACTGGTCTGGGACATCTCGATGCATCCTCCTGGTCGTTGGGCGACACTGGGCGCCGCTACTGACGATGATGCCGCAGACCCTCACGTGGGCGCTCGGCTTCGGCTGCGACGGGCGAGTGCGGTATACGGCACCCCCACCTGCTCACGCCAGGACGGCGACCCTGCGGCGATCCAGTCGCCCGATGATCGGGCTGGCTGCAATTCCATGCACGGCAACGGACAACATGATGGTGAAGCCCACGATCGACCACAGATCGTCGGCACCGGGGAAGTCATGGTGCCCGGTCGCGTAGGCCAGGTAGTAGATGCTGCCGACCCCGCGTACCCCGAAGAACGCCACGATGGCCCGTTCACGCGGGCCGAGCAAAGGTGTCTGGTCGAAATCTGCGCCGTTCCTGCTCCATAGTGCCACCCAGGCAGTGAGCGGACGGATCACGAATACGAGCGCAAAGGCCACGAGGGCTCCGCGCCAACTCAGCGACAACAGCAGGCCGTTGGTGAGCGCGGCGCCCAGCAGCAACAGGATCACGAGGGTGAACAAGCGTTCGAGCCGCTCGATGACCCCATGCATGGCGTCGTGGTAGGCGTGCGTGCGGTCTGCGCTGCGCAACGTGATCGCACATACGAATACCGAGAGGAACCCCCAACCCTGCACCAGCTCGCCCACCCCGTAGGCGATCAACGGAGCCGCGACGATCAGCAGTGGGTCACCCATGCGTGCGACTTGCAGGGACTCCCGGATCCGGAATGCCACCCAGGACAGCACTCGGCCGACCAACCATCCGGCCGCCACCCCGATCACGGTCTTGCCGGTCACCTCCCAGCCCAGCCAGCGCCCCCACCAGTTGTTTGCAGAACCCATCGTCAGCAGGAAGATGGC